>WFMC01000008.1 GCA_009177205.1 Bacteroidales bacterium
GCGTTTACATTGCCGAAGCACGCGCATACGATTCTGTTGACCCTGAAAAATATGAAAAGGAAATCACAAAACTTCTCGAAAAAGCTCACAAGAAGGATATGACTAATCCTGACATCTATATTTTTGAGGGTGATAGAATTGCACGCGAAGACAATCAAAGCAGCGCAGGCAGGGCAGGTGCAAAATATGAGATGGCGCTTAACTATGATTCAAACGCAACTGCAGCCTATTTCAAATATGCCAACCTTTATCGTAAAGTTAATCCGCAATACGGCATTAACATGCTGAAAAANCTCTTGGAAAAGAATCCCAATTCAGCACTCGGTCAGCGTTCTCTTGCNAATGCATATTACGATCAATCAATGTATAAGGAAGCTGCGGAAGAATATGAAAAGTATGTTAAGAACCCTAATCACTTCAAGCAAGATGAAGACCGTTATGCTTTCTTGCTTTTCTACGGTGGCAAATATTTGGATGGATATGATTATGCAACTCAACTTTTGCAAAAAGATCCCAATAATTTCACAGCGAAGCGTTATCAGTTCATGAATGCTGCCCAACTCCCATCAATGGCAGACAAACTTTATCCAATGNCNGAAGCTCTCTATGCAGCCCANTTGAAAGATAGCAAAAACTCATTCGCNCCCATCGACTATATTTTGATAGCCGACNAATTCCAAAAAGAAGCCAATAAGAAAGAGGATAAAGCTGAAAAGGATGCTCTTCTTGCAAAAGCAGCAGATGTCTTGAAAGATGCTATTAAGAGCAACCCGGAAAATGCTGCTTTCTATAAATCATTGGCAATGCTCGAAGTTGACATGAACAATATGCCCGGTGCTTCTGAAGCATACTCATCTTATTTGAAATACACTAAGAATCCAGGCTATAACGACATGGTGCAAGCAGCTGTATTCGCATATTATGCAGGCGTGGAATTGAAAGATAAAGACCCTCTGCAATCTGCTAAATTCTATGATGAAGCAGTAGGCTATACCGACAAAGCTGCAGAATTATACCCGGCAATGTATAAACCGTTGAAAATTAAAGGCGACGTGTCATTTGCAAAGAACAATGCAGAAGAAGGAATCAATTACTATATTCAGGCAATAGACAAATTGGAAGCTATGCAAGACACTTCCCGCTATGCCGGAGATGCAAAATTGATGTATAACACTGTCGGCAACAATTATCTTGACAAGAAGGATGTTGAATCTGCAAAAAGATATTTCAACGGTTATTTGAAATATGACCCCAACAATACTCAATACATCAAATTCGTTGAAAGTCTGAAATAAAGATTTTTTGATAATAAAATTAGAGTCTGTCGCATTTTTATGTGGCAGACTCATTTTTTTTATTTAACTTTACATTCAGAAATATAACCTGAATCTAACATCTATAAAACCATGCAAAGAGATAATCAAATTTTTGACATTATCGATCGCGAACATCTCCGCCAACGTCGCGGTATAGAATTAATCGCAAGTGAAAATTTTGTAAGTGACGAAGTCATGAGAGCCATGGGTTCTTGCCTTACAAACAAATATGCTGAGGGTTATCCTGCAAAACGTTACTATGGCGGTTGTCAAGTAGTGGATGAAGCAGAAAACCTTGCTATTGAACGCGCAAAGAAACTTTTCGATGCCGAATGGGCTAACGTTCAGCCTCACAGCGGCGCTCAGGCAAACATGGCAGTATTCATGGCATGCCTCGAGCCGGGTGATACATTTATGGGTATGGATCTCAGCCACGGCGGACACCTCAGCCATGGCAGTCCCGTAAACTTCTCCGGACTTATGTTTAAGCCTATCTCCTATACAGTAGATGCCGAGACAGGTAGAGTTAACTATGAAGAGATGGAGGAAAAGGCTCGCGCTGAAAAGCCAAAATTAATCATTGCCGGTGCATCCGCCTACAGCCGCGAATGGGATTATGCCCGCATCAGAAAATTGGCTGATGAAATCGGCGCTATCTTCATGGTAGATATGGCTCACCCCGCAGGTCTGATTGCTGCAGGTTTACTTGAAAATCCTGTTAAACATGCTCATATAGTAACCACCACAACCCATAAGACTCTTCGCGGTCCGCGCGGAGGACTCATCCTGATGGGTAAGGACTTTGATAACCCTTGGGGCAAAAAGACTCCGAAAGGGGAAATCAAAAAAATGTCTGCCCTCCTTGATTCAGCCGTATTCCCCGGAGTTCAAGGTGGTCCGCTCGAACATGTGATCGCAGCTAAAGCAGTCGCTTTCGGAGAATGTTTGCAACCGGAATGGAAAGACTATGCAGTGCAAGTGAAGAAGAATGCAGCCGCACTTGCCAAGGCTCTTATGGATAAAGGCTACAAAATTATTTCTGATGGCACCGACAACCACAGCATGCTTGTTGATCTTCGTCTAAAATTCCCCGACATGTCTGGCAAAAAAGCTGAACGCGTTTTAGTTGAAGCAGACATAACTGCCAACAAAAATATGGTGCCCTACGACAGTCGCTCCCCGTTCTTGACTTCAGGATTGCGCTTCGGCACTGCTGCCATCACAACTCGTGGCGCCAAAGAGGAAGAGATGGTGAAAATCGCTGATCTTATCGACCGCGTTCTTTCAAATGCAGATGATGAAAACGTTATCAAGGAGGTTCGCCAGGAAGTCAACGAAATGATGAATGATTACCCGATGTTTGCGTGGTAATTTAAAACACACACAATTCTTTTCATAAATGGGGAGTCGAAATGACTCCCCAATTTTTTAAATCAAGTCAATAGTTATGAACAAAACTTATTTTATAACCGGAATAGGAACCGATGTGGGTAAATCATGGGCTACCGGGTGGTTGGCAAATCAGTTTATTAAAGAAGGAAAGTCAGTTATCACTCAGAAATTTATTCAGACAGGAAATAAAGATATGAGTGAAGATATTGAAATGCATAGGAAAATAATGAACCTTCCTCTACTTCCTGAAGATATTGAACATCTAACTGCTCCAATCATTTTCTCTTATCCGGCATCACCTCATCTGGCTGCAAAAATTGATAATCGCACAATAAATCTTGATGTGATTAAGAACGTCTCTAAATATTTGACGTCAAAATATGATGTATTACTAATTGAGGGCGCCGGAGGCGTGATGGTCCCCGTTTCTGAAAATTATCTGACAATTGATTATATAAAGGAGAATAATCTCCCGGCTATTGTCGTGACAAACGGGAAATTAGGTTCAATCTCTGACACCCTGCTGACCCTCGAAGCATTAAAAACAAGAGAAATTGATATTTATTCCGTCATATATAACCCTCATTTTGACTATGACAAAACCATCTCGGAAGATGCGCGGGAATATATTAAAAATTACATGGCAAATCATTATCCTGAAACACTTTGGATGGAGATGGAGAATGAAGTCTCATGACAACTGTAAGATCAATTCAATGGATTCCGCAGATATTTTTACAATATAATTCACAATTTTTAATAATTGATTTTTTTGCAACCCCTCGGAATTTTAACATATTTTTGTTAAATTTGCATTGATTATGCCTTTATAACTCCAATTGAAAGGTATAGTCATATTAACCATTCGGAATCTCATGTCTTTAAAAGAACAAAAACAGTATATCGTATCCATCTCCAAGGCTGAACTTGCCACTCTTCCCGCAGCGGAATATGTTGGTAACATTCATCTTATTGACAGTGAGGATAAAATAGATTATGCTGCTGATGTTCTGAATGAAGCTTCAATCATAGGATTTGACACTGAGACACGCCCGAGTTTCAAAAAGGGACAAACCTTTCAGGTCGCTCTCCTCCAATTATCTACCAAGACAGACTGTTTTCTAATCAGGCTTAACAAAATAGGACTTCCCCAAAAAATCAAGGATATTTTAGAGGATGAAACCAAATTGAAAATCGGCGTATCCCTACATGACGATTTTCACAATCTTCGCAAGATGTACACTTTGGAACCCGGAGGTTTTGTTGATCTCCAACCATACGTGAAGAACTTTAAAATAGCAGATAATTCCTTGTCAAGAATTTATGCTATTCTTTTCGGAAAAAGAATTTCCAAGGGGCAAAGACTCACAAACTGGGAAGCGTCTCAACTTACTCTCCCTCAGCAAGCATACGCCGCTTTTGATGCTCTGAGTTGTATTCAAATTTATGAGCATCTGAATTCAGGCAAATTTATACCTGAAAATTCTCAATATTATCAGGAAGTTATAGAAAACAAAGAAACACCCGCAACTTGATGATGAGAAAAAACAGATATATTTGGCTTCCGATATTGCTCTTTCTATACGGACTGACTTTTGCCTTATGGTTTGGGAAAGATTTTATCCAAAGCGGAAAGACTCTGCAATTAATAATTGCAGTAAGCGCAGACTTCATTATCTGCTGTTTACTCTTCTTCGCATTAAAAAAGCGCGATAAATTAAGAAACTCTTAATTTTAAATATAAATAGATTCTTTACATTTAATAATTTAATTTGATTTTTAAAATGATTGATTTTTCAGAGATGAATAATCAATGCTACTTTGAAATTTAATTATTATGAAACTTTTTAGGCTTCTTTCATTAATTATGCTCGTATGTCTGTTAGGATTCACCTTGCAGGCTTCTGCTGAAAAAATTTATTTTGACAATTCCGGCACAGGTTGGAGCAAAGTTTATGTCTATTGTTGGTCACCAACAAATCATGATTGGCCCGGAGAAGAAATGACCCCGACCTCAAATGATAATATATGGGAATATGAGTATAATTTCAATGGACAGGCTAATATAATCTTCAATAATGGCAGTGGTGGTGGAACCAACCAAACTGATGACCTGACTTTGGGCTCAAATTATGACAATATGGTATTCACCAAAACCGGAAACTCCGATAAAACTTTAGATGACTATATATCCGGTGGAGGTGGAGGCGGAGGTGACGACCCCGAACCCGTTACCGGTGATGTTTTCATTTATGCGGATGTGCCTTCGTCATGGACCAATCTATATGCGTACGTTTATATTGACAATAATACGCATAATGCCGATTGGCCCGGCGCACCAATGACATTTGATGAAGAAACCGGCTATTGGATATATTCATTGCCGAGTAAATTTGAGAATAATTGCTATGTAATTTTCTGCAGTAATGATAATCGGAACAATCGTTATCCGGGTAATAATGAGGAGGGGTTGCATCTTCAGGGCACTTCAATGATTTATCATCACGATGGCAACCATAGTTGGGAGGAATATACACCTCCGGTGATTGAACCTGGGGATGATAGGGAATACACGATCTCTTTCTATAATAATGTTGGTTGGGAAAATGTTAATGTAGAGATAACAGGCATAACCCCTAATCTTGACCNCCACATGGCATCATTCCTTAACAGCNCTACTTACGATGTNAGTTTCNTTNCTNCCGAAAATTATTCTTTGCATTGCAAATTTTATACTTTAGTCGGAAGTTCTAAAGAGCAAATGACCGAATCATTTTTAGTTAAAGACGGACATATCTATACTATAAGTGGCGACAGAGGACTTAAATCCGAATTTGACCCAAACAATGTGTTGCCCGAAAAAGAATATTGGATTNAACCGGATTATCCTACAGCTCAACAAAAAGCCACCCTCTANTTCANTANNTCATNCACTCNAAACAGTCNGCTCANAAATGTTGACAATATCTATTTATATCCCGGATTATATGTAGAAGGAAGCGAGACAATCAANGGCGCTCCNAATAATTGGTCTAATCTTGATAGAAGATACCAGATGACTCAGTCTGCCACGAACCCTGACCTGTTTACACTTGAATTTAACCCGACTATAGCATCATGGATGGGAGTTGATGCAGACACTTCCTACGACAGATTGATGATAATTTTCCGCGACGCAAGCGGAAATACCAAGCAATACGATGATGACCTCATAATAAACCTCCGTCCCATAACCCCCGTAGGAGAGGAATTAGGTGCGGTTACTGATTGGGAAATAAGTGATGGCAAGGCAATAATTACTTCCGAAAATGGTAAAATATTCCTGACCCCATGGAGTAAGGAGATAATAAAAGTATTTACCCTCCGCAATTCCAATCTTGACGCAACGGAAAGAGAATCTATATCAGTCGTGGATGAGTCGACAAGAAATTCTTACGGAATTCCGCAAGGTTCTTTCTCCCAATCTGAAGATGATAATACCCTTTTCTTCTCAGTCCCGGGCGGAGTGAAAGTAGGCGTCGAAAAAGCAACATCATTACTTTCTTTCTATAATGATAATAGTTCATCAGTTCCTACACTTTCTGAATCTACTAATTTCACCAATAAAGTAGGTAATGTCAGTGTAAGGTTCAATCCTGCAAACGACAAGGCATTCTATGGAGGAGGCTATAACGGCAACATCACCAATTGGGAAGGTAATTCGATGGTAATGAATAATAATCAGCAGGGCAACTGGGGTCAAGGTCAGTCTCTATCACGCAATATCTGCATACCCTATTATGTTTCCACTGAAGGTTATGGCGTGTATTTTGACGACCATACTCTTAATGCAAAAATCTATCCTTCTAAAAACGGCTCCTCTTTCTCAAGTAGTTCGGTGACTCCGGTGGCATACTATTATATCGGCGGAGGAGACATGATTTCTGCAATGCAGAATTATACCCGACTGACAGGGCTTCAGGAACTCCCTCCCTATTGGGCTTTAGGTTACATCACATCTAAATTCAGCTTCGCAACTCGCCAAGAAGCAGAGGAAGCCGTAAGCAAGACAAAGGCAATAAATATCCCGATCGATGGCATTGTATTTGATATCCATTGGCAGACAGGCAACTATGAAAGCGGCACTCACGGAATGGGTAAACTTNATTGGAATACAACATCTTATCCTAACCCACAGGAAATGATGCAGAATTTACGCANTCAGAATGTGCATTCCATCGCGATTACCGAACCTTATTTCACTTCAAGATGCGGAAACTATGATTTCCTTAAAAACAACGGTTATTTCGCTGATGACCATGTTAATGGCATGGAATGGCTCAGCAGCGACCATGTAGGACTCATTGATATTACTAACCCTGACGCTTGCGAATGGTTTAAAGGGAAATATAAAGATCGCACAGCTGAAGGTATCGACAGCTGGTGGCTTGATCTCGGCGAACCGGAAAAACATGACCGCGATTCTCAATATATTGACGGCAGCAGTTACGACCAGATCCATAACGAATATGGCTTGAGATGGAATAAATTGGCATTCGATGCTGTGAAGGAACAGAAACCTGAACAACGCTTCATAACAATGCCCCGCGCCGGAACATCAGGTATGCAACGTTATAATGCATTCCCCTGGACCGGTGATATCGCCCGCTCATGGGCAGGTCTTGCAGCGCAAGTTCCGGCTCTTGTAAGTAGCGCAATGTCTGGCGTGAGTTACTTGGGCTCCGATATAGGAGGTTTCTCAGCAAGTGGCACTAACCCCGACTTATATCGCAGATGGGTGCAATTGGGTGTATTCTATCCTTCAATGAGGACGCACTCTTCCGTGAAGCCTGAAGTATGGAATTCGGAGTATAACTCCATCCAAAATGATGTACGTAATGCCATCAACCTTAGATACGCTTATCTCCCCTACACCTATACTCAATCATTTAATTATTCCCTCAATGGCACTCCCATTGCTCGTCCGGCAAACTATGCCGACAGCAATAAATCGGTTTTGGCAAATGAAATAGGGTCTTATATGTGGGGTCCTGACCTCTTTGTTGCCCCGGTACTTAACAATTCTACAAATAAGGAAATTACCTTCCCCGAAGGAGATTGGCTTGATATGAATAACTTTAATACTGTATATTCAAGCCATCAGCATGTCAACTATAATGCTCCTGTGAGTGTGATCCCTCATTTCATGAGAAGAGGTTCGTTTATAATTCGTTATCAACAAGACACGTTTACTTCCACTGCAGAAGCTGACAACACAAAATATATCATTGACTATTTTGCTACTGATAATGACGATGAGGAAGGTTCTGTAGGCGAATTTTATGACGACGACCATCAGGAGGTTAATCCTCTCAAATCAAATAATTACCTTATGACCCGTTTCAGAGGTTATAACAGCGACAATCAATCTTTCATCATCAGCATCTCGCAAGAGGGCAACGGCTACGAAGGGATGCCGGAAAACCGTGATTACCATTTCAGAATTCATGATTTCAAAGTGAAAGGAGCCGGCAACAGCGCGTTGACAGAAGATTTGGTGAAAATTGTGAAAGAGGAATATCCGCAAGCATCCTCTCGTCGTCGCGCTCCCGGTGATTATCGCGAAGAATCAAGTGAATCGTTGACATCAAAGAATAGCGAACAGGAAGTATTAAATTCTGATTCTCCGGCTTATTACCACGACACAAATAACAATAAACTTTACCTGAAACTTCCTAATGTTAAAACAACAGAACCGGTGTGGCTCTCTTTGGGTCAGCCTTCTCTGCCGACAGAAGTTGAATCATCAATTGCTTTCGACACTATGACATTGACCTACGGCAGCGGATATTTGACATATTCCGCACCTGAGAACACACAAGATTTGAAGATCGAAATCTTCTCAGCCACCGGTTGTAAGGTAGCCTCTTATGCCGATTTGGAAGCTACCGGTTACGCATCGCAATTGGAAATTGATATGGAACCCGGAGTTTACATTGCCAAGATGACGGGCAAGGACACTCTTGGCAACGTTGGCAAGAAGACCATCAAAATAATCATGTAAGAAATTAAAAATTAGAATTGAAAAAGGAATCGTAAGTCTCCACTTGCGATTCTTTTTTTATATTATTTTTATTCCATCATACTGTTAGATAAAGAAAAATCACACAAAAACTTAAATAGTATTAAAAATTTGGATAAATAAAAAACTATTTATAATTTTGCGTATACAGACCGCTACGCAGAAGCCCGGTCTCGGGCAATGCGGGAGGGACTGTTGGGAGATACATCCGTGTCTCCAAATTAAATTTTGAATGCGTTTACTCGACGCTCTTTCTTGATAGTTAGAAACTTCGCAACTTTCTTAGATTCGTCAAGAATGAAGCAAACGGTAGATGTCTTTGTGGAAATGTGTTGATGCTTCTTATATGGCATGAGAATGTCATTTAAGGAATCGCGAACATATTCTGCGTGAGGCTTCTGCATGTTTGCTCGTTTGGAATATTTGTTACATCACTGATATTCAAGTAGTACAAAGGTAGATTGCGTAATCAAGAACCAATATAGAACCAACAAAAATAACAAAATAATAAAAGAGGTCGCTTGACCTCATTTTTGTTACTCCGTATAGGAAGTTTTTGTTACCGGCTTGTTGCTGGACTTATGTAACCGTCAAAGAGAGTTTGTAACCATAGGCACAATGGAGCGACCCAACCCCCGACTTTGGAGGGATGGCGATGGAAAGTATAATGGAGACGGAGGGCGCAATCTCTCGCTCCGAAGTCCGCAACGGTCGTAAGTCATAAGTGGAGTTCACGGAACCTATGACCTACGATGCTCGGAGTTGGCAATGACTGGGGCTGTGGAGCGGAGAATGGAAATGGGCGGTAAAATGCCANTGCCCGACACGTTCCGGGTGGNGTCGATAATGACAACCGCANANATTATGCCCGGAGGCGATAAATCTTCTCTGCCCTGCAATGGCGTGATATGGCNAGTGCCACCGGTGAAAGTCCGTGCGTTCATCAGTCNTCTATGGGTGGGNGGATGNTGGCGAATGGCGGCTCGCTANGATTGGAGAACGGAGATTGGCGGCCCGTCCTCACGGCTCGGTTATCGCGAAGCGCTTTCGTAGCTAGCGGAGAAAGAAAAGTCAGCGTAGGTTGCCGGCCATACCGAAATGGAGACGCGGAGGGTATGTCAAAATTGAACACAACCCCGTTACCTTGATTATCTCGTTGTAGACAAACGTGTGGTTTCAGAAGACCCAGAGCCTCCCTTACCGGTAGCTGTACATTTAATATAATAAGTCGTATTAGCTTTCAAGCCGGAGAATTTAACAGTAATTCGAGTTCCACCAACGGTAGCATTGACAGATGTAGATGCTGATGAAGCACCATAATAACCCTTTGCAGATGTTACCTTTGCATTTTCTTGGTTATAGATTCTATAGTACGCTATTATGGAATTGGTGTAGCAGTCATACGATTCTAACCCTATCTCAGGCTTCTCATAAGAGATGGAACCACCTCCTCCATTACCAGATTCATTACCGTCTCTCCATTGTGAAGGTGAAAAATATACGCGGAGCAAACCCGATTCATGACCAACTACCATAGAGTTAGAGGAAAGATCTAAAACACTTCCTTTGACACCATAATGAGGTGCAATTAATTCATATTGTATCCTATAACTAGAATTATCTGTCAACAAACATGTACTTAAAAAGGACCCATTTCCGTATGCATCATCAAGGCGCCACGCTATTTTATTCGATCCCCACTCTGAGTCATATTTGTAGTTAACATATCCAACATAATAGGTTTTATCATTTAGATAATCAATTTGTAATACGTCATTATTATATGGTATATCAGTAAAATAAACATCAGTAATGATTGAAGAGTTATCTATCTCACCATCGTTATTCGTTTTACTATCAATATGCCAACTCGTGCCTTTCAACTTAGATGTTAAAGGATGTTCCTTCGACATTTCGGTTGGATTGTTTTGGAAGTTCGGCTCAACTTTTGATTCATTACCGCAAGAAGTCAAGACAAAGCAAGACATTAAAGCGCATATAAAAAGAGGAAGAAGCCATGCTTTCTTTAATGATTTTTCCATTGTAATTTTGGTGGTCTTACAGCCCATCGACCGTTAAAATATAAATAAAAGAGGCATGGACTGCTGTGCCACGCCTTTATGTGAAGGGGGTAGGAGTACCTTTATCGTAAGATGTAGAATAATCAGCTCCACGCTTATAACGTGGAGTCCGTTTTGCCATCTCTTGTGCATTGTGATAAGTTTCCGACGCTTTTCACATACAAGCAGTAGGCATAACGCCTNTTGTTAACAATGTCTTGAATCGATGCGTANCAATTCAATTGCAAAGATATGTATTTTTTTTGAATAGACAAAAAAACGCAATAAGTTTCGTATGAATTTTGCACGGCTC
>WFMC01000092.1 GCA_009177205.1 Bacteroidales bacterium
AAAGGCTTAACCGGGACTCCGTGGTGCCTTTGGGGCATAGGTTTTCTTGTTTGCCTCACCCTAAGTATGATATTGCTTTCAAAAGCGGTGCAAACCATTCCAATAGGCACTGCATATCCTGTGTGGACCGGAATTGGCGCAGTCGGAACCGTGATTGTCGGCATTATATTTTTCAATGAGCCGGCTACTTTTTGGAGAATGTTGTTTATAACAACTCTGATAATTTCAGTAATTGGATTAAAACTTGTGCACTGATGGAAAAGAAAATGCGATGCTTTAAGCAATTACTTTCGGAAGAAGAAAGTTTACAGATACTCCGTTCCACGACATCAGGGGTACTTGCCTTATGTGGAGAAGATAGGCAGCCTTACGGCGTTCCTCTTAGCCATGTGTATGATAATGGAAAACTATATTTCCATTCGGCATTAAGCGGGCATAAAGTTGATTTAATCAAGCAGAATAGCAATGCGAGTTTTACTATAATTGCTAAAGATGAAATTCACCCGGAGACTTACACCACATAATTCCAAAGCGTTATTATATTCGGTAAAATCCGAATAGTGGAAAACGACTCAGAGAAGAAACATCTTCTTGAGATCCTTGGGCGTAGATGTAATCCTAATGATGAGGATAGTTTGAGTGAAGAAATCAAGAAAGGTTTAAACCGATGCTTGGCACTGGAAATGACGATTGAGCGAATGACCGGAAAACAAGCAATTGAATTGGTAAATCACAAATAACTACTCGCCGTCTTCAATATCAAGTAAATTGCGGTAGCCGGTCTTGTTTTTATTTTGCCGGTGTAGAAATCTAAGATTTTTTATGTATATTTGCAGTCGGTAAGGCACATTGTGTCACGACCAGACATATTTGGAAAGCGTTTTTGCTTTATCCTTGATTCGAAAATCGCCAATCTTTGAAACGCAGGATAAGCAGTCAAAAGACGCTCATGCTTGTCGCATATCCGCTCCCCAACAAGGGGTATAGATATCCGATAAGGCGTGGGAGCGGACTGTTTATTGCGTTGTAGGCGTTTGGCGATGCCTCGAATCAGATATTCAGTAGAATCGTCCCGCGCTTTTCTTTTTATAACGCTATAAAATCAGCCGATTCCGAAGGAGACGAGCGGATCGCATTAAATTTAAATGAAAATATGCTATCAGATGTGCGTATGTCTGACCTTATCAATCTTACTATTTGGTTCATGTGTCCATTCAGGACATGAAGACTCCCAAACTATAAATGATTCTCTCATTCAAGGAGAGTCTGAAATTACGCCTAAAAGAGAATTTAATATTAATGGAAAGTGGGAATCCAAGGAGAATCCCCTATATCCGATTCTTGAATTTAAAGGCAAATCAACTATTGTTATAAAGACAATCATGGGTTCATTTGCTTCCAGCTACGAAAGAGATGAAGAGTTCATCCGTGTTAGAACGGATAAATCTGACCTGTTATTTGAAATCGTAAGTGAAGATAGTATCAAGGGTTCTGGATTTGCCGAGGGTATCTGGATAAANAAATAAGAATGACTAAACTATGAGCATTGAATCAACTTTGAGTATCGCTGCAAGTTTACTGGCAATTGGCAGTGCAATATGGGGCGGATATAAATTAGTAAAGCAAAAGTCTCTTACGGTTTTAATGACAGAATTAGCAGATACAAACACATCTATTAAGCGTCAGCATCGAATACTTTCTATTATTGACAAACGCTTAATGATGTCGTCACAGCATATCTCCTCCTCATATATCAATGGGTTTCACTCCAATGGGCGATCCAAACTGGCAATTTTCTATGATATATGCAATGAGAACCAGATAGAGCCAACTCCCGAAATCTGTAAACTTCTTCTCGGATACGATGAGAAGAAATTCCGAAATGATTGGACAACACGCCATTTGAAAACTGATTCTAACACGATGACGTCTATTCATCCAGAAGCCAAAATCATGAAAACCACCGACAAAGATAAAACTGGCACAGAGACAGTGTATCTATCAGCAATCATAGCGAAACAATATACAGAAACTTGCAAGCGTCTGACTGATATTCTGAATAAACATAATATACCTTTTGCATTCCTTGAAGGGACGAAAGATATATGGTGTAGAGATTATATGCCCGTGCAAACTCCGAGTGGCAAACTTATTCAATTTAAATATGACCCAACATATCTAAAAGCCCCTGAATATTCGGATTCACGGTCGGATGTTAGACTCGTTGATGAAGTCAATAAAATTCATCCAANTTNTTCAGACATCAATNNTGATGGAGGNAANGTTGTCATGCNTGGCAATAAAGCCATCATTAACNGNCCGNATNNTTTCTGAGAATCCGGACTGGGACAAAGAAAAACTCATTAATGAACTGTCCACTCTTCTTGAATGTGAGATTATTATAATTCCTGCCTATAAGCCGGAGTATGATTTCACTGGTCATGCCGACGGTATGATTCGCTTTGTTGACGAGAATACAGTACTTGTAAATAATCTCGATCAAGATTTCAAGTACATGAAAAATGCTATTGTCAAAGCGCTTGAAAAAGCTAATCTAAAATATATTAACTTCCCATGGTTTGAACATAAAATCAAAGGCAATTACGACCATGCAATAGGAATATACTTAAATTATCTTGAAGTAGGAAACCTCATTGTTATGCCTGTATTTAGCGTTCCCGGCAATAGAGATACAGAAGCACTTGCAATACTCAAAGAAGTCTTCCCGAACAAAATCATTGAAACAATCGATTACAACGATATTGCCTTAACTGGAGGTATATTAAATTGTACGACATGGATTGTGAGAAAACTATAATCTTATGAAACAATAATCATACCCCCCCATATTTCATCTATGAAAAAGAATTGTAAATTTATAAAGTGGCTAATGCTACTTCTTGTAGCGTTCACTTGTCTTGAATCATCAGCCCAAACAGTTGAAGTAGATATGCAAGAATACTTCTATCCTTTTGCTAAATTCTCATACATAATGTCGCCTAATTCAGAAAATCCGAATATGGTAGCAACTTATAGTCTATCAAACGGCAATATTCTAACCAAAAACACTGAAATATGGAATGGATATTCGGCAAAAAAAATGGCTGAAGATACATATAAATTAACAATAGACGAAGACCGACAGGCAATTGTTAGTACGCAACAAATTATTAAAAATATAATGGGTTCTCGCCGATCTTCGGACAAAATAACGATGTTTCTGCTACCTAAAGACAACAATACTGTTAATTGGACAGAAACTGTGAATGGAGAGAAAGCAACGTGTTCTGCAAAATTTGTTTATGTCTCNTTTACGNTCGANGGNAAAAAGNTATATAGAAAAGCNGTCAAAATAGAAAANANNACCCCATTAGANNANNCTTCTTCNGTAAAGGAATGGTCATATTGGGTNAAAGGATTAAGTCGTTTAGCNACATANGGATATTGGGGNGATCCNANAAANGTCAGNTGNATTGANAAATCNGTAAATATNNGNTTAGATGATCCTATCAAAGAGATTTCAAAAGCTGAATATGATAGTAAACAATAATCTAAACAAATATTTTCAAAACCTAATACCCATCAAGAAAGAGAGGTGGTGTTTCACTTTTGGTGTTCACAACCTCTCCGACTAGTAGATTAGCCTTAGGATCTTGCATCCTTATGAAATCTTTTCTCTCTTTCAGCCATTCGTCTATCTCATATAAGTGCTTACTACAATGGCATATAGTCTCAGAAGACGGATTTTCGTAATACGCGGCAGTCTACCAACCTAAGAACATTACAACGAATATCAATATCGTTAGACCGCTAAGNTTCAATTACNTAGCGATCCTTCTTGCACNCATACCCCTNCGAGTCATCANATCAGTCACAAGACCGACTATAAATTACTGAAATATTAAGGGTTATGTATGCTACGGTGAGAGATATTTATTTCGGCAGATATGTAAAATTTTGATTATCAATATAAATCAGCTTATAATTCATAGCCATTCATCATCGTTCATTCCTATTCACCAACCTTACAACCCCAAAATTTTAACAGTGTTTAACTATAATCGAGCGGTAAAACCTTTAGCTCGACGAGGCTCGACCGAGTCAAATGTGGTGACCTCAACCAAAAATCAGCCGGGTCACCACACCAAATCAGAAGATCTGGTAAACATCCGGTTCGAATGGTATTGTCAGGAGGGAAACCCCTGAACTTATCCAACTCGAAGAGTAGGTTACTCGTTCCTTATTTTATTTATTCGGATATTACAGCCTTAACTGATACAAAACCATTGTTCAATCGATAAAATGGAACGGCTTTATGACAGCTCCTTCCCTTAATATAAACCAAGTTTCTGACCAATGGATTTGATGTTTGTTTTTATACACTCGTGGAGTTGATGTCTTCTACATTTGGGTAATCTGAAATACCATATTATAACTGCGATCAGTCCTATCAGAAATGCATAGTCCAACAATCCGAATATAAGCCGACATGTNCACTTCAGTAGCAGATAAAGTGCAAATAGNCCAGGCACAACGTAAAGCGGTGAATACAAANAATNGNAACTACTCNGGTATCATANCAGCAATGAATCGCGCCTCTACTGATTATCAATATTTTTGTTGAATATAATACCTGAGNAGTTACTCAAAAATCAGAGAANTATTCTTAAGATGCTCCAAATAAGTCCGAAAAACTTGAAGACTAAACCTATTAACCATATCGGTATCAAAATAGGCAATAGAATAATGGTGAAGAAGCACCCCAGGTCTTCTTCTCTGCGATACCAGAAACCGAAAATTTCATTATTTCTCTTCATAACTCAAGATATCTATTAGCTGATGTTTACACTCATTGAGTAGCCCCGATCGGTATCTACTCCGGGAAAGTTGGCGTGAATCCATTGTGCCTGCTTGGATTTATTTCCCATGAGTTGGGAATAGTATCCGGTTTCTGATGAGGAGCATTCGATTGTACGAGTGAATGGTTTCGGACCATTCATCTGACACACTCCCTTAATTGTTACTGTTGGCATAGGTGATAGTTTTTTGATTAATATTTATGTCATGCATAACTAAAGTGGTTGCTATACACTTAGAGATTTCCATTCCGGTCTCCTGTTCTATCCATAGCCATTGGCCATTTGGATTACATTCAAGAAAAACATACTCACCTTTAGGAGTTACAATGAAATCGAAGCATCCGAAATTCAGATTGAGCTTATGTAGAAATTTGCGGCAGAAGTTGGCGATGGAAGAGGGTAAAACGTATTCGGTATGTATTAAACCACAATTTAGTCCCTGTCTCCAATCAATTTGCCCGGAGGTCTTATCCATCTGTTGAGAATCAATTTTACAAGCAAATGCATTGTCTCCAACCACGGTAATGCGTAGTTCAAACTCTTTTTCAATATATTCTTGCAAATAACTTACTGTTTGAGTGAAGGCATCATCCGACAAAGCAAGAAGGTCTTTCGATTTTACGGCCTGAGTGTATAAGACATATTCTCTGAGTGAATCGTCAAACCATATATTGTCATTGTCTATGGATTTAAGACAGACAACAGCATGTTTTCTTGCGAAGGCAGATATTGCTGACTTATTGTTAGAAAAGCAAGTGTCAGGAATGACCATCCCCAATTCAAGAGCCAGTTTTAGTTGAAGCATTTTTGATGCCGAGCTCCGGTCAAAAAGATGATTCCCTAAACAATATCTGTCACCAAGATAATAAAGCAGAAATGAAAGAAATCCGTGAGCTTCCTTGAGATTATGTGAATTTATCTCATCAATATTTGGAATTCTCAATTCAGACGGAACAATAGGGCGGCGCTCCCACACTGAACCAATTTCATGACCTAATACTTCCAATCCGGTGTAGACATTCTTTATTCGGAAATCACTCCCGGAAGTTGGATTACAATTCCATTCAAAGTCATAATCCGACAATAGTGATTCCGTGTTGAGCCGAAAGAATGGAGTACCCATTCTTTCGAGATGCTCAATAACAGGTGTCGGGTGGATATCCTCTTTATTAGTAACAATAAGGATCATTTCACAGATTTTGTATCGTCGGCTGCGTTCTTTGTGTCGCTTGCAGTAACGTAGCCAGTAGATCCACTCTTTTTTCTTGTCGATTCGCGGTGAATACTTTTGGTACTGACGGTTCTCATTTCATAACCGGTGATTTGACGATAGTAATCATACTTCGGTGTTTCGATTTCCATCTCCTTAATAGGAGTTGACGGAGTGAATCTCATGATGGGCGGCATCGTCGATGTAGATGCTCTGAATGTTGTGGTAGTCATACTGGATTTTCTATTAATTGGTTTTAGGTTTATATATCCCATTCGCCTCCTTCTGCGAGCATAGTTGAAACTTTGCCTAAGTCCGCAAGATCCTTGAATGGACCGGAAGCCGCAAGAGAGTTAATGGATTGAAGTGTTTGGGCCACGAGGGTGTTGTCACCGCTTTCGAGTGCCTTGTCAAGAACCGAGAAATAATTATCAAACAATCTGGCTCTTTCGTCAAAAGACCGTTTGAGATAATCACGCACCATGTCAGCCATTGCGTTTATTTTTGTAATTTCCACAGCAGCATTAGCGCGAATCTCAGTTCTTATCGTTTTTTGCTCCTCACAAAAGCGCATTGTCTCATTAGCCTGACGAGCCATTTCACCTATCATTGCCGTAACATCTCCGGGGACTTTCAAATATCCCACTCCCGCTATTGCAAACTCAAGGCTTTCTGATTCGTTATATTCAGATTCAATGATCTCATCCTCTTGCAATACACCCTCCTCCGTATCGGCTGAGTGTATTTTCGATTCTGCCGATAAAGCCGGTTTTGGGATAGAATCTTTAACGCGGAAGGTTTCGGCAACTGTTTGCACAGTTCCGATAACCTGCTGACCTTTTGATATAATGTCAGGCACTTGAGATGCAAGTTCCTGGATCTTCTTGAAGTCTAATTTCATGCTAACTGATGGTTTAGGATTTTTTGAGTTTTATCAACCATAATGAGTGACTGCTTGTTGAGATTGCCTTTTTCATCAAGCAATGGAGTCTGTGCCAATTCACTCATTGACTTTACAAGTATTGCAGCACGCTGGAATGTCTTGGCATGTTCCGGATTAACAGGAGAGAAAATGGGAACTATGGCATCCAATTCATCCAACGCGGGAATAATACGTCCTTCAAGACGAGAAGTAACCGATAATAATTCATCGCTCCTCATTACCACTCCCTTCATTATCTCAGATGCAGCCAAAGACTTCGCTTGCCATGTTTCAACATCTGCGAGATACTTTTCCGCATCAGTATGTTTCTGTGAGTATATCTTACCAGCAACTATTCCAACAGAAGCAAGAGTCATTATTCCGGTGGCAGCCCAAGTAATGCCGGCCAAAACAGTTGCACCCGCAGCCACTCCACCACCTCCGGCAGCTACTGAACCTCCGCCAAGCCATGCGAGAGTGGCCTGACGCGCAGCAGCCCCAGACAATTGACTTATAGCAGTGCCGGTGCTTGCTGAACAGAGAGCTGCAACTGACGCATTGACAGCGGCAGGGACACCCGCTAATGCAGCTGCTGCGATACTACCCCCAGTTGTGGCTGTGGCAAGCAGATTGGAGCCATTCATTTCCACACTCTCAAGTTCCTTGAAGTCAGTTTCACCCAAAGAAAGAGAGGATGACAGTTCATATACTTTCTCTTTGACGGTGTTATTAAGTGATTCAACAATTTTTATGAAGCGGCCAACTGTGGTTTTAAGTATCTCACAACGAACGCGCCCAAATGTCTCCAATCGTGTATGGGCAAGAAACCGCACCTGCTCTATTTGTCGTGTGGTTTCTTCCATGATTTTCTCTGCTTTCTCTTTCTTTTCATTTGCAGCTTTCCGATTCTGTAAAGCTGTAACCCCTGTAACGAGTTTGCACATATCTGACAAATACTCTCCGGCATTTTTCTTAGGTTGAGGCATATGATCATAAACTTCATTATTGCTCTCTTTCAGGCCATCGGAGTCAAGTTGTGTAGAAAGTTCAGATGCTGCGATTTCGTTAAGAAATTTAGCAATTCTTTTAAGCATCTTTTCGCTTGGATCTTTCTTTTTCAAAAGAAGATTTGTATCAATATAGTGTTTCGAGGAATCCTGCATTATAATACAGAACTTCTTATCTTCTATTTGTATCGACTTTATATCGGCCCAAGTCAAAGCAAATGCTTTCTCAGGTTTGTTTTTCTCCAACATAAAATATAATGCCTTATCTGTTATTATACAACCTTGGCATCGAGTATTAAAAAAAGTCAAATCCCTAATAAAGAGGATTTCTTCATCTGCCTCTACATTCTTGAAATTCTCTCTCACACTTTTTTGATCATCTTGACCTATTCGATAATCTTTATCTTCTGCATCAATTATTATGCAGTCAACCACATCAAGACAATTTGCCCAGATTATATCTCCATCGTTTTTGAAACGAGCAACTATATTTTCATTTACCATAAAGTAATTATTAAATTAATTTTCCTTCTGAATTGATCTCTTTAACCGACAACTAAAAATCAGAGAGTTCGATGATTACTTAAGTTAAAAACAATCTATTAGTTTATTAATCCATTTGATTACGGACGCACGGGCACGGTCGTTTACAGGAAGTTGATCTAAAAGCGTATCCTGCTTTACCCCATAATTGGATATGGGGAGCTCGCGCCACCAAGTGCCGTAGCGGCGTGCTCCACCAAAATTGTCCTTAAGANGNTGTGAANACCCACTGTCANCNTCNTTAGNGGCTNCCACAACATATTTACCCTTCTTGCGGTACACAGAAATCTGAACGGGTATTGTGTCTGATGTGATTGTGAAGGAGTCTTTGCCATTCTTCAATATCCAACCCCTTGAAGCAAGTTCCTTAATTTTTGTATCCCAGGCTTGAATCTTAGAACTCGTAACTGCTTCTTCATCTTCTTTTTGTTCCTCCTCAGAATCTTCCTTCTTCTGCTCCTCTGTAGGTTCAACCTGGCTTCCTGAAATGGCAGTTACAAAAGATTCAAGCGTATTCCCTAAATCTGCTGAATCCTTTTCATCGTACAATTCGTTATGGAAGAGCTGACTGATTCCACTGAGAGTTTTGACCAAATCACTTACCTCGGAAGAATCTCCGCTTCCGGTAGAGCGGATTATTTCGGTTACTTTTTCAGTAAAATGCTTGACCGTTTCTGGTTTAGCGTGCATACGAATGGCCATTGTATAGAATATCAATGCTTTTTTATTCTTCTCTGTGCTATCTGTCACATATGCGCACAATGCCGTAAGGAACCTATTGTATGTTGATAATTTCTCTTTAAAAATTTCACTCTGTTCCTTCTGGATACGTTCTGAATCACTTTGGCCCTTTAGAAGTACCCCTGTAATGATAGCTGTAATGATTACACCGATCAGAGCTGCAAATGTCTGAAACGGAAGATCATTGACTGAAAATAAACGTAGCACCACTGCAACCGCACATGCTATAATTGTCAAGGCTATCGCTATACCATAGACAGTCCAACTACCATGCTTACGTTGAATCAGGAAATGTGAAGAATTAGCTGAGATGGCCATAAACCGTTCGATGCCGCCGGACTCACCTCATTGGCATTAGTATATACAAAAGAGCGTGAGAGTCTGTATCTGTTACTCGTCCCGCTTCTTGAGGCTGTGGCATGTGCCATTCTAACTAGAACGAGCAACGCGGAGCCTCACGCTGTATGATATATGACAATAAGGGAATGTATCGCTACACACTCTAACATAGGTATATCATACCCGAAAGGCGTCTATCGTTGCTTCATCCCTGAGTTAGAGTTTTGAAACTGCCACATTTCAAGAAACCAGAGATAAGAGTGGATAAACGCTCTTGTATTATGTCTGCATCCCCGCCTCGCTTACCCCATATCGGGACTCCGCGGGCGATATGCGAGTGCAAAGTTACAAAAAATTCTAATACTTGTCAATAGGTTTCTCACTATGAGGATAATAATTCAATAAATTTTCCGTGAGAAAGGGAAATCCAATCTTTCGGAGATAGATTAAAGTCTCGGTCCTTTACGACGTTGCTTGGCTTTGCGGTGAGTATTGATTACTACGCAAACGCATACCGGCTACGCCGACTAATGCTTCAATCTCACTCGCGAACGTTGTTTCTGTTCGTCTCGGTATCGGTGTAGGGCTTCATCAATGCTTAGTCCGGAATGGCGGCTCAGCCAGAGTTTGAAGTCATCGGATAAACATTCTCCTCCAGCAAAACCTTGATCATCTTGCACTCCACCTCTGAAAGAAGGTGATGATAATGTGATGCCTGCTCATTAATAATGGACGGTCTTCGAAAGAACTTGATTTATTTTTCTAAGTTTAGAAATGTCTAAAAATCCATCACTCTCAATGCCCTAATAGTTAAAACTTCAAAATAATTTCGTTACTTTGTATTCGGATTGAATAACATTAAATCGAAGCGCGTCTGCGAAAAGTGTGGATTTAGATTTCATCATACCAACCACGATATCGTTTAACCACTCGGGGATAAGCGCACCGAGCATTTCTACAAAATGACCATCGAAGATTATTATGCCATACATTTCCATTGAAAGCGGAAGGCTAACCGCCGAACAGAAGAAAGAACTTATTGAACGGTTCACGGCTACAGCCTCAGAGATAACCCACATTCCGGTGCAATTCTTCACTGTGACCATCAAGGAACTCCCCGATGAGAATTTCGGCATTGGCGGCAAATCCATTGATGAAATAAAACGTAATTATAAACCATGAAAAATATTCTTGACATTTGTAGTCGTAATGAGTTTCGGCAATGGCTTACAGAGCATAGCACCACCGAAAAGGAGTGCTGGTTAGCAGTTAAGAGGGGGAAGACTCCGCCTGTAAATGCCCTGTGGTATCTTGATGCAGTGGAAGAGGCTCT
>WFMC01000126.1 GCA_009177205.1 Bacteroidales bacterium
TGCTGAAGAAAAACATAAAATAGAGGTTGAGGAGGAGCGAAAAGCAACCCTCCAAGTAGAAACTCAAATAATAACTTTTATTGTGTTACTAACAATAATAGTTTTTATTATTATAGTTTCATTGATGCTGCGCAATAATAAATTACGTAAAGCACAGATAAGAAAAAGCAAGAATGAATTAAATTTGGAATATGATAAATTATATTTAAAAAATGAAAAATTAACTCTTGAAAAAGATAATCTGGAATTAACATCAAGATTCTTGAAAGAACAAGTTAAGATTCTTGAAACGGAAAAGAATCAACTTGAGCTCCTGCTAAAAAGTGACAATGAATTGAAACCTGACATAAATGCGGCATTATTGCAGAGGCTGGAATTGTTGGATGNANTGATNAAGAGTATAATAACCGGTAATNAANNTTATAGCAANGATTTCAGAAATATAGAAGATACTATAAGAAATNATAGAGAAAAGTTTCTTGTTTATCTATATGACTCATTGAAGAATTGCTACCCCCAATTAATAAAAAGATGTGAAGTAGCCGGACTGACCGATTCCGAGGTGAAATTTGTGTGTTTAATGGCATTAGGTTTAAATAATAAAGAAATAGGAGCTTACATTGAATTGAGTAGAATTAATGTGATGGCAAGTGAAATCAGGAAAAAGTTAGGTTTGCCTAAAAATATTTCAACATTAAGAAATTTTATAAATGGAATCCTTAACCGTGATAATTTTAACAAGAAAGTGAAAAAATCATGAAGTTTTGTAAAAAGAAACCATAATATTCGGCTTTGTTCGGATAGTTACTCTTAAATTGAAAGGGAGCGAATCTTTTCCTCGCCCCCTCCCTCTTTCAACATTTTTATTTATTAACTTAATTATCCCAATATTGATATAGCTTCCCAATCAATATTTAATTTTCTTGCCTGATTTAATATAAATCTCCCCTTTCGCCGGATGACCCACTCTGATGCCCTGCAGACTATAATACTCGCCCTCATCAACATCTTCGGCAGCCAATTCAACCCCTGCTTCTGAAGAACCGATATATATACCACGTTGCTTCATCTTGTCGCTAACATCATATAAGGTTTCCCCGTTATGCTTGCAACTTACCAAGTATGACGCTCCTAAAATTGTCGGAAATACTTCATTAGGGTCTGAATACCTGTGGAAGCAATTGGCAAGCGTACTTGCGCCAATCCCTTCAATCCAGCAGTTTTGACCATTGTAAAGTCCGATGGGGTCGTTCCAATTAGCCCAAAGCGTGCGTCGCGGAACATTATTATACAAAGGATATTCCACCATCGTTACCGTTCCCAAGCCGGGTACATTCTCATCTTCTCCGTTGGAAAAGTCGGCATATAAATCAAAATATGGGTCGCCATATTTTAATTCCGTATTCATATTTTCAGCTCCGGGTTCGGGATAAACATAATAGGGTCCGGGATTGCGATAGACATAGATTTTATCGCCGTCTTCATACACATATAATTCCGTCTGCGGTCCATTGAGAAAATGGCAAAATCCGCATCGGCTCGAAATAGTCCCGTCAAAATCTGCGGCTGCACGATTTTCAACTTCTATTTTCAATCTCTTACACAAGATGTCTTCTATTACATCTTCCCCATCGACTGTGATAGTTAATAGTTGATGAGTAGATAATGTAGCATCTCCTTCCGGTGTCGAATCAACTATTCCATGAGCAACCACCCATTCCTTTCCATCTNCAAAAAGTAGTTGATNGTTTGACTGAGCATTTCCAATAAGAACTCCTCCGATTGATAGAAGGACACCCAATAACAGGACTTTATTTATTCC
>WFMC01000193.1 GCA_009177205.1 Bacteroidales bacterium
CCTGATGGCCAAATTAACGAATTGTACGCTGCCGAACAAACCGCTATTCAGTTCCTTTCGCTATATTCATACTGGGATATGATATATGTTCGTCATGATATGAAGCAATATGACAGACAAGGGATTGATTTGTTACGAATACTTTCTGCTCATGCTATGATATGTTATGCTTTTAATGATATAGAATCTGAAATTAGTAATTTCGTTTTAGATGAAGGGATTAATAGTTTACCTATTTTGACTCAAGTAGATGAAGTCGCATATTTGAGATCAATCAAAGAAAGGTTTGATTCAATAGCTAAGGATAGTACAACTATTGACCCTAAAAAGAAGGAATCAACACATTTAATGCTAGAATATTTGAATAATGAAATTTTATCACTCCTATTGCTTTCCTCGGCAGATAAGACCATATTTTGTATAGCAAGAGAGGGATGTATTGACGTTGAACCAGATGGAACAATCAGAATGAAAACAACAATTTGATAAGGTTCTTGTAAGCAACATACGCCGCGTCAGCGGCCGAAATTTTGAGANAAAAANTGAGNGGGCAACTCTATTCNCATAGGGTTGTCCNCTCTCGTTNCGACTATGGCATTGTCGTNATTTCTTCTTAGTGAGCCATTCGTCTCGTTTCTTCCTGCACTCCTTCAAAGTTGGCGCTACCACTGAAAACAATTCGCCTTCATCGGTGCGGTAGTCGTACATCACTCTCTGAACCTTACGACCTCGGTGTGAGGAATAGAATGTTTCATATTGCTCTTGTCCGGCTTTTGTTGTGCTTATGCCGTCTTGCGTCATTCGTGTCATATTTGAGGGGATTTGTGACCTCCGCCGTCAGTGGCGGAGGTCGGGTTAAACTTATGCTCTCTTTCTCTCGGCAATCATCTTCTTGTTGGCGTTTATGATACCGGCTATCTGCTCAGTATATTTGCAGACATCATTGGCAAAGGCTCTGCATTGTAGGATTGAAAAGTCGTTGAGGGAGATTTCAACGGTGGCGATTGTCTTGCCNTTCATNGTAGCGGTGAACACNANCGTGTCGGCTTTGAGATAATATCTTGCAGTACCTACGCAGATATGTTCCCGTTCACCCTGCTCGTAATACTCGGCTATGCTGTCAAGAGTGTGGAGGTTGATAACCCCGTCAGTCATTGACAATCCGATGTA
>WFMC01000091.1 GCA_009177205.1 Bacteroidales bacterium
TGTCTTGCTGATGGCTTAAATGTTATTTTTAGACCTCTCGGTCGCTCTAATCTTGCCATTANATCTTTCTTTNCTAATAATAGTCCAGCCAGNAAGAAAAATCCACCCTACTTCTCAGTAGAGTGGATCATCGCTTAATAACACATTATTATTAAAACCCTTTTCAATCTTTTTTACTTTGGCATTTAATACTGTGCAGCTTATCAACGTGTTTCTTCCCAACCTGCTTCAAATCCTTCGGCATGATTGGCTTTGTCTTTATCTGTTTCATCATTCCATTATATCTATGGTTTGTAAACTAACGATATTCGCTTTCGGATTGTGATTTATCACTCGAACACCCTTATGTTCTTTCCATTTAATCAGACCGAACAACCAGGAGTGCTTTTTCTGAATATTGAGNAATGTCAGACTGTCACGCACCTCGTAATCTATAATAGCATTTCTATCCGGCAATACCTCAACATCTATATTGACAAAATTATCTTCTAACTTAGCTGTAATACCTCCGAATGTATCAACCACAGCAATAACAGTATCTACACTATGAGTTACAGTCGCCACTTCAGTCACGTTGCTGACATCCTTGGGCTTCAGCTTAGAGGAAGTAAGAAGTTTATCATACTTAGCCTGCAAATTTGACTGTGTGATATTCAGAGTTTTTACCTCGGCCTGATATACCGCAATAGAGTCGTTTAACTGAATTTTAGTATATTCAATTTCCTGAGTGAGATCACTGATGGTGGCCTCCAGNGTGTCGGCCTTATGTTGGTATTTNGTAGCCTGACTATAAGTTTGCCATAAGGAAACGCAGAGAACTCCTATGACTATATATAGGCTACATTTGCTTAATATAGTTTTCCACATACTGTTGAAATTTAGAGTTTTGAATATTCAGGGATAGCGTCNAAGCAAGGNCAGCCCTTAATAAATTCGTATGGCTCAATAANGCCATTACCATTNAGGTCNGGAGAGGTGTCACGATGNCCNATTACCCTTGCGATTGTGCCGTAACGCTTCTTNATGTCTTTGATNACAGTNATAAGGCTGGCTTTCTGCTGGGAAGTGCGGGTGTCCTTAATCATTGTGCCATTGGTATCTTTTGCATCAAGACCACCAATATAGCACACTCCGATTGACCTTGTNTTATGGCCNGAAGCGTGACANCCNATCTTTGTTTCCGGGCGNCACTTTACGATTGTGCCGTCACGGAGTATGATATAGTGATACCCGATATATCGTGTNTTGCCGTTNGTATCAACATACGATGAGAAATTCCGAGCCTTATGTGAAGCGTCAATCTTGTCAATCGAATAATCAACGCCTTCTTTGGTGGCCGAACAGTGGATAATAATCTCATCAATGAACCGATTGGTTGCTGGGAAACCAAGACTTTCCCAAGTGTGAGCGCCGACAATCCCATCAACAGTCAGTCCATGTGATTTCTGATATGCCTTAACAGCTGCATCAGTATCTTTTCCGAAGATACCGTCCGCTGTAATGTTTAGCTTCTTCTGTAGAGTTTTTACTTCTTCACCTCTACTACCGATTTTCAAAACAGTCATAGTTATAATACAGTTGATTTTAATATGCTTAGNGTTCGCATTTTGTTAATCAAATCCGGCCCTTCGATAGAGCTGATTGGAATGTAGTAATTCCTGACACGTCTCATTACCTTCACATCCACATAGGCTCCAGTCAAATTTCCACCGGTAAACAAAATCCGAGTGACAATGCCAGTCCGGTTAGTAAGGAGGCTATTGCCATTCTGCTCCAGTTTTTTGGAGTATCGGATTGTAACTCTATCTCCGACTTTAAGCTCATTCATCTGTTTGCTTGCGGATTATGACGTTGGTGGTCTCCAAGGATGTCCTCTAATCTNTCACGGATNTGACGTATGTCCGTTGACATATCAGTAAAAGACCTCATCGTTGCCTCAAAAACAGCTTTGTCGAGCTTCATATTGTCGAGCTTGACATACTGATCGTCAATCTGAACTTTGATCTGGGCAATCTCTTTCTCCATATTGTCAATTCTCATCATACTTGCTTGGTACTGAATGTACAATCCGCAAACAAATATAATGAAAGTGAATATGGACTTGGCATTATTGATTATGAAATCTCCAATGATTGAATTTGTCTTACTTTCCATTATATCAAATTTTTAAGTTGTTATTCAATCACTTTGTCAATTCCATTTTCCTTACTTGCCTCCGGCACAATAAGGTTAAATGTGATGCCATCACCATCAGCACCTTCCAGCATAACNTTATGCGCAATATCTTCTTTGATACCATACATATCGGTGAGCTTTGAGATAGCGTTGACCGCAACAGAACGGAGTGCGGCTGGTGACATAGTATTACCCCATCGGTCAGTCACATGAAGAGTTGAACACTCATCAGCAATCTTCAAAAGGGTTTCAGTCAGACGCGGACGCAAAGTGGCCGCATTGACCATATTTTCACTTTTCAGCTGGTCAATGCGGTCCTTTATATCATCACGCATCATAAGTGTCCTAACGGCAATAGAGGTTTCCACCTCATTCCGAGTATGCTCGTCTATCCCATCTTTTGAAGGATCATAAAGCAATCCTGTGCTCCCGTTAAACACGAGATCATAGGTTTTTCGTGCATTGCCGTTATATGGAGAAGGCCCGCAAGCAAAGACCAAGCAGAACTTCTCTTCAAGGTTTGTGAGCTTTATATTTTCCATTATCTATATTGAATTATTCCTTTATAGATAATAGAAAACTTACACACAAAGCCTCTGTGTCTTACGGTTAAGGGTTAGAGTTCCTTAGATTTTGATTCATTATCTGATGTCGGAAGAGCTTTACAAGTCCTTGTAAACATTGCTCAATACGCTCCATCGTATTCAATTCTGCCATATTGAAATTGAACTGAAGGGCATANCCACCGATGTATGCGAGAACCTTGCCTGTCTTTTCATCACTGATCTGGCAGATGTCATAATCCTCTCTCTCCCGAAACATCATCACTCCAGTTGTGGTTGAGTCGAGATAAGCCTCTGGCATACCATTCTCATCAATCAACTGTATGGGGGTGTTATGGCCCACACGTTTCATCTGAACAACTGGATTACGATTGATATTGACAGTATCGGCCTTAATATCAATCTTCTTCTCTTGCTGAAACTGAGGNTGGGTGGTGGTCTTGTCAGATTTTGACTCAACCACCTCCTTATGAACATTTGCCTTAATGCCCTGGGCTACCGCATCACTGGCCGGCACCATCGTACCAGTCTTTTTATCGAATTGAAAATTGCTCTTCATAAGTTAAATTTTGAAATGATCTCTAAGTTTTTCTTGCTTTTCAGCTGCCAAACTTCCGACAGCATTACCACCAGCTGATTGTTCTCTCATCCTTGCTGTAAGCACTCTGACAATTTCTCTGGTGGCTGTAACGTCAGCATCTGCATCGTGAGCATCATCTAAGTCAACTCCAAAGCGTTCTGCAATGGATTCCAATCGCCAAGTATTAATACTCTTATCATTATCCAAAGCCAACTGGGCAAGAATGATAGTGTCAAGTTGGGCAGGTTGGAAGTTACCCCAGAAATCTTTAGATCCCCTTACCAGTTTGCAAAAACGGCTCCATAGACCAGAATAGAGCATAATTTGCTGCATGAATCCCTTATCAAATAAAGGATTCTGACCAACCATAAANGGTTTGTTACTTGCAACAACNGGGAAGGTATTGCGNTCCACAAAATCACATATTTCCTGACACACTTCTTCCAAAGGCTTACCNAAAGAATAGAGCATATCCATTGTNATATGNGAATATTCCAATGCTGCATCCTCATAATCCATTAACTCTTCTGAGTCATTCTCATACTTATTTTTAAGAACCTTGCGCTTAGATTTAGCGTCCACGTTCTTTTTGTTATANGGATAAATATANGCCGAATATTTATCCATTACTTCAAACGTGTCAAGACGTACTGCATGAAGAGAAATTTGGGTGGCTGCACATCTGGTACATTCTCTCCCCCCTGTCTCAAAATCATAGAAGATTAGAGTAACAACATTTCCTTTTTCAACTGGAGCTGCCATAATTATTTGTTTTTTATTTCTTCGTAGATACACTCAATGCTCTCAAAAAGAGCTGCTTTCTTGCCGTTGTTGACAATCACATAGTCATAATCCTCATCTTTCAGGTCACGACGTTCATCTCGACGCAAACGAGTTTCATCAATGCCAGATTTCCGGCGAAGAGCCTTATCTCGCTTAATCAAGACAGTGTAGATGTCATAGACATCACCAAAGTCATTGCGCAGATTTTCAAGTCCTTTCTCATCAATGACATAGACNGTGCAAGGACCAAATACCTGCCATTTGGTAGCATAGTAATAATATCCACCAAAGTGAGCATAGGCAATCAGCTCTGTTCGGTCTGGTACAATGTCAATGAAATGGTGATCTCTCCCCTCCACTTCCGTAGGTCTGGGGGGTCTGGTGGTAAAGGAGCAAATCACATTTGCATCCTTATGGTATTTGAGGTGCAATGAGGCCAAAGTCTTGCCACAGCCTGAGCCACCTACAATACACAAAATTTTAAGTTTAGCCATATCTTGTTTGGGATTTAAGTATTCGTTTATTCTATAGTCCAGAATCTCCTTCATCAGCATTCGTAATCTGGTCGGAGTGACACGACCACGTTTTCTACTGGCTTTAGAAGATGTTTGCAGATTACGTTTTATCATATTGACCTGAACTTGTTGGGGGTCACGCCAGTGATACCACGCAATCGCATCTCCATTTTCATCAAAGAGATTGGGCATTATAAAATTCTCAATCTTATCGTGGTAGATGGTCAAATCACGAGCTTTGGCAATGGCGGCTTGAATCCGGTACCAGCCATTATAGCCGGTACCAGCACATTCTTGCCTAAACTTGCGAAGCTGTTTCTGAACCTGATCATCCAGTTCCTCGCGTATGTCAATAAGAAACGACATATCAAATCAACTTTAAGAATGAGCTTCTGCCGATTTGAAGGGTATTNTTCTCATCGTAATCGCTCCATTTTACATTTACCACTGCGACGATCATTCGNCCCTCTGCTTTCTTCAGNTCCTTTTTCCAAATATCCCAATCATCCCAGATGGTAAGGATATTGGTTTCAGTATTTTGCTGAAGCTCGATTTTGCCAAAGTGCTTAGTTTCGCCAGTTCGTTTATCCTTGTAGGATTTATCAGTAACAGAGCAGATAGCNGCACAAATGACNCCTTTTCGGACTTCATANAACATATTGCTGAGNTCTGAGAACTCNATATACTTGTTTGCTGAAACACTCTTTGGCNTNTCCATATTATCATAGATCCTACGATAATCAATAGTGCCGTGACCAGAAACAGTGATTTGCTGACGGCTCCACCAGTAATGCTTATCTCGCATTTCTTCAGGAATATCCTTTTCAGTCAGCTTAAATCCTAAAAGAGTAGCAGCCTTTTCTAATAGGCCATATCGCTCCAGAACTGAGCCAACATTTTCGCAAGCATCAAAGGCTCCAGCAAAAATTAGATTACGAACACTTCTTGCTGTCACCGGGCAGCGTTCACGAGTCTCTGCCGTCCCTTCATCATCAAAGTTCTTGAACTTGCTTTTGAAGATACGCTTGATAAAATCTTCCAGGTCATAAAACTCACCATACAGATTACGCTCCTGAACGATATACTTAACCGCTTTAGGACCTAATTGCTTAATGCGAGATAAAGACCAGTAAATCTTATTATTCTTGAAGTCTGCCGTGAAATTTTCACCTGAGATGTTGATGTTTGGC
>WFMC01000114.1 GCA_009177205.1 Bacteroidales bacterium
TCCGATTGAGAAAGTTTTGTCCTCGCGGTCCAGATGGCTTATCATTGTCTGATAAGTTGAGAAAAGGATACGCGCAGACTTATCTCCGTCTGAGTCACGCAAAGAACTTACTGTCTGTGATGGTAGAAGTTTCTGATAGTTGAGCTTGGCTTGGTCAACAAGTTCGATTCGGTCAGCAAGGAACAGAACGTTTTTAACCCATCCATTGCGTACCAACAACTCAACCATTGAGATACTGACACGGGTCTTTCCAGTGCCTGTTGCCATCACAAGAAGGGCNCGGCGGTGCATGTCGTTGAAGTGATTGGCNACAGATTGAATTACTCGTTTCTGATACGGGCGGTTGGTGATTCTNTCATCAATNGNCAGNTCNGANATNGCATTGCGGCNACGNTGNGCAATCATNCGACGNAGTTCATCACGAGTATGAAAGCCCATCAAAGGACGCGAGGGATAACCCTGACCATCTATAATGTTGGTTTCAAAACCGTTGGAATAATAAATCACTGGAAGTTCGCAGGCATATTTGTTTTTCAGACATTCTGCATATAGCTCTGCCTGATGCCGTCCCTTTGCAGNGTCCACACTGCTACGTTTGGCTTCAATTACAGCGAGTGGAGTTCCATCATCATCGAATAGTACATAATCCGCGTAACCGATTCCCGTATCATTAGGCATATTATATGCGGTGTATGGTTCAGCGGCCATATCTGAACGGTAATATGATGGAGAATCTTCATGTGCGATTGCATCAGAAAAGCGACTCCCCACTTCTATCTCTATACATGCTTGACCGGCTATTATTTCACCTTTCTTTTCTGAAACTTTCCAACCTGCTTCACGTAGCAATAGGTCAATATAAAGACGCCGTGTCTCTGCTTCTGATAGGTCATTGACTATTGGCTGAGCCTCAACAGTCTCCGGTTGTGCCGTGGTTGTTTCCGCCACTTCTACGGCAGCTGTTTCTGCCTCAGCCGTAGTGACAGCCTCAACCTTTTCCGGCTGGATAGTGAATCTTGGTCTGCGTGGCTTTTCTCCTTGTTCAAGTAAAGACTTATCAAACGGCGGCAGCTCGTGGATTAATCCCCATGCCAATGCAAAAGAACCGACAAAATAATAAAGATTCAGGACTGCAAAGAATGACTCTCTGCGACCTACATGCCCTGCTTCGCCTCCAACATGGGAGGCATTATTACCGATTTTACGTATATAGTGAATACGTTTCATCATTTCCGTACTATCTACGAAAGCACGGAAACGATCATCTGTAGTCAATTCAAGCAAGGTCACCCGGTCTTTTGTTACCCAGCCCTTCAAACGATAGATCGTCTTGACCATCGTTTCGAGAGCCAGACGCGCACTATGTGCCGAAATCATCGGATTAGAGGCTTGAAATTCCTCAGCCGTGGCACTATGCTGATAGACCGATATAAGTCCTTTTACATCTTTTAGTATGTCGAAGTTCTTCATTGATTCAAGATTTTAAGAGAAATAATACTGCATCCGCTCTGCCATCAGCATTTCGGCATCGGCTAATTGCTGATAGAGCAGTTCCTTCTGGTTTTCGATTGCTATAATCTGAACATAGAATTTATTCTGCAACTCAAATGGTGGTACAGGTATCTTCAAAGAAGATAATATTCCTTGATTCAAATTGGGCATCGTAGCTCCGATACATTTCTCATTCAAATAAGATTGTATAGATTTTGAAGTGTAGTAATATAAGAAGAGAATAGAATTGAAATTTGACAATGTTAGAAAGAATGAGCCTGTTCCACATAGCCATCCCTCATGTTCTTTTCTAATAATGGCGCATTTGCTAAGATCACCTCTTCTTGCGATTACCACATCATTTTCATGCAGGACGTATTTTTTCAATTCTTTAGCCTTCTTATCGTTTACTTTAGCAATGTTAGCTTTTGAAATTTGATTGTTCTTAATATCTTGTGGATTTATTGCTGGGATGCCTTCATCACTATAATCTTCCTTATGTAACATAGATCCAAATGGGCCAGTGGACATTTTGGAAGTTAAATCTTTCAATGTTTTAACTTCCCAGCCTTTAGGATTACTGATTGGGTCACCAAAGGTATCAAGGAAGATGGATTGAGCCAAAGCATCCAGATCAGAAATCTGTTCCCGATAACCATCAATTACCTCTTGCAATGCATCAAGTTCCGAAGCAATTGATTCTTGTTCCGACATAGAAGGCACTGGAAGTTCTATACTTGCTAAATCTTTGTATCGTAGAGATGCACGAACACTTCC
>WFMC01000209.1 GCA_009177205.1 Bacteroidales bacterium
AACAGGGGTAACAGGGGTAAAACCCTAAATAAATTTGTAATTTTCCAATCGGACATTTGGATAATTACAAAAATTGTATTAACTTTGCACCTGTAAACCAAAACCCTCAACAATGAAAGCGACAAACGAAACAACCGCCCCCAAGTGGATAGCCTATTACCGAGTATCAACCAAACGCCAAGGGTTAGGGCTGGAAGCCCAACGCGCCCGNGTNGAAGCCGCCGCCTCCGANGCTGGAGCGGTTATTGTTGCCGAGGTTGAGGAAAAGGAGAGCGGAAAGGAGAGCAGCCGCCCCGGGCTTAACAANGCAATGGCACAGGCGAGGAAAGCCGGAGCGGTTGTTGTGGTAGCCAAGCACGACCGATTAAGCCGGGATTTAGGTTTTGCCTCCGAGCTGGTTTTTAAATCNGGAATCCGGTTTAATATNCTCAACCTCCCCCCGGAGGCTATGAGCGACCCCCTGTTATTTGGCGTTTACTTCGGCATGGCGATGAGAGAGGCGCAGTTGATCAGCGAGAGAACCACCGCCGCCCTACAGGCTTTAAAGGCTAAGGGGGTGAAGTTAGGCAGACCCAACGCCGCCGAGAGCATCACCCCGGAAATGACCGCCGCCGCCACGGAAGCCCGGAAGCGCAAAGCCGCCGAGAACCCCAACAACGTAGCCTCCGCAAATGAGATACGCCGCTACCTCAACGCCGGAGGATCCCCAAAGTTACAGGCAATAGCCAACCACCTCACCGAGGAGGGATTTTATACAAGCCGGGGAGTATTCCACACCCCCAAGAGCGTTAGCCTACTTTGCAAAGCCAACAACATAACACTAAAATAGACCGATGAAAGAAACACTTAACAGGCTCACAGAGATAGCCGCCCAATTAGAGAGGACAGGGAGGAGGATAACCGACACAGGGGAGTTATACCGGGCAGAATTAGCCGACCGGGAGCGGAGAGGGATAACAGAGCCGGAGGAGGAAATAAGGCACTTTAACGAGTGGATGAGCGCCGCCGGGAGGGAGGATCTAATGATAAGACGATGAGCAGAGCCGGAGCGACCACCGCCCCGGCTTTTCCTTTGTCGCTTTATGATCATGAAAGCAAGTTGTGTTTTTGTGGCCACACAAAAACCACTTTTGCCGGAGGAATCCGGGTAAAAATTATTAATTTTGCAATCCCTAAACGTGTTAGCGACCGCCCCTAAAGCGGTTGTAAGGACTTATTTTGCCCTTTGCAAGGTGGAGGCAACGGAAACGCCCTCACGGTTACTAACACGACCGAGGACACCTAAACAGGGGCTTTTCTTATATCCCTAAACGTGTTAGACAAAAGCGACAAAGAAAAATTAGCGGTTATTGCAGAGCGAGCCAACCGCTACAACCTCAACCCCCTGTTAGAACAGGTATGCTATTACGCCACTCCGACCAAGAACCGCCGTAGCTTGATGGCGTGTTACTTTGCTATTGCCGGGCAAATCGGATATACCGGGGAGGGCGTAGGACAGGAAACCGGAGCCGCCCTATCAAATCTAAGGGGGCTAATTGAAGCACTGGACGCAATGACCGAGAAAGCCCCTACAGGGTTGAGGGTAGCCCCGGAGGATGAGCCGGGCACACTTCAAACGCTGGAGCAATACGCCGCCGAGATAGAGGCGACAAAGAAAAAGCTAAAGCGAGCCACCGACCAAGCCGGGAAATATGCGGAGTTGTATAACCACCTTTGGCAGATAGCCGCCCCCGGCTTAACTCCGGAGCAGAGGCAAAAGCACAAAGAACTAAAGAGCCGATTGGGAGGGAAACCCCAATAACACCCCTCAAACGCGCAGAAACGCCCCTAATTTCGCTTTATTCCGTTTATTCGGTAAATTGTACCTCCGCAAAGAGAAACGCCCTACAAAGCGAAATTAGGGGCGTTGTGGAATTGCGGCAAATTGCTAAAATTCAAAAAATGGCTCACACATTCGCAAAGGTGGGGGCGAGGTTTAGGCGGAGGGGTACCCCCTTTAAAAAACACCCCCGGGGTACCTCAACACCGCCTCCGGTGTAAACCGTTGCCGCAAAATGTTT
>WFMC01000205.1 GCA_009177205.1 Bacteroidales bacterium
TTCTTATATTTGTATGATTGATATTTTAATAAAATTAATTCATAAGTTTCAAATCATTGTTTTTTAATTTAATATGAGTAAAGTTAGTAATAATCAAGGTAGGGCTTATGAGTTCATTTGCTTGATATCTCTTAACGAAGCTATCAATAAGATTCGTTTTGCCCAGATTATATTCAACAGTAGTTATGAGGCAGCAAAATCTGCATGGGAATCATTAAATGAAAACACCCGTCAAATATATGAATTAAGTGCAAAATCCACAATTGGCACTATCTTCGCTTTAGAACCAAATATCATTGAGCAGACTAAAGATGTATTGAATTTATATATTCAGAACGATCATCATGGTGAAGAAGCAGATGTTCGAGATATTATTATTGAGCGAAAAGATATACGATGGGAAATAGGATTGAGTATTAAACATAATCATGAGGCAGTAAAACACAGTCGCTTGGCAAAAGGGCTTGATTTTGGATTAAAATGGTATAAAATACCTTGTTCTCCAACATATTGGAACGATGTAAAGCCCATATTTGATTTTCTTGAAACTGAAAAGCATAAAGGCAAATATTTTAGAGAACTGGTTTCAAAGGATACACAGGTTTATGTGCCTTTACTTAACGCGTTCATTAAAGAAATATCAACGCAAGTATCAAAGAATAAAAATGTGCCCCGCCTGCTGGTGGAGTATCTTTTAAGTAAATATGATTTTTATAAAGTAATAAGTGTTGATAATAAACGATTAACTACTATTCAATCGTTTAACATGTATGGAACGCTTAATCAGCCGAGTAGAGTTAAATCTCCATCTATTAAGGTACCTATAATCAAATTGCCTCAAAAGTTGCTTTATATAGGATTTAAGTCAAGAAGCAAGACAACTATAATAATGAGTTTTGATAATGGGTGGCAGTTTTCTTTTCGTATTCATAATGCAAAAAATATCATTGAACCATCTCTTAAATTTGATATTCAAATTGTTGGAATGCCTGCAGATATCAATATTAAATATATATGTAAATGGTGATTCCCTAATAAAGAGAATAGTAGTCAATTCTTCAAAAACTCGAGTTAATTATATAAACAATTATTCTATTTAATGAAACTGATAAGTCTTTTTTCCGGAGCCGGGGGTCTTGATAAAGGATTCCATAACGCCGGATTCCAGACCATTATAGCTAACGAATGCGACCCTAAAATTTGCCCCACTTTCAAAGCAAATTTTCCGGAAACTTATCTTATTGAAGGGGATATACGGAAGATAAAAGAAAGCGAATTCCCATCGGGCATTACCGGCATTATAGGTGGTCCTCCTTGTCAATCTTGGAGTGAGGCGGGTAGCTTGAAAGGAATTGAAGATGCGCGTGGACAATTGTTTTATGAGTATATTCGAATTCTCAAAGCCACACAACCATTATTTTTTGTTGCTGAAAATGTTTCAGGAATGTTAGCAAAACGTCATTCAAAAGCGGTTGAAGGATTTATGAAACTATTTGATGATGCCGGATATGATGTTAATATAAAACTTCTAAATGCCAATGATTTTGATTGTCCTGAAGATAGATATCGGGTATTTTATATAGGTTTTCGAAAAGATTTGAATATTCATGATTATCAATATCCCACTCCTTTAAAAAATAAACCTGTTCTTCGAGATTGTATTTGGGATTTGAAGGATAATGCCATTCCGGCTTTAGCAAAAAATAAAACCAATGGTAATTTATGTGCCGTTCCTAATCACGAATATTTTATTGGGTCTTATTCTACGATTTTTATGTCGCGTAATCGCGTTAGGAGTTGGGATGAGCCGGGTTTTACAGTACAAGCAAGCGGTCGTCAATGTCAACTACATCCCCAAGCACCCAAAATGATAAAGATGGGACCTAATGACCAAAGATTTGTTCTTGGTATGGAACATCTTTACCGGAGAATGACAGTAAGAGAAGTAGCACGCGTTCAGACCTTCCCCGATGATTATTTATTTCTTTACACGGATGTTAATATGGGTTATAAAATGATTGGCAATGCGGTTCCTGTAAATCTTGCTTATCATGTCGCTTTGAGCATTCGATCGACTCTCGATAAACATGGGATTAATTATCAGAATTAAATGAAAATAGTTTCACTTTTTGCCGGTTGCGGTGGATTGGATCTTGGTTTCGAAAAGGCCGGGTTCAAAATCATTTTGGCTAATGAATATGATGAGACTATTCATAATACCTATTCACTTAATCATCCCAATACAATTTTGAATACTTCTGATATAAGAAATTTAACAGGTAAAGATATTCCTGATTGTGACGGTATAATCGGTGGCCCTCCATGCCAAGCATGGAGCGAAGGAGGTAAACGTCTCGGGATAGAAGATCCGCGAGGGCAATTATTTTTTGAGTTTATACGAATCGTGTGCGATAAAAAACCAAAATTCTTTGTAATTGAGAATGTTAAAGGTATTCTTGAAGATAGACATAAAAAATCATTTGATGAATTTATGAAACTATTAAAGAGCGGAGGATATCGTGTAACTTATGAATTACTTAATGCAGCAGATTATAAAATTCCACAAGATAGATATAGAGTTTTTTTCATTGGAATACGCAATGATTTGAATATTAAATTTGAATTTCCAAAAGCCGTATGTTCTACACCCGTAACTCTTAGACAAGCTATTGGTGATATTACCGAGGAACCACGTTATTTCAATAACGAAACAATAATAGATGAACATCCTTTGCGCCATAATCATGATGTTTATATAGGTGCTTACTATAAGTATATGGCTCGAAATAGAGTGCGATCTTGGGATGAAACTTCATTTACCATGCAAGCGCAAGCTCGAAATACACCCCAACATCCGCAAGCTCCAAAAATGACGTATATTTCTTCATC
>WFMC01000025.1 GCA_009177205.1 Bacteroidales bacterium
ATTTGCAAATATAACCAATAATTTTCTCTTATTTAATTCCTATATATAAAAAAGTTAATGCCCGGAGCGGGCATTAACTTTTTTTATAATTTATGAAAATTATTTTAAGATTATTCTACAGTGAATTCCACCTCTTCAATGTTGAGGAAATTAGAATATGCCGCATGCTCTTTATAGTAATCATATTCAACAAGCTTTTCTTCATATACTTCCAATTCCTCATAATATCTATCCCAGGCGGCATCATTCTCTTCGGGAGTAGCCATCGGGTTATCAACGGGAGCGGCTGGCTCTTTGGGCTCTTCAATCTTTTCAAACTTATATGCTGACGCACTTCCGGCGGGTATTCTCAAAGTGCCGTTATAAGCATAATATCCGAAGGAATCACTGTAGGCAATTGGAGCGACCTTGGCAAGCAAATTGATAAGACGCAATGAAGAAGTGTTCATAATTGCTTCTTTCCCGATATAAGTAACTGATGAGGGGATTGTAATAGCGTCTATTGAAATGCAGTTTGCCATGGCTCTGTCTTGAATTTTCGTTACGCCGCCGACAACATTGAGAAGTCCGGTTTTACCTCTCGGCACTGCTACGAGTTCAGTGAAGTCAGAATTATAGATAGACCCCTTCACCGAAACCAACCCCGGATATTCCGGGTCAAGTTCTACATTTTCAACACTCGGACACTTGTCGAGCTGCTGACGCAAATAGTCGTTAGATGCTTTTACCAATGAATATGCACCGGTCGTATTGTCAAGCGCCAGGACATATCTTGCCTGAGAACAGATAGTCAGCGTCTTGACATTTTCCGTAACAGCTTCGGAAAATAAATCGAAACCAGCAACCGGTATTGTAGCCGGTTCGCCGCCTACGGTAGCGTAAATTTCGTAAGGAATCACCACATTAGATGCACTGCCACCAATTTTTTTAACGAAAGCCACATACCCGGGAATTCGGGTACTCACTTCAAATACAATTTCTTGACCGTTAACGTATGTGAACCGATAACAAGCAGACGTGCCCGGCTCCTCTACAAATCCGGGATTTTGTTTCGGCACATCTATACTTACACGGTCAGCAACCGGTGTTTCAACCACTACGGGATAGTCGGGAAGTACATTGTCTTCGTCTTTGGAACATNATGCCAACACAAGGAGNGCAAAAAATGGTAGAAATGNAATCTTNTTCATTATNATGTAGAATTATATTGGTTNCTTANATTNTTTCAATGTAAG
>WFMC01000026.1 GCA_009177205.1 Bacteroidales bacterium
GTTTTTCGGATATTAATAATCCGGCACTTGAAGATATAACACAGAATAGATCCCAAACTTAGAATTCCGGATTGTTAACAGGAGTGATATAAAAATTCTTTAATTAATAAATTGCACGAATCAGCATAAATGCCTCAGCAGCCTTCCAGTGCATTAATGCACCTCGATAGCGCGCCAATGCTTCAACTGCTCCCGCAGAGCGAGCATCAGGATAATCACTGACCTGAAGGCTAAAAAATGATAGTGCCTTCTTCTTTATCTCCAATGTTTTTTCAATATTTACAAATACATTGGGAATGAAAGCATTGGCAACATTAGGAAGATTCCAATCTGTTTCCGATAAAGTTTCGTATGCAAATATTTTCTTAACCTGGGGGAAATATTTTGGGCGCAAGGCAACCATACACGCATCAACAGTGATTTGATGGTCTTTTTGCATATCTCCGATGTGAGGTATAAATACCTCATCAGGTGTTACCTCCCTTAAGACCCCCATAATCGCATCATTTAACTTATACCGTTTCACCGACTCCAAGTCAGCAGCGGGGAAATCAAGAAAGAAGGTCTTTTTTATTCCCAAAAATTCATGGCATTTTTTACAATCCTCTTGATTGAGTTGACTCAATTTCGGATTTGGAAAGATTGGTGGAAGTCCTTTTGTTATTACACAAACGTAGACTTCATTCCCTTCTTGAATATTTTTCACGATCGTTCCTCCAACGCCAAGAATTTCGTCATCCGGATGTGGAGCAAATATTAGTATTCTTTTTTTATCCATATATAATATTGCTTATGTAATCCAACTCTTTTTCCCCATAACGTTGTTCAATCGTAATCGGAGTCATATATTTAGACAGTTGTCGCTCAAAATTATTTGCATTCGGCAGTTCCAAAATATATCTCCACCAATTTCCCTGAAAATGCTTATTCTTCAATAATTTCTCAAGTAAGGAAGAATCATCAGTCATTAAAGGATAAACCATTGGAACACATTCTTCGTCAAAAAATTTATTTACATTCAATAAATTAATGGAGTCAAATAATTTTTGCGCATATTTGAAATTTTCCCTTCTTTTAGTTTTAGCATATTCATAATCCACACCGTCAAGTATAGTATGAGTTAGTTTTGACATACGCAATGCATCGGAATTGTCAAGTCGAACTTCGTTTTTTTCGCGTTCTCTATATACATCACCTTCACAACCGTATTCTATTCTTTTAAGAAGAAAATTTGAAGAGTCAGATGAATAATCTTGATTATAATTAACATTCCCGGAAACCTGCGCCCCAATTATATATGAGCCGTCAGGGACTCCAAAAAATTTTCGGGCAGAATATATATTTATGCAATTTTCAATGGGAGTAGCAAAAAAGGCCGGACAATTATCTATTATTACGTTCTGAAAATTATTAGCCCGGCTTTTCATTTCTTTATTAGAGAAAATACCGAAGTAATTCACTAACAGAATAGCTGAATCAGAAGGTAATTCTTTTAGATCAGGAGAAAAATCCTCTTTTATATTGTAGTATTTAATCTTAACTCCCTTTGAATTTAGAAAATTCTCAACAGAATGACATTGATATACAGGTAAAAATAATTGTTTGCATTCTGTAAGTTTAAAAGCGTGCCAGATTGCCGCTCTTCCCGTATTCAGTCGAAGCACATTGTCCCCATTCCAATACTCTTTCCCTTTTTCAAATTGAAGCTCTATGAAACTACCTATTTCCATTAAGTTCCTTCACTTTAGATACAACCAAGTCAAAATCATAACCACAATTGAAAATGAAATCAATAACCGACATACATGGCTTGAACTCACCCCATATCTGAGGATATTCTATAGGTTTATAATCAATATATGTCAATTTTATTCCTCTTTGTTTAAAATGCTCATCTACTTGATAAGCTTTAGCGCCGTTGCCGGATATATATTCTGATCCACCCACAGCTAAAGTCAAATCAATTACTTTTTCTTCTTTTGCTGTTTGAATATTGAAATCTGACGATAACAAAAACTTTGGTTTTAACCCGAATTTTCTTGCTATATATTCGTTGACTGATATGTTTAAACTTGCAACATCAGGATAATTACACATTAAAACATCCTTGAACTCAGGAAAAAGCTCTTTGAAATATTTAGCTCTCGCATAATTCATTTCAATTGACCTCAAATGTTTCATTTTCCATTTCAACTCATCTTTGGGTCGAACATCTTTAATTAAATCTCCAAGATGTTGCTCTACAGGGAATTTCAATCTTAATGGTCCATTGACGGTTTTAATAGTATTATAATTATGGGCTGCTTCATTAGAAAATTGCGCATCATCCAAATGTATAAATACATCAGATAAATACATTTTGTAAAATAGCCCTAACCATGGCAAATAATCCGGCTGATGTATTCCCACCTTCATAACTATTCTTATATCCTTTCTTTAGAAATATCTTTTCTTATATAAGTTCCATATTCACTTTGACCCCTCTTATATACCAAACCCAATGCCCTTAAAAACAATTTCATATCTGTTGCAAAATTATAATTGTTGGCATATTCTGCTTCCCATTTCAATTGTTCATCCCATGTGGGAGTGGGATTATTATAAAGAATTTCGGGAGGCAACAAACCTCCTCTGACTTTAAATCTATTCTTTTCAAAATCCGTTAAATACTTGTTCGTATGACTTGTAAAGGGTCTAGGTCCGATAATTGACATATCTCCTATAAAGATATTCCATATTTCAGGTAACTCATCCAAACTTGTATTGCGTAAAAATCTACCAAATGGAACCAACCTTTTGTCATCAGNAAGTAAGTTGCCGTTATCATCTCTTTCATTANTCATTGTCCTGAACTTATACAATTGAAATTCTTTGCCATNTTTCGTACAACGCATTTGATGAAAAAAANCAGGACTGCCTATTTTAACTAAAGACACAATGTATAGAACAAGATAACAGGGAGAAAGAATAATCAAAGCCATTCCCGACAAAAGAACATCGAATAATCTTTTAAAATATTTTTTATACATGATTCACAATACTTCTGACGATTTGCTTA
>WFMC01000035.1 GCA_009177205.1 Bacteroidales bacterium
TCGGTTTCAACAGAATTTCTATGAAGGACTTTCATCAGGCCTGTGGAGATGGAAGAGATGAACAGAGTGGCCGAATATAACACGAGCTAAATCAAATATAGGGGCAATGCCACGAATTTCAGAGCAAAGTTAGGATTAATCCTGAATGCAGTCTTCGGCAGGAATTCTCCCGAAAGGAGAATTATGGATGTTGACAGAATTGTGTTTGTCAGACGCACAATTACGTCATTATTAGTAGATAGCTTCTCTAAAGTTGGGTTAACAAGAATTGAGAAAGTAATACCGTAAATCACCAAGACCACATTATTCCCCACCAACAATGAAGAAATGAACATGTCCTCATGAAGAGAAAATCTCTTTATGATTCTATTGATTAATCCTCCGTCGGCGGCATCTATTTCCATTCTGACTTTATCGGATTGCACGTATGCAATTTCTGATCCGGAAAAAAGTGCCGAAAATATTATGGCTAATATAGTAATTATAAGTGCGGTTATAAATTCCATTTCAATAATTTTATTCGTTAGCGGCTGATATTGGTTGTGCGGGTTCCCTATTTTGAGATTCAGAAGACATTGGATTATTGCCTCTCTCGCCGCCACCATTACCTCCGGAAAGGTCTTTTCTGTCAGCCGGGAAAATGCCCAGCGGTCGGGTGATTCTATATTCTGAAAAATCTTGTTTCGCAGTGAATCCTACCCCTTCCATCACATGAGTGGAATTCTGAATATGGATAAATGAATCGCTATAAACTCTCCCTTTATCCTGATTCCAAAATAATTGTTGAGAAAGGAATAATTCATCGGGATATTTTGTTACCTCCACTCTCCCGTCAAGCTGCCATAATTGCTTATTCTTATAATAAATGGCTGAATCGGCGGCAATAGTGGCAATGACCTTAAACTTCCTGTCATATTTTCTCAGGTATATTCCTTCCGGAAATCGCCAATATGGCTGTGCGCCTTCATCATAAACTTCCCAAAGCGGAGCCACTATTCTATATTGGGTCACTCCGGAATCACTTATAAGCGTGGAGATGTTACGGGTCTGCATGGTAGGCATCTTCCGCGGATTTATTCGCGAGGCAACATCAATTTTAGTTTCTTGTGTGCAACTTGCAAGCAGCGAGCCGATTAATATCCAACCGATAATCCCTGCCGGAAGCCATCTCATACCCTTCATCCCTCTCAAACGACTGTATTATTTAATTTTTCGTTGCCAGAACCAGAGTTCGTTGAAATTCACTCCGACCGTGATATTGAAATAATTCTCGCCAATTAGTTGGTTGGGACGTGCACGGCGATTTTTCCATTCAAACCCGATATTTATCATAGTTTTGTCTTGCGGAGTATGCAGACCGACACCACAAGTCAAACCGAATTCATGCACTCTGTTACCGTCAATTTTAAGGTAATNATCACNATNATACGCACCTAANCGGTATGCCATTCTTTGAGCATAATTACCTCGNATTTTCGGAANCCATTCGCCACCTACAGCATAACGTATTCTATCTGCGAAAGTCATTCCAGAAAATGCTATTCCATCTTTATTACCGATACCCTCTTTGCCCGGCGACACAGGAATGGGTGAATATTTCACCTTGCTCCATTGCTGATAAGTTACATCAAATTCTGCCATCCATCTCGAAGCCCTGACATGCTTGAAGTTGACACCGACTCCGACAATGTTGGGTGACTGATAATTGCCTTTCAATTTAATCTGTCCGATAGTGTCTGCCACAGATTCAGCCACTAATTCCTGAGTCGTTACCCATGCCTTANCGNGGAGTGACTNCTTAGGNTTATATGTTATACCAACTGNTATGGAATTATCTNTTGTAATTCGNNCCATATATTGNACGCCGAGCTGAATATCCCAGTCTCTGACCTGCATGACCCGCTCTGTCAGAGATTGACCCGTATTATTGGGTGTTGCATAGAAATCATTTATAATATTACCAAAATTGTATGAGATATTCAAGCCTAATGATGCACCTTTATAATGTCCGGCAACGCCCAGATAAGCCATATTGATACCTCCGCGACCGGAATTTTCAACAGCTCCATGTGCTATTTTGCTACCGAAAGCATAACCGACATTTGTCAGAGGCACCAACCCGATTGAGCCACCCATATACTTACCGAGCGGGAATTGCATCGTGATGTAATCCAATCCACCACCAATCTCATTCCCTTTTACTTCTTTATTATCTTTATTCCTTTCCTGACTCCACAAAAAAGAGATATCAGCTCCGAAATCAAAGAGGAATGTCAAAGAGTCTGCAGTGGCGTATGAAGCCGGATTCATGACATTAATCTGGCGCCCGGAGCNCATGGCATAGCCTACACTCCCCATCTGGCGTTGAAAAGATGTGGCTCTATCCCCGATTATGCCATAGCCATACATTGAATATGGAGTGGAGGATAAATCTGCTTTTGCCGGCATAACATATAATACTGTCAGTAACAAAGCANAAAAAGCTCTTGAAACAAAGAATNTTAAATTAATTTTCTTTNTCATGATGTTTATATATTTNNCNCAGACCGATTGCAGTCAGTCCGGGCTCGTATATGATTTCTATATTATCAAATTTACTCTCTTTTTTAATTCTCTCCATCAGCCATTCTCCATCTCCCCCACAAAAAAGGACTCTTTTCACCCCTTTTTCCGCCATTCGGGCAATCATCATTATGACTTCATCCGCCATCCCTCCGGCGACACCTGCGATAATTGATCTCTCTGTGGAAAATCCTAAAGTATCAATCTCACTTTCAGAGTTGAAATCAATCTCCGGAAGTAAATGCGTTCCGGAATTGAGAGCAGCAAAGCGCATTCTCAATCCGGGAGAGATGGTCCCTCCGGCAAATCCTTCATTTCCTACAGCCAGATCCTTTGTCAATGCCGTGCCGGCATCTATTATCAAAGTTGCATCGTCAGGATATAGTTTGCACGCTCCTACCACTGCAAGTTTGCGGTCAATTCCGAGCAGCGCAGGATCAGCATAGTTAATTTTCACCGGCATTTCCATTTGTGGAGTCACCAACAAAAATTTATCTCCTGCAAAGTGGCGGATTGTTTCCACAAACCGCGGATTCACTCCATGCACCGAAGCCATTNCAATTCCTGAAAAATCNTCAGATTCCANCCAANCCGTCAACTCTTCCAATTTATCATANTCAAATGGATAAGTAGTCAGGTTGGAGTCTTCCAATACAGAAGCTTTGACGAGTGTGTTTCCGCAATCCAATGCCAGGAATTTATCTTTTCTCATTCTCTCTTGATTCTTTTTTTTGCCTGTAGGCAATCATCCAGGATGCAATGACCTGAATGAAAGCACCGGCGAGTGAAAACAGCACGGTATCTCTTACGATAGCCAACGGACCGACAAAGAGAGTGTTTCCGAACTTATTTTCATTATAAAACCAGAAGAAAGCACCTATGCAAAAAGCCATACCCGCCCAAAATTCCAATCTTCTCAATCTGCGTAGCCGAAGGCTCTCCTTCGGGTCGCTGACATTCACCAGTCTGGCAAAAGTAAAAATCAACGCTCCTGCAGCATAAATCCATTTACCGATGCTGAGCCAATCGAATTTTCCCACACTCCCGAAAGAGGCGAAGGGAGCAAACATAGCCGCTGCGACGAGTATCAAGCCAAAAGTGGCGATAGCTTCCATTTTTTTCCTGCGATTCTCGATTTGAGACGCATTCGGAGCAGGTTTATTTTTATTTATTTTTGCCATGATTTCTTAACTTACAGATAATAAAATACTTTCTTATTTACCCCCCTTAATCAGGAAGACATCCTCCGACGGGCGTTGCATGTGGAATTGTTCACGCGCCACTGCCTCTAAATCTGCATTACCTTTCTCTATCGCCTCCCGACGCGCTCTATAATAAGCGGCAGAATCATTATTAAGTTTAATTTCTTTTTGCAACTCATTTATTTGATTCTGATATTCCACATTAAGTTTTACGCTCGTTTCTTCGTTCAGAAAGAGCAGCAAAACCACGAGCGAACCGATGATAAGTACCGGCAAATGACTTCGGCGACGAACCCAAAAAGAGACTTTTTTAGCAGTTTTTTTCATCTATCCTTCTTATCCGTGCGCAAAATTCCCCACTTTTACTTAGTGGCAACCGAAACGGATTCTACAAAATTAATCATTATCCATCAATCTACAAATATTTTTTAATCCCCTTTTTGATTAAGTGCGCCTTTGAGTATTGAGTATAGAGCCCGACAGACGAACAGACGGATTTTCCCGGGGAGTAAAAAAATAGGGGTGCATCAAAATTTCTATTCTGACGCACCCTCAAAAAGGGTTATAATACATTGATTATATATTAATAAGGCTATAATGCGGGCAAAGCCCTTGATTCCATTTATGCCTCACGGCATTCTTATATTCTGTAGTTTTAACGATAATCTTGCAGAAGAGTTTGAAGACGTTTGCGAGCGAAGAATATTCTGCTCTTAACAGTTCCCAACGGAAGAGACATTTTGTCAGCGATTTCGCTATATTTATATCCTGCGATATACATGCTGAACGGTACTCTGTATTCATCTGAGAAATCATTGATTGCTGCTGAAATCTCTTGAGCGGCGAATGAACCTTCCGGAGTGCTGAGCCCGCTCTCTTGAGAGCAATTCAAATGATAGAGGTCTTCAGTGGTGTCGACAACTGTTGCGCAACGAACTTGGCGGCGATAATTGTTGATGAAGATATTTCTCATGATGGTGAAGACCCATCCTTTGAAATTAACGTTATCAACATATTTTTCTTTATTGTCAAGAACCTTAAGAGTTGTGTCTTGCACGAGGTCTTGCGCTGCTTCACGGTTTGTAGTTAATTGATAGGCAAAATTTAAAAGGTTGCCTTGCAATCCGAGTAATCTCTGTTTAAAAGTGGAATCTGTCATAGCCTTGAAATTTTAAATTAGTTTTATTGTTTGTTTATCTATATAACAAACCCGTTAAAAAAGTTATCATGAAAATTTGATTTTTTTTACGATTTATTTTCAACTTTTTATTAACTCACTGGATTTCAGGTATAAAAATTTTACAATATAATTAAATAATTAATATTCGCCCCGGCTATGTATAATTAAACCCCGGCATGTTTTTCAATGTCGGGGTTAAGCTTTATTTCTTAAGAAGGTCAGGGCGTAATTCCTGAGTCCGTTTCATCGCTTGATCATATCTCCACTCGGCTATCTTCGCATCATGCCCGCTAAGAAGGATATCCGGCACCTTCCACCCGTTATAATCGGCAGGACGAGTATATACGGGGGGAGCCAGAAGATTATCCTGAAAAGAATCAGATAGTGCGGATTGCTCATCCCCTATCGCGCCCGGGATTAATCTGACAATTGCGTCAGTGATGCAAATAGCAGGCAATTCCCCTCCCGTCAATACATAATCCCCTATTGATATCTCCTTAGTGATAAAATGTTCACGGACTCTATAGTCTACACCTTTATAATGCCCGCAAAGAATTATTATATTATTTAATAATGAGAGTGAATTTGCCATCGGCTGGTCGAAAGTCTTTCCATCGGGAGTCATGAAGATAACTTCATCATAATCCCTCTCTTTTTTCAAAGCCGAGATACAGGCATCGATTGGCTGCACGCTCATCACCATTCCTGCCTCTCCACCGAAAGGATAATCATCCACCTTTCTGTGTTTGTTTGTGGTGTAATCCCTCAGATTATGTACATATATCTCCACCAGACCCTTATCCTGCGCGCGTTTCAATATCGAGCAATTCAAGGGGGATTCAAACATTTCGGGCAATACTGTCAGAATATCTATTCTCATTTTAAATGCAATAAAGGGGCGAACAGAAATCTGCCACCCCTTTTTTATTAATTTAATATTAAAATCAATCTATTTCTTCGTCAGCCTCATAGCCGCCCATTTCGCGGATGGCATTCTTGAGCATAACATATTGCTGGAAGAGATGGTTTACAGGCACTTCTTCTTCTGTATAGTCATGCATCGGGCTCTTGAGGAAGAAGCTCAGGAAGCGTTGTGTGCCATAACGTCCTGCGCGTGCTGCAAGGTCGCTGAGCAATACAAGGTCAAGACAAAGGGGAGCTGCAAGGATTGAATCGCGACACAAGAAATTAATCTTAATCTGCATCGGATAGTTCATCCAGCCGAAGATATCAATATTATCCCAACCCTCTTTATTGTCGTTGCGCGGAGGATAATAATTGATGCGTACTTTATGGTAATATTGATTATCCTCATCGTTGCCGTGGCCGTACAAGTCGGGTTGATCTTCGGGAACGAGGATAGATTCCAAAGTGGAAAGTTTGGAGACCTCTTTAGTGCGGAAGTTGGCGGGTTCGTCGAGCACCAATCCGTCGCGGTTGCCGAGGATATTGGTGGAGAACCAGCCGTTCAAGCCGAGGCAGCGAGTTCCGATGATGGGAGCGAAACCTGATTTCACGAGGGTTTGACCTGTCTTGAAATCTTTACCCGCGATAGGCATCTTGGTTTCTTCAGCAAGTTGCCACATAGCCGGGATGTCTACAGTGGTATTGGGAGCGCCCATGATGAAGGGTGCACCCTCTTTCAAGGCTGCGTATGCATAACACATTGAGGGAGCGATGTTTTCAACATCATTATCCTTCATAGCCTTTTCAAGGTCCTCAAGTTTATAATGTACTTTCTCGTTGACGGGTACATAAACTTCTGTAGAAGCAGCCCAAAGAACCACTACGCGTTCAACGCCGGTCTCCTCTTTAAATTTGCGGATATCTTCGCGAATCTGCTCTACCATTTCCCAACGGGTCTTGGCATCTTTAACGTTATTACCTTCGAGACGTTTTGCATAGTTTTTATCAAATGCAGCCTTCAAAGGAACGATTTTAATCAATTCTTCCTTAACGGGTTCGATATCTTTTTCTTTGAGTACCTCTGCATTAATTGCTGATTCGTAAGCATTTTCAGGATAAACATCCCACGCTGCAAATTCTATATCATTCAAATCTGCCAATGGAACGATATCTTTATATTTCAAATATTTTTTATCAGCACCGCGACCAACACGAATCTTATCATATTGAGTCATTGAACCTACCGGCTTTGCAAGACCTTTGCGAGCCATTAAAACACCGGTGATAAAAGTTGTACTAACAGCCCCGAGGCCTACAATCATGACACCTAATTTACCATTCGGTGCCTTTGCTTTTTCTGCCATAATTTCTGATTTGTTATCTCTTTTAATTTATATACATTGTAATGCTTCCCCTTGAGGGATTCAGCGCGTAAAATTATACCTAATTTCTCTATCCACAAAAGAATTTGCCCTTTAATTTATGTTCTTAATTGTTAATTAAAGTTAATAATTACCCAAAACTGTTAAATAGAATTAAAATTATGAGGGAAAATCCCACTTTTGTTAATTTGTGTTAATAAAGCAAATCGGGCAATTCCTCAATTCTTTTAATAATATACGGATATTTTATAGAATCTTCTGCATCAGTCCATCCCTTCCCTTTAATCCATACAGCCTGACATCCTGCTTTCAGAGCCGGCTCAATATCTTTCTTATAACTATCCCCTATCACCACAACCTCCTCAGGATTCAATCCAAGAGCCTTGACACCTAACCTGAATATTTCAGGATCAGGTTTGCGGACACCCACAACGGCACTCTCCACTATAGTTTGGAAATAGTCCAATATACCGTAAGCCTTCAAGACGCTATTGACATTGCCATAGAAATTACTGACCAGCACCAGCGGATACTTTCTATAAAGTTTATTCAAAACAGGTTTGGCATTATTTACCCAGCCACGTGCAGCATCATCACAATAACCGGCTATTACATTCGCAGTCTCATTGATATCAAACGGGAGTGCACCTTTGAGATTTTTAAGATACTCCAATTCAATGCGCATCTTCTTTTGCAGAAGAGTCAGGAAATCATCTTCGGGGAAAATATGTTTAACCTTCGCCAGTTCTCGCTCAGCATAAACGTAAGCATCTCTGAATGTCTCTTTATCCACATCTATTCCGGCTTTTTGCCAGGCACGCCAGATAACTTCGCTCCAATGTTCGCCACCGGAATCGAGTGTGCCACCATAATCAAAGATAACACCTTTAATATTGAGTTTTTCCATAGTCATCAAAATAGATTTAAGTTCTTTTAAAAATATCAATGTCCACCCGCACACAATGCAGATGGACATTTACATATAAGAATACTTCTTAATGCTTTTTAGACTTCTTTGTCAGGCTCTTGTTATAGCCCTTATAGTCCTTATAGTTCTTACGGGTGTAGCCATAACCATATCTGTAGGAATCACCATATCGAGACATTGTATCAGCGCCGTTGATGACGATTGAGATGTTATGGAATTTCTTGGACTCATAAAGNTTCTCAAGTTCCGGAANCATNGAGCGTTCAAACNATCCTNCGCGCACCNCGAAGAATGTGCNGTCGCAGNCATTATTGATGATTNGNGCATCTGCCATCATCTCAACNGGCGGACAGTCAATGAATATATAATCATATTCAGTACGCAGATAGTCCACGAGATTTACAAAACGATTGCTTTCGAGAAGTTCAGTCGGGTTTGGAGGGAAAGTGCCAACGGGAAGAATGCTCAAACCCTTCACCACTGCGTCATGCACAATCAATTCATTCACATCACGCATGCTTCCATTGAGATATTCAGCAATGCCGTGTTTCGGAGACCTCACCACACGTGAAAGAGAGCCACGTCTAAGGTCGCCATCGATACACAACACCTTTTTACCTTTTAAAGCCAACGAAATGCCCGTGTTCAGAGTGACGAATGTTTTACCGGATCCGGCGTTGAAACTTGTGAACATTGCCACACACGGAATACTGTCGGCAGTTATGAAACTGATATTTGTGCGGAGCACGCGGAAGGCTTCATTCACAAGGTCGCGACTACCCTCTGCAACGATGACATCTTCATTAGCCGGCAATTCGTCGCGCATCTTCGAAGGATTACGATAGAATTTGAAGAATTTCTGACCTTCATGTTGGAATAAAGGAATTTCTCCAACAATGGGGATATTGATACCCTCCAGGTCTTTGCGACCTCTGATTCGGGTATTGAGCGCTTCAATTCCATAGATTGCTCCGAAAGGAATTGCAAGACCGAGCACAAATCCGACTAAATAAATCTGAGCAGTCTTCGGGAAAGTCGGAGCTTTTGAGCCGGAAGGCTTCCTTAGCATACGGGTATTGACAGAAGTGAATGCTTGCGACAACTCATTCTCCTCTCTTTTCTGCAACAGGTAAAGATATAGAGTCTCTTTTACTTTCTGTTGACGTTCGGCTGTCAAAAGGAATTTAGCCTGACGCGGATTAGCAGCTACGCGGGCATTTGCGGTTTGCTCGTTTCTTTCAAGGCTTCCGATAGTGTTGGTCCATGCCAAAATCTGATTATCAAGAGAAGAAAGAATAGAACTTCTTAGCGATGCCAATCGGGAATCAAGGTCAACGATAAGAGGGTTGCTCACTGAAGTATTGGTCAGATGGGCATTTCTTTGAATCATCAAAGAGTTGTATTCTGCAATTTGATTTTCTATATTGCCTGAGCCGATGCCGGTATTCACAGGGAGAACCGTATTACTTCTGCCCTCAGTTGTGATAAAAGTACGCAGGTAACGAGCCATCTGCAACTGATTGGAAAGCGACATAATCTGATTGCTCACAGAATTACTCTGTTGCATATACATCGATGAAGCCTGAGAAAGGTCGGGAATGAGGTTTGTACTCTTGAAAGAAGAGATTTCAGAGTCAACACTGCCGAGTTCATTCTCAAGGATATTCAAGCGGTCGGTGATGAAATTTGAAGTTACAGCCACTACCTCCGCCTTACCCTTAATCCAATCCTGGTTGTAGGCATTTACGAGTGATGTCAGGATTTCATCTCCGCGTTGGATTGAAGCGTCATTACAGAGAATTTCCACCACATTTGATTTCTTATTGGTTTGTTCGACGGTGATTTCACCTTCAAACGCATTTGTAGCGGCTTCAATTGTAGAACGCCTTACATTAATAGTATAAGGTGTGCCCTCTCTGAAGAAAGGGGTTTTGGTTATAATGATTCTGCCGGAGGGGGTACCTATAACTGCACCGAATGTCATTCTTGCACCGTCAGGAAGCACCATCGGCTTGCGATTCACCACAAGATTTTCCACATTCACGTTTCCTTCTTCATCCACCACAACGGTAAGAGAAGCGGTTTCATCATCCGGGATGTCGGGGAAAGAGACATTGATGGGGAGATTACTTCCGTAAAGCACATTGTCGTGGAAAGAGCCGGGGGAAGTATAGCCTACTGTAAGGTGTAATTTTTTCACCACCTGCTCCATCAGGTCAGGGCTTTTGAGAGTTGCCATTTCATCAGTGAGGATGGTATTGGTCATGCCCACACCTATGTCTGACAGGTCAACGGAAGTGGTGCCGACAGCACTGGCAGCGTCATCTCTTATAATCACCGAGCAGGAACGGGTATATATAGGCACGGTGCGTTTGACGTAAAGCACCGCGATACCCATGCAAATAATTACGGACAAAACAACCCAATACCAAAATCTCATGGCAATTGAAAAGACATTGCCGAGACTCACGGCGTTCATCATCGCACCGACTTTATTCCCTTTGTGCAATGATATTTCATTTTCTGAAACTGAATTATTTTGATCAGTCATCTGAAATTATTATTTGAGAAAATTCTATTTTTTTTGATAAAATCGTAATTTGGGTGCAAAGTTACAATTTTTTTTATACCTTTGCAAATAAACCTTTTCAACATTATTCATTTTTAATCAGTTTTTATATGAAGAAACTTTTACTTTTATCTGTTTTGTTGCTTCCGGCATGCCTACTGGCAAAAAGCCCGCAACCGCAAGTTCAGGAAGCTCCGTTGCCGTCAGGTGTTTCATCCGTATCTCCCGCACAAGGTTTCGTTGAAGTCAGCGGTCCNGCTTTTCCTAAAGGCGTATCNAACATAGGCGTGACCTTCTCCAACGATATTATTGTAAATGAAGCAAACACTACTCCGGCACTCCTCTATTTCAATGACTTCACTACTCCGGCAGCCAAGACCCTGGCTGTAGGTGTCGACATGGAAACCCTTAAGACCGGCAGCGTGCTCTTCAAATCAACAACATGGAATAAAACCGGTATCTACAAAATTGAAATTCCGGAAGGTTACTGGCTCTACGACGGTTCAAATAATCCGACACCCGCCATTACACTTTATTATGAAATCTATATCGGTTATAACGTTGTGCCGACTCCGGGCGTTGTGCCGGAACTCGACCTCGTGGTGCTGACATTCTGGGAAGCGGACAAGGTGGAGCGTACGCCCAATTCATCCTCAACTATTTCATTCTATCAGGACAATTCCGACCAAGTATATTCAGTCCATTACACCATAATGGACTATAATGGCGACGGAAAAGAAAATGAAGTTGTATTTAACGTTGGGGACTTCAACGGAATCGCCCAAACATTCAGACAGACCGGTATTTTCGGCCTGATGANTGATTCCGGTGCTTTCACTTATTACGTNTATGGTCCCAATTNTGCCAACGACCCTGAAGATTATGTCGTACNTAAAAACGATGACCTCTTGCTGAAATACAACATTCCCAACATTCCCATGCCGGAAATTGATCCTCCGACAGACGAAATTCTTGAATACTTCGATTATTTCACTTTGTNGATGCCCGAGCGCTTCACCAAGTGGTTCACAAACNACAAAANATCCTGCAATATCTTTGCAGTGAATGACAACGGCATCGTTGACACAAACACTTCTCTCTGCCGCGTAAGATTCGTTTGGGATAACAATATGGAAGATGAAGAAAATGTATATGCCGACAAAATCGTTCTTAACCTCTTTGACGTTGAAACCAACGAGCCACTCGACAAATTCATGCCTCCCAGCGGATTCTATTGCCTGAAACTTGCCGACGGTCTGTTCTCCGGCATGTATCAATCCTTATTGGATGGCGCGAGCCCCGAATTCGTAAATTCAAGCCCNTTCGATTATTATTATGAAATTTCCAACTNTGTAGGCGTAGAAGACATTAAGGCTGTTGAAGCTNCAGCTGAATCCTATGACATCTACACCCTCACCGGTCTCCGCGTTGCCAGGAATGCAGATGCATCAGTACTTTCAACCCTCAAACCCGGTCTTTACATTATCAACGGCAAGAAGATAATGAAAAAATAATTCACTTTTTTAAACATAGTGAAAAAACGGAACTTCTAATCCACGGAGCCCTGCCAGGAGGCAGGGCTCCTCTTACAAAACATTCTCCCTCACATTAAAAAAGATTTAATTTACTTTTCAAGATGCGGAATCTTTCTGAACATCTCCATCACCCGGTCTTCTCAATCGTGGGGAAAGCCGCAGATGAACTCGGCATTGAAGCTTACGTGGTGGGAGGCTATGTGCGCGATATCTTCCTCAATCGTCCGTCGAAGGATGTAGACTTTGTTTGTGTCGGAAGCGGAATTGAGCTCGCTCAAAAAGTTGCCGGGGAACTTGCGGAAAAAACAGGGCGCAAACCGCGTGTTGCAGTCTATGCCAACTATGGCACTGCCCAGCTGCGCCATGGGGAGCTGGAACTGGAATTCGTAGGGGCAAGAAAAGAATCTTATCACAGAGAGAGTCGCAATCCTATTGTCGAAGACGGAACACTTGACGACGACCAGAAGCGACGCGACTTCACCATCAACGCCATGGCTATCTGCCTTAATAAAGACCGCTTTGGCGAACTCGTAGACCCTTTCGACGGAATGGCGGACATCGAAAGGCGTATTATTCGCACACCACTCAATCCCGACATAACCTTTTCCGACGACCCGCTCCGAATGATGAGAGCGATCAGATTTGCCACTCAACTTGGATTCTATATTCTTCCCGAAACCTTCGAAGCCATAAAGAGGAATAAAGAGAGGATAAAGATTATCACTAAAGAACGCATCAACGATGAATTATCCAAAATAATCAGGAGCAAACACCCGTCTGTAGGTTTCAAACTCCTTGACATGTCCGGACTATTGGAATATATTTTCCCGGAATTGTGTGCTTTAAAAGGTGTGGAAACGCAAGAGGGTCGCGGTCATAAGGATAATTTTCTCCATACGCTGAAAGTTTTGGACAACGTAGCCGAGAAAACTGATGATGAATGGATTCGTTGGGCAGCTCTGCTTCATGACATAGCCAAGCCGGCGGTAAAAAAATATGTACCCGGAATCGGCTGGACCTTCCACAACCACAATTTTATCGGTGAGAAAATGATACCAAGGATTTTCCGCAAGATGAAACTTCCGCTCAACGAGAAGATGAAATTTGTGGCGAAACTTGTGGGATTGCACATGCGTCCGCAAAGTGTTGNGGATGAAGGGGTGAGTGATAGCGGAGTGANACGTCTCATCACCGATGCCGGCGATGATATTGAGGCTTTGATGTTGCTGTGCGAAGCAGATATAACATCAAAGATTCCGGAAAAGGTGAAACGCCAATTGGAAGGTTTCGCACGTCTGCGGATTAGGATGGATGAGATTAATGCCGCCGACAACTACCGNNATTGNAAAAANCNTANTGACGGGNAACGAGATTATGGAGAGATACGGCATTCCGGGGTGTAAACTCATAGCTGAAATCAAGGATAGCGTCAAAGAAGCTATTCTTGAGGGGATAATTGAGAATAGCCATGATGCAGCATTGAAATTTGCCGACAAATTGGCTCTTTCAAAGCGTGCTGAAATAGAATCACTCGGAGGCAATCTGCGGGGGGCAACTGCAACAGACGCCACTCACCAATCATAATCATCCGCGACATTATCAGATCTTGATGACCTTTAAAACCGTATGCCGCTAAATTTACGCTTCATTTCTTGCGTAATTTAACGAAAATCACTATCTTTGCCACGAATTAGCCCCGAATGTGTGTGTTCCTCACGCGCTTTCGGGCGATTATGTGGCAGTATAAGCCACTCTAACACGTTGAATAATTAAATATTACAGTTCTATATAAGAATGGCAACATTAGAAAAAATCAGAAGCAAATCAGTATTCTTGCTTATCGTAATCTTCGTGGCGCTCCTCGCCTTCATCTTAGGCGATGCCATCACCAACGGACGTAATCTGTTCGGCAATCATACCACAGTAGCCAAAGTGGGTGGCGAAAAAATTGATTATCTTGAATATCAACGCAAGCGCGAAGAATTAAATCGCCGATTGGAAGAAGCACGCCGTCAAAATCCGGAGCAATATGCAAATTTTGATGTGCAACTTCTCCCGCAGATGGCTTTAAATCAATTAATCTCGGAAAAACTTCTCGACAAGGCTGTTAAGGAAACCGGCATTAAGGCATCTCCCGAAATGCTCAGCAATTATCTTCTTAACAATCCTCAGCCCACTCAGGAACAGATAGCAATCGCTCAGCAACTGGCGGCATTGAACGTAAACGTCACTTCAATGGAGCAGGTTCACGATGTGATTTTCAATCCCAAACGCAACAATCTGACACAAGCGCAGGTTGAGCCGCTCCAGAAAGCATGGCTGGCTTTGGAATCAGACGCTTCACGCCAGATCGCTCAGCAAATGTATATCTCACTGTTGAGCAACACTATCAAAGCCAACGACCTTGACAAAAAGGCTCTCTATAATGACGCTATGGCTTTGACCCAGATCTCTCTCGCTTATCGTCCTTACGGACAAGTTGACGAAAAGAAATATCCCGTCAACGATGCCGATCTTCGCAAAGCATACGAAGAGGAAAAATATAAATTCAAAGTTCAAGAACCGACTAAGGATATAAACTTCGTGGCTGTCAACATTTCTCCTTCAGATGCCGACCTCGCCGCTTCTTCTAAATTGGCAATGGCTACAGCAGCCGCTCTCGGCAAAGGTGAAACCGCTTTAAATAAAGACCTTCGCAAGGAAGGACTCGCAATTGAAAAGCGCAGCCTCCGCGGCTCCGACATTCCTGCCGGTCCTGTAAAAGACTACGTTACTTCCGCTCCAGCGGATTCCGTTAGCGTCGTAAGCCAGAATCTCCGTGGCTTCACAGTTGTTAGAATGGGCAAAAAGACTCTGGAAGTTGACTCAGTGCAACTCNACANCGNGCAAGTCATGGGCAACAAACTCCCCNAAACTGTTTTGGCACGCCTGANCGCCGGNCTGGCAANTGATTCTATCTCCAAGTCATTCNCCGCCGACAGCGTGATGGCTCAAGCTGAACAATGGTTTGAACTCTATGGAGAAAACGGACGCACCTCCGCTCTTCCCCAGAATCAACTTGATTCTTTGAAAAATGCAGGTGGCAAATACATTAAATTAATGTCTACACCGGAAGGAGCTGTTATCGCTCAACTTGCAAAACAGACTGCTCCCGTAGAAATTTACGACTACGAAGTTGTTGACTACACATTGCAGCCTTCTGCTCAAACAGTAAATGCTGCTCGCGAAAAACTCGAAAAATTCCTTGAGAAAAACAAGACTGCGGCAGATTTCGCCAAGAATGCTCCTAAGGAAGGATACAACATGCAAAACTTCCAGCTCACTCAGAGCAGCAACGCAGTGCCCAGAATACAGGGCTACAATATGTATTATCCCGATAGTCGCCAGGTCGTAAGATGGGTGATGATCGACGGTAAAGAAGGGGAAGTTTCAAAAATTTATGAGTCTAACGACCAAACATCACCCTCCCTTTNTGTAGCGGCAGTAAATAGNGAATATNATGAGTTCATTCCTCTCNNTAATGATGAGGTAAAGACATACTTCACCAATAANGTTCGCAACTCTAAGGCANGCGACNACATGATGAAGCAATATTCATCCAAAGCAGGTTCTATGGCTTCAATCGCTTCTGCAATGGGTGTTGAGCCTACTCAAATCGACCAATTCCGCTTCTCTGTTCCCTCCGGAGTCAACGACCCGAAAGTTGCAGGTAAAATTGCCGGCGGAAAGAAAGATGGCAAAGTTGTATTGGTTAAAGGAGATGATGGCATCTATGCTTACGTTATCAACGGAACTTCAGTTGAAAAGATTCCGTATGATGAAGCTACCTACGACAGTCAGTTCCATCAGCTCTTCAACCCCAATCTCGAACAGATGCTGCGCGGCGGAAAGAAAATTAAAAACAATATCTATAAGTTTGAAGCCGGAGAATAATACGCTCCCATCAAAAGAATTATAATCCTATCTCTCAGCCGGAGCGTCTATTCCCTGACGTCTCCGGCTGAATGCTAAAAATAATCTATCCATTATTATCAGGTTATGACAAATACATCTGATGAATTAACCGGAAAATATGAAGTTCGCCCCGACGTCATTAATTATGATGATGTCGTAGAACTTATCCCAAAGCTCAAAGGACACAAAAAATTTGTCGATGGAATCTTACATCTTCTTCAGATAGATGAGGTCAACCGGGTGCACGGCGCGTGGTGTTCCACCCCGGGACCGGAATTTGCACGCCATCTGATAGAAGATGAATTCAAGTGTCCTCTGCGAGTGGATAATGAGGAGGTGCTCGCCGGATTTAAAGAGGGAGCTTTCATCACTGTCAGCAATCACCCTTTCGGCTCCATTGACGGCATAGCCCTGATTAATCTCGTGACACGTTATCGTCCTGATTACAAAGTAATGGTCAACATGATTCTCGCCAAACTGTCAGCGATGCAGCCGAATTTCATAACTGTCGATTCAATGGCATCTTCCGACCCTGAGAAAAGGCGTGTCTCGGTCAACGGAATTCGCGAAGCCCTGCGCCAACTCATCAACGGACATCCGGTAGGGTTCTTTCCGGCAGGCGCCATGAGTAAAACCGACAAAACCGGTTTCCTCGTCGACAGAGAATGGCAGCCCTCGATTCTCCAGATTATTGCCCGCGCAAAGGTGCCGGTCATTCCTATCTATTTTCACGGCACCAATCGCAAATTCTTCAATTTCCTCGGTCATGCATGCTGGCCTTTGAGGTCTCTTCTCCTCCCGCGTGAATTATTCGCAAAACGAGGAAAGGAATTGCATATTTCTGTCGGCAATCCGATTATGCCCGATGTGCAGGCAAAATTCTCCACCCCCGAAGAACTTGGCAAATATCTTCGCGAAGAAACATATAAACTCCATGAATACAAATAATATAACCTCTCCAAATAGCGCCAATCCATCGCAGACTCTCATTCCTCTGATTGGAATGACACAAGCCGAATTGCAGGATGTTGCAGTCGGACTCGGCATACCCGCATTCATCGGGAAGCAATTGGCTCAATGGATTTATCAGAAAAAAGTTACCTCTTTCGAGGAGATGAATAATCTCTCAAAGAAAAACAGAGCNCTTNTNGAANAGAAATATTGTGTANGACGCATAANCCCGNCCGGNTGTCAAANNAGTAGCGACGNNANAATGAAATTTGTCTTTCCGGTGACTGGAAGCAGGCTTATAGAGAGTGTCTATATTCCTGACCATGATCGTGCCACTCTATGCGTATCTTCCCAAGTGGGTTGCAAAATGAATTGCTATTTCTGCGCCACCGGTAAAATGGGATTCAAATCGCAACTATCCGCTGCTGAAATTATCAATCAGATTCTCAGCATCCCACCCCGACAGGATCCCGGAATGCCGGAAATGAATCCGCTGACCAATATAGTGTTTATGGGGATGGGTGAGCCTCTCGACAATTTCGGAGCCGTAAAACGCGTCATTGAGATTCTGACAGCCCCTTGGGGTTTTGATTGGAGCCCGAAGCGCATCACAGTCTCCACAGTGGGCAAACTTCCGGAACTAAAAGACCTGCTCGACAAGACAAAGGTACACATTGCCATCAGTGTTCACTCTGCCGATTCCCGGGAGAGAGGAGCAATGATGCCGGCGCAAAAAGCTTTTCCTATTCAGAGTGTAATGCAACTCCTGAAGGGTTATGACTTCTCCCATCAACGCAGGCTATCACTGGAATATATAATGTGGCGCGGAGTCAACGACGATATTGCTCATGCCAACATGCTTGTGAAATTAATCGGCAACCTTGAATGTCGAGTTAATCTTATTCGATATCATGCCATTCCGGGGATTGACCTCCAACCCTGCTCGGAAGAGAGAATGATAATGTTCAGAAATATTCTCAACAAGCATGGCATCACCGCTACTATCCGCGCCTCNCGCGGAGAANATATAATGGCTGCTTGCGGAATGTTNGCTAAATAAAAGTTTATCNACTGAATANAATNGNAAGTAAAATATATTTCCAACNAACCTAAAAATGGAAAATTTAAGAATCGGCATAACTCAAGGGGATACCAACGGAGTTGGTCTTGAAATCGTTATAAAAGCGTTTCTTCCCGAAGGCTTCACAGAAATCTGCACTCCGGTCGTATTCGCAAACAAGCACCTGTTTATCCAGACGCTTCAACTCATCGGAGAAACAATGAAATTTCATACAATAAATTCCGCGTCCGAAGCGCGACCGGGAAAAATCAACTTGGTCAATATCGGTCCCGATTCAATGACACCCAGATATGGGGTTCCTGATGCCGAGAGCGGAAAAGCGGCTTACGAATCGCTCAACGCCGCTTGTCAAGCCTTGGAAGAAGGATTTATTGACGCTATCGTTACAGCTCCCATTTCAAAAGAGGCTATACAGAACGAAAATTTCAAATTCCCCGGACACACGGAATTTCTTGAGCAACGCTTCGCTGACGAAAACAATCCTGAATCAAAAGCACTAATGATTCTTTTCAATGATGAATTGCGAGTCGCTCTGCTGACCACTCACCTCCCCATATCAAAAGTCAGCGGAGAGATCACATCCGAGAAGATTATCTCCATCGTGAAGCAACTTGACAAAACGCTCAGAAGAGATTTTGCCTGCGACCGACCCCGCATTGCCGTTCTTTCCCTTAATCCTCACAACGGCGACGGAGGCTTGCTCGGAGAGGAAGAAGCATCCATTATCACACCTGCCATAAAGGCACTGAAGGATGAAAAAATCCTTGCTTTCGGTCCGTATCCTGCCGACGGGTTCTTCGGCTCGGAGCAATGGAGAAATTTCGATGCGGTCTTAGCCATGTATCACGACCAGGGATTAGCACCGTTTAAGACTATTGCAGGAACTTCAGGGGTGAATTTCACATCGGGACTCGAAATTATCCGCACATCTCCCGACCATGGCACAGCCTATGACATAGCAGGTCAGAACATAGCTGACGCCGCCTCAATGCGCGAAGCTATCTATAAGGCAATCGATCTAGCGGGAAGACGCAAAAGATATGATGAATTTTCAGCAAATCCTCTCCCCTTCTCAATGCATAAATCTTCCAACAAACCTCAATAATCCAACTTTTATATAACCCAGATGAATTTTGCAATTATAGCAGCCGGCGAAGGTTCGAGATTGGCAGCCGAAGGTGTGGAGACACCAAAACCGCTCGTAAAGATTCAGGGCATCCCGATGATTGAACGCATGATTCATATTTTTGAAAATTGCGGAGCAAAAAAAATTGTGGTGTGCATCAATGATTTTATGCCCGAAGTCAAAGCCTTCCTCGAAAACTTCACTCCGGCGGAAGGGACTCAATTGATTCTGCATATAAAATCCACGCCCTCATCGATGCATACTTTCAAAGAGGTTTCNAAATCTCTCAAAGGACACGGNCGCTNCATCACCNTCACNNTTGATACTATATTTCTTGAAAAAGATTTCAAAAAATATGTAGAAGCATGGGAAGCGGCGCGGGCTGATGTCAACGCCATGATGGCGGTAACTGATTTTGTTGACGATGAAAAACCCCTGTGGATTGAAGCAGACCCGGAAAATCTCAGTATTAAGGCTTTCAAAGATGAATCTACACCGGCTTCCAATTACATTTCCGGGGGCATCTACGGTTTGTCTGACCCTTGCATAGATGTTCTTGATGAATGTCTCGCAGCCGGCAAAAGCAGAATGAGAAATTATCAAAGAGCACTCATAGACGCCGGCTTGCTCGTAGAAGCTTTCNCNATGNGTAAAATTATAGATGTCNANCANGAAGAAGACATTTCCAAAGCCAANNATTTTCTTAANTCNGGTAATATTTAATATATTATAATAATGGCAAAATATAAAATTGCGGCTATCAGCCGAGCCGGAGCATATTCTCCAAACCATATAGGGAATGACGCGGCGATTCTCCATGCCGTCATTGACCAATTGCATCGCCGCGGATGCGAAGTCCACGATTATAACGAGGAATCCTTTCTGGAATCCGACATTGAAGAGGATATCATTATCAATATGTGTCGCCGCCAACCCTCTATCGACAAATTGATTCAACTCAGCGAGGAAGGTAAACTTGTCATAAATTCCGGCGATTCTATTGAAAACGGTACCCGCGAACGAATGACCAATCTCCTTGTAGGCGCAGAAGTTCCTTATCCGGAATCCATTATTGTTGACACAAATGCCAATGCTCTCCCGGAACTTCACAAACATAATTTTGAAGCCTGCTGGATCAAACGTGGCGAAACTCATTCCCAACATAAAGAGGATGTCAGTTTTTGTCGCCATCCTGAAGAAGCACAGGGAATACTCCATGAATTCTATTATCGCGGTATAAAACGTGCTGTCATCAATCGACATCTGCCGGGAGACCTTGTGAAATTCTATGGAGTTGCCGACGGCTCATTCTTCTATTGGTTTTATCCCCTGGAAGGGAATCACTCCAAATATGGTGATGAAGCCATCAACGGTATGCCTCAACATTTCAAAATTGACGAAGAGGCTTTGAAGCAGAATGCCGTCAAAGCCGCAGCAGCTACCGGAATGGAAATTTTCGGAGGTGACTGCATCGTCAGCCCCGACGGCTCCTCTGTGATTATCGATTTTAATGACTGGCCCTCCTTTGCTCCATGTCGTCAAGAGGCGGCTCCGGCTATTGCTAAATATATTTTAAAAAGAATTCGCAACGCTAACAAAAAAGAAAAGAAGAGTCGAGATGAACGATAAAATCAAGAAACTTAAAGAGGAATATAAAGGGTCGCTCAAATCAATGGATACTGAAGAGACCTTTGACCTGATATTCTATCGCCCCTTAGGGTTTATGTGGGCGAAACTGGCAGAAAAACTCGGCATAACTCCCAATGCAATTACTATTGCCTCCATCATCCTCGGCATCGGAGCCGGTGTCGCTTTTTATTTTAATAACATCTGGATCAACATACTTGGTGTAATACTCCTTGTGTGGGCGGATTCGTTCGACTCTGCCGACGGGCAATTAGCGCGTATGACAAAGCAATACTCCCGCTTAGGGCGTATTCTCGACGGGCTCTCGGGAGATATATGGTTCATCTGCATATACGTCGCCATCTGCCTGCGCGAAAACGTCACCAGCGACTACTTCATGGCACACAAATGGGCAATCTGGGTGTTGGCAATAGCCACAGGTGCCTGCCATGCCGTTCAGGCATCAATGGCAGATTATTATCGTCAATTCCATCTCTTCTTTGTCAAAGGGAAAGACGGCAGCGAACTTGAGCGTGCCGAATTGCTTTGGGAAAAATTTCATTCCCTGAGTTGGAAAAAAGATTTCTGGGCTAAACTGGTATTGATGTTCTATACAAATTACACTGTAGGTCAGGAGAAACGCACTCCGCAAATGCAACGCCTGCGCAAAATGCTGCGCAGCCGCTACGGAAATGATATCCCACAGAGTTTCCGCGACAAATTCCGTGCCCGCAGCAAGGGGTTGATGAAATATACCAATATTCTCTCCTTTAACACCAGAACATTTGCCCTATTTGCAGCCATTCTAATTTTCAGAATGCCCTGGCTCTACTTCGCTTTTGAAATCATAGTATTAAATATAATTCTGGTATATATGATGATTCGCCACGAAAAGATTTGCAAGGATATGCAGGAATATCTTCAATCCGAAAAATAAAACATCTAATTATACTAAAAAATAATCAGAGCCCTCCCGGCATAGGAGAGCTCTGATTATTTATTCAAATGCTTCCTAAAATTCAGAATAATCTCATGACTGAATCATCCGGAGTACCGATAGCCCACCATACGATAAAGAGGACTAACCCCAAAAGGAAGTAATTCATCTTCGAAAGCATAGTCAGATGACGCAATTCAGCCATATTGGACCGATACATTCTAAAGGCGATGTAGCAATTCAAGGCGAATGTCAGAAATGCAGGCACATCAGCCAGAAAAGGCTGAGGATAATTCAAATAGAAAATTTTGAAGGTTATCACTGCGAAAGCCATCAATCCGTTAAAAAATATAAATGCTATAGTGGTCTTGGGTCCAATTTTAGAACATAAATTATATTTAGCCTCTCCGGGTGCAATCTTATGAGTATAATAACTATACATCAGATGCACGTTCATAGCCATGAATCCCATAGCCAAGCCTAAGAGCATCGGGGGCGCAGTGTCATACACACCCCAGAGATATACCCCGGCTTCATGTTGAGATTGTACAAGACATGTGCCTATGACACCTATCGGACCGAAGAGAAGAAAAGTTGTGAAAAGCCCCCATGGCGTTCCCATAAGCGATTTCCCTCCATAACTGAGCAAGCCGTAGAGCCCGTAAATTAAAACCCCGAGCACAAATGCACTCCATGGATTCCGACACATCGTCATTATAGNTNTGCCTATCATCAGCGACAGAATCAAGCNGGCATTGAANGCCTCTTTTAAGACTCTTTGTGCCAAGGGATTTTCTCTCATTTTTGCCTTCTCAAGACGGGAGGGAGGCAATGAATTGATATAATTAGTATATCCGTTGTATGCGTGATAATAATTTGCACTCAACTGAGTGAAAATCACAAATATCAAACAGATGGACGCGGGCAATATTTCCATATTTCCGCGTATTGCCGCTGCAGCAGTGCCGGCAAACACTGTCCCCAAACCCATCAACAGGGTTGAGAAATTCCCTTTGGATTTTACGTATGCCAGTATATCCATAAGACAATATTTAGAGCATGTTCTATATCGTGTACATTACTACAAAAAGACTCGTTGCGCCTATAGCCATCCATAGGGTCAGCGCTTGAATCATAGGCTTCACCCCGACACTCTTTATGACCTTCAGACTCAGCCCGGCTCCGATCGCAAATAATACGGCAACCAGACATTTCTTCGCAAAAGCCGCAAGGAAGGTATACACCGGACCCATCACCGGCATGGCAGATTCCGGAGTATAGGTATTGATGACCATTGCCAACACGAAGAGGAAGATAAACCATGGAATTGAAATCTTCGCCTTACCTTCTTCAGAAGCTCCTCCGGTGCGGGAATTGAATTTCGGGAAAAACCACATGGTGAATATGGCTAAAGGAATAATCCATAACGCACGGGTGCACTTGATAAGGGTCGCCAATTCGCACGCTTCAGCTCCGTATGCGGCACCGGCGCCCACTACTGAACTTGTGTCGTGGATGGCAATCGCCGCCCATGTGCCGAATTGTGTTTGCGACAATCCGAAAAAATGACCCATCGGCGGGAAAATAAACAAGGCTATCGCATTCAATATAAATATTACACCTAATGAAACTGCCATCTCATTCTGGTCTGCCTTCACTACGGGTCCGACAGCCGCTATCGCACTCCCTCCACAAATGGCAGTGCCGGACGAAATCAAGTAGGAAGTCTTATTGTTTATGCCCATATATTTGCCCAGCATGACTCCTATGACCATCACTCCGATAACCGAAACGACAGTGAATATCATCCCCTCCGCGCCACTCTGCAGACTTCTTATCAGATTCATCCCGAAACCCAGACCTACAACTGACGCCTGCAGAAGCCATTTAGATAAAAATTTATTAAACTTCGGGAAAGGGGTGCCGAAAATCAAGGCGAATATCAAGCCTAATGCCAGACCTATCGGGGCTGTAACATATTCCCTTCCACAGAAATAGCCGAAAGGGAAAAACACTATAACCAACAATACCCAATATATGATCTTTCCTATCTTATCTTTCATGATGTCCGGTTAACTCAATTATTTATTGCTATCCTGAAATCCATTACCTCCCCCGACTTTTACTTAAATTTTAACATTTAAAAACAAATTTAACATTTAAAACGGACTTATCAATATTTTTAGTCAATTTTTTATTAGGTATTATCATTTTTTTATGCTAATTTTGCTGACACAAACGGAAGGTGGACAAATTTGGCTGCTTGCAACCACCGAAAAAAATGCTAAAACTGCTCTCACAATGCGCTTCTACTTCTGAAGATTCCGGAAATTCCCGGTGCCCTGCATTAGAGATTTTTCAATTTCAGTTTTCAGCATTCCGGTGATTTTCCGCAATGCTTTTTTTATGCCCTTCCCCTTTTGAAATATCAAAAAATTTAAATATATGAACTATCTATTCACTTCTGAATCTGTATCAGAAGGACACCCCGACAAAGTGGCAGACAGAATCTCCGATTCTCTGCTCGATGAGTTTCTCGCCCGCGACCCGCAAAGCCATGTCGCAATTGAAACACTTTGCACAACCGGACAAGTCGTAGTGGCGGGTGAAGTTACTTCCGAAGCCTACATCGATGTTCCCGCCACAGTGCGCGACGTAATCAACGACATCGGTTATAATCGCGGAGCATATCGCTTTGACGGCGATTCCCTCGGCATTCTTTCCGCTATCCACGAGCAATCAGACGATATCAACCGCGGGGTTAATCGCAATGATGAAGCCGCTGCGGATGCACTCGAACTGCAGGGTGCAGGCGATCAGGGCATGATGTTCGGATATGCCGTAAGGGAATCTGACAACTTCATGCCTCTCACACTTGACATCTCTCATAAACTCATGACCGAACTTGCAGACATCAGACGCGAAGCCAAAGAAATGGTCTATTACAGAAAAGGGAAACTCACATCATATCTTCGCCCCGACGCCAAAAGTCAGGTCACCGTGGAATATGATGAAACCAATAAACCTGTGAGAATCCACACCATTGTTGTCTCCACTCAGCATGATGATTTCATCCTCCCCCTTGAAGACACCGAGGAGTCCCGGCAACGGGCAGACGAGGAGATGTTGGAAATTATCCGCAAAGATGTGGAGAATGTATTGATTCCCCGCTTAAAGAACTCCTTACCCGAAGAGATTCAGGAACTTTTTGACGAAAATCTGATTCTGCACGTCAACCCGACAGGGAAATTCGTCATTGGAGGTCCGCACGGAGACACCGGACTGACCGGACGCAAAATCATAGTGGACACCTATGGCGGTCGCGGCGCTCACGGCGGCGGCGCTTTCTCAGGCAAGGACCCATCTAAAGTCGACCGCTCCGCTGCTTATGCTTGCCGGCATATAGCCAAGAATCTCGTGGCGGCAGGCGTAGCGGATGAAGTTCTCGTGCAAGTCGCCTATGCCATCGGCGTTGCTCGCCCCGTCAGTCTTTACATCAATACTTTCGGCACTTCCAAGGTGAATCTTTCCGACGCGCAAATTGCTGAAAAAGTTGAAGAAATTTTCGATATGCGCCCCAAGGCAATCGAGAGCAGACTGAAATTGAGAAATCCCATTTATAAGGAAACTTCAGCCTACGGCCATCTCGGACGAAAATATGAAAAGGTAGTGAAGACCTTTAAATCGCGTTATGAGAAGGAGCCAATAACCCGAGAAGTGGAACTCTTCACTTGGGAGAAACTCGATTATGTAGATACGATTAAGGAAAAATTCGGATTAAAATAATTTTTTCTCTTTAAGATTAATCTATAATTCTCCAAATTCCGCAAATTTATCGGCTGAAATTTGGAGAATTATTTTTTTTGGATTACCTTTGCACTCGCAATAAGCACTCGGGGTGTAGCGCAGTTGGTAGCGTGCTACGTTCGGGACGTAGAGGTCGGGCGTTCGAGTCGCCTCACCCCGACAAAACCAAAAAATCGGCTTCAAAGCCGATTTTTTTATTTATAATGAATAGCAAAAAGAAAGAAGCGCCCCAAAAGGCGCTTCAATTATTTAAGGTATTCTGAAAATCTTATTTCACAACATTTACTTTCTTGCCATTGACGAGATACATGCCGGGAGCGAGTTCCAATAAGTCAGCCGGAGCTGCATTCAGGCGTACCACCTTGCCGTCAAGAGTATAAACATTATAAGAATCCGCCGAATCGATGCCAATGAGTGTCACTCCGGTGTTTGTGTCCAGATTGTAGATGGCAGTGAGACCATCGAAGTTTGCACTGCCGATGTTTTCATCAGAGTCATCGAAATATGGATTGTTGAGGTTGATTAATCCTGCAGGAATTGTAAGAGTGTACAAACCCGAAACCCATTCAGTTGATTCATCACCAAACTTTAATGTAATTGACTTCATATCAACACTCGGAGTTCCCCAGATGCAATCAAGAACAAGAGTTTTATCTTCATTTTCCAAAGTTGCAAGCGGGTTATTGCTGTTTGAGCAGTACATAACGTCATGTGCATTCGGGAAGGTCAATACGATTGTGCTGAGGGAATTGACTTTTTCGCCTGAGTCAGGGTCAAGAGTGTAAGTGAAGTCAATTTCCTCCTGCGGAACTTCCAGAATTGTGATTGAATAAGAAGCACCGACAACCGGCTTACCGTTCAGGGTAAGATAACCGTCAGGAATTACAAGAGTATAAACACCGGGAGTTGTTGAGAACGGGAATCCTTGAAGACTCTTTGCATAACCGAAATCAAATGCACATTCATTCCATCGAGTATCGAATGTATTTACGCTTGAATCATTTCCAAGCCATGTGCCTAATTCTTCACCATCAAGGAGGAGTTTGAATTCCAATGAAGCGAGAGTTGCTGCATCAGCTTGCTTGATATTGGAATGTTCAAATTCAAATGTCATTGATTGCAGACCTTCGCCACCTGCACATTCGAAAGGATATAGTTCACTCTTATATGGGTCTACCAATGTCATCAAATCGGCAAACAATACCGGACCTTCCACGAGGTAAGTATATGAGAATTCTTCTTTTGCCTGCAAGCCTGCACCGTAAGTCAGACCGGAAATAGGAATTACAAATTCGTAAGTACCGGTCTTGAGCATTGCTACATCATCTGTAGTGCTCCATGTCACGTCAACAGAAGGCTGCTCCTCATACTCGCCTGAACCGACTGACACTTCAGGAAGTTTACCGGTGTAAGATGCAACTTGTGTGCGGGTTGGAGCTGCGCCCTCGACGCCGGGCTCTACGCTGTAGAGATATGCCTTGCCTGTGCTCATAACCTTTGAAGACGCAACGTATTTGATTGTTGCAAGGTCAGAACCCGGAATTAATTCGCCGCCTACATTTGATGCGGGAGTAACAGTGCCTGCCTTTACATTGTCAAGGATGTATTTCAGCTCGATACCCTCGTTGAGTTGAGATGCTCCATTGTATGAAATTGACCATAAGCCGACAGGAATGGAGACTTTATAACCATACTTGGCAACTTCGGAATACGCCTCATCAAGAGAGAGTGTCACAACGTTGCCTTCTCCAGTGATATTGAAATAAGGCAAAGTATTGACGCCTGAAGAAAGCTGACCGGGTTGCATTTGCAATTTAGTTCCTTCGGGAACAGTAACAACCGCACCTTCCGGATAAGTGATGGTGATATCCTTGATTTCGTCAACGTTTGCATTATTTTCGGGAGCCACAATGTATTCAATCTTTTCACCTAAAATAGTGAAGGTAGTGTTTACTTCTTGCGATTCAACGCCTGTTGCCTCCACAAAGAAGCCTTGGTCAGCGTGAACTGAATAAGTGCCTGGAGTTTTCAGGAATTCGGGCAGGAAGCAAGCATTTGATGCAGTTGCGTTAGTGCCTGAATGAACAGTGTTTTGCATATCCGCGAAGTCGGAGAAATAGATAGCCCATGAATTAGCATTTGAAGTATTGGCCTTATTCCTGTTTGCTTCAGTCGGACGTGTGCCTGCATTCCAGAGATGATTGCAATTAATTTTATCCGAGGGATTAATCAATATCATAGGCTCAGAATCACCATCCTTTGTAATGGTCAGGGATGCTTCGGGTTTGTTGACATTCGGTTTGCATGAGTTGAGGAACTGCAATTTATAACAAGCGATACCGACTTCTCCGTCAATTATATCCAAGGCATCACCCTTAAGAATAGATTCCGTAGCCACTACTACTTTCGAAGAAGTTGTTGAATTGGAAGCATAGTATGTATATCCCAAATTAGCTTGTACCAATACCAATGGGTCTACAGAGCAACCTTCAAGAACTTCCCAAGTGCCAAGAGTTATTACCGTGGAATTTTTTTGTGTGGGTTTCTTGGGGTCTCCGAAAGATTCTTTACCGATTTCTATAGTATATTTGCCGGCGGGCCACCATTGAGGATTTCCAACAATACTTGGAGATGTGCCGGGAGCATTCATTGTCCATTNTATAAGATTTGGNNCTTCTTGGGTTCCTGTAATAATANCAACATTNTTAACAGAACCTGTAGATGGTTGACATTTTATATAACTGGTTTTTTTAGCGAAATCCACCGGACCGGGAAGAATAGTATAGAATGTAGTCGGGAAGTCTGTAGCATTGGCGTAAACTGCGCTGAACGATTCGTCATCTTCATTTACGATTTCAATGGAATTGGCATCCAACCATGTTTGAGACAGGTTGTCAATCTTGATTTCAGGCATTGTAACCCCGTTGGCTANGNTTGTNCCCGCANNAATGACAANTTGATAATATTTCGGNCNTTTNTTGTTGGCGANNTCTTCAGTGCCNACGTATGTCAAATCCACAACATTGCCGTCGATAGACATTGAATAACTGCCGACCTCTTCAGTCTTGCCGAAAATGATGGCTATCGGGTCTCCCTCGGGGTCATCCTCAGGATAAATATTGGTTGTAGCTGAGGGGTCAACGGAATTAATCACAATCGAACCCTCTTTATAAGCTGCACCCTGAGCCAAAGTAACACCTACAGCGAATTCAATCTTAGCGACACTTAAGCCGCCGGCAAGTGTGGAAATTGTCTGACCGTTCTTCGGAGAAGTTGTGAATTGCGGCGCACTTACCACTGAATAATATAATTCCACAGCGGGATTGTACGCATCTTTATTAGTTTGCTTAAAGATTCCTTGCGGAATAATCACTTTATATTCACCCGGAGTTTTAAATACGTCACCCACATTGATAAGGATGTGAGTCGGGAAGCGTGAATCCGCTTTCAGGGCTTCAGTGTCATCTGCCCATACTGAACCACTGAGTCCCCAATCTTCACCGGATTTCAAAAAAATCTCCACCGGACTCGCACTTGAGCGGACAACATCCACTCCTTCGAAAGAACTCTTGTCTTCCCCGGTAAATGCCACATCAAGCACGGAATTGTTTTGCCAGTCCAAAAATACTGTACCGGAAGCAGGAGTAACTCCGGAATACTCGAATAAGGATACGTCAGCTTGTGTAGATACTCCTGCATTTGACAATGGCAGCACGTTGGCAGCTGTCATCGCAGCAATGCCAAGACCTGCCGCAAGCATCAAAGTTCCAATTGAAAGGATAGTCTTTTTCCTCATAATGAATTGGTTTAGTTAATAAAAATAGTTAATTATATTGATCTGATTTAATTTCATCTTCCCCGGATTAAAAGCCGGAGATCTAAGTTCCTGTTTTAAATTTTCGGGGGTCTCTTTCGTTAAGTCTTAACCCTCCTGTTATTATTTTCGTCACTATAGAGCGTTTGATTGGCGACATACCCGCTTAGCGAAGCGGTGAGATTAATTCTTATTTTTAATTTTTAATTCTTAATTTTAATACTTAATTTTTTCGCGTGTTTGGTGGCGAGCTCGCTTAGCGAAGCGACGAGTATGAAATAGCAAACATTCTCTCTCAGCAAATGCAAATTTAATAAAATTAATTGATATATAAAATTTTTAACACTTTTATTTAAAATCAAAAATTTATTGCATAGCATTAATTCTATATAATAGTGATAATCCTTTCAAACCCTTTTCCGCACGCAGACAAATGAATAACAAGAGCGAATAAAAGAAAATTGGAGACTCTCGAAATGAGAATCTCCAATTCAGTACCCTGAGCCGGGGTCGAACCGGCACGGATTGCTCCACTGGTGTTTGAGACCAGCGCGTCTACCGATTCCGCCATCAGGGCGTCTATCAAATTTATTTTATGAAATCTTCCCGGACCCTCGTCCGATTTTCACNNTGCAAANTTAATAGTNTTTTTTGNNTTTACCAAATTTATCTTCTTTTCATNNGANGTTTCCTGNATTTAAGCATCATTTTTTGCTTCTCNTTCNGTATTTCNGATGAANTAAATNACTCGTANGCANTTTTAGCTTTCCTCAACACCCTCCAGCATCCGTCTTCAAACACTGCCGTGCCGGATGCCAATGTGCGGATAGACTCCATCCCTTCCGTGTCATCAATATCTACTGCCACACACCCCCCCGCGAGATAGTGTTGCGGATTCTGTAAGCCCAACTCAATTACATATCCCCTTTGAAGCAAACGATAACTTCCGGTGAATCCGTCTTGAGTCATCAATACATAAAAGCTCTTATCCTCTACAGGCTGACGGTCGGCTCTTACGAAAAGTCCCTTGGAATTCACTCTTCCCAAGAATATTTCGTTTGGAGTCTCTTTTTTAACCTCGGATTTAGTTTCTTTCCGTGGTGAGTCGGACTTTTCAGGTTCAATCTCCTCCTGACGGGTAGAGATGGATGATGAAGCAACATTCGCNGCCACAGTANCGGCGCGAAGCCGACCCTTTGTGGCATCAANCTCACGCTTTGACATTGCCAAATCGGNTGCCAATCTTCCATNCTCCTCGCCGNGACGCATACACTCCTCTCTCAAATCNTGNATCTCTCTATTNAGGGCTCTTATCTCCTCCTCTTTCGATGCTAAAGTGCGAGCATATTTCTCGCGTATCGAAGAATCGGCAACCGGGACTTGCGGATCCACGCTCCTTACCGGAGCCAACTCTTCCCCCTCCTCCTCTTCTGCTCGACGCGCTGATTGATTCTGCATGGTTTTGGATGCGAAAATAACCAACCAGATCACGACTCCCACCAACACAAGGAGTGCGGCAATATAAATCCAAGTGGATGTATTGTCGGAAGATTTTTTAGATGCGGGCAAGTTATCTCCCGCGCTTTGAGAAATGGAATCTTCAAGCATTTGCTCACTCTCCATTATCTCCGCCCCCGTTGGTAAAGCATCGGGGGTCCCGCTCTCTACATTCTCTGCAGGGGCTGACTCTTCAGCTACAGACGACGCCGGGTCAGGAGCAACGGGTTCAGGAGCCGGAGCGGCTATCTGCATCTGTAGAATCTTTTTGCGGACTCTATTTTTTGCTATTACGCCTGACGCATCAAGACCTTGAGATTTGAAAAACGTCACCGACCAATATTCCACCAATTTCTCCTTATCCCAACCTGCATAATCCGTAGGGACGGCAACAGCCTTAAACGCTTTAATATTATCGCGCTCTTTTTGCTTCAGGGATTTTTCTAATTCAGCCATTGTTGTAGGATTCAGTTTCTCAAGATAATCTGATCCGTTATTGGCATATCGGAGATACCACAGAGCGGTAGTGGCGCGAGCTTGCTCCATCTCCTGGTTGCTGACTGCATAACAGTTAAGGGCGGAAATGCCGATGAATGTTAGAATTAAGCCTGCAATCAGCCTGGTAATCAGTCGGGAGTTCTTCATAATTATTTCTTTGGGATGCTTTGGTGTTAATCCTCCTCTTTCATATTGTGGAAGACATTCTGCACATCTTCATCATCTTCAAATTTCTCAAGAAGTTTTTCGAGGGCTTCTCTTTGTTCGGCGGTTACCTCCTTATAATCGGTGGGTATTCTTTCAAATTCAGCAGACACAATTTCAGCACCGCTCTCTTCGAGGAATTTTTGAAGATTTGCGAATTGGTCGAAAGCACCGTATATGAGCCATTCTTCATCATCAGCCTCCAATTCCGCTTCATAGTCCATCAAAGCCAATTCAAATTCATCATGGTCGGTGCCGTCTGCAGGTTTGATATGGAAGACACTTTTATGATCGAAAAGAAACGACAAGGAACCTTGTGTTCCCAGGCTGCCGCCATGCTTATTGAAATATGAGCGGACGTTTGCCACGGTGCGCTGGTTGTTNTCAGTAGCAGTCTCAACTACGATAGCAANTNCGTNAGGGCCATATCCTTCATACACTANTTCCTTATAATCTGANGCATCTTTATCAGTGGCTTTCTTAATAGCGCGTTCCACTGTGTCTTTAGGCATATTGGCAGCTTTGGCGTTCTGCATCAATACGCGCAGACGAGGATTCATCTGCGGGTCGGCGCCACCTGATTTCACAGCCATTGTAATTTCTTTGCCGATGCGCGTAAAAGTGCGCGACATATNGCCCCANNTCTTCNATTTNCGNNCNTTANGNTATTNAAATGNTCTTCCCATTTTTTATNCNNTTTTTNTCGTTGTTTCATTAANTATTATCTTCTTNTCTCAATTCGGCTCCAAGATTTTTTCCGAGCGCATCTATGATTTTATTCATCACTGCGTCAATCTGCTTCTCCTGAAGCGTCTTTTCATCATCCTGAAGTGTAATTGCCACAGCGTATGATTTCTTACCGGCCCGAAGGTTTTTCCCTTCATAAACGTCAAATAGTTTCACATCTTTCATCAGTTTTCCCCCGTTTTTGCGAATTATTTCCTCGACTGAACTGAAGGGGACATCGGTGTCTAACAGCAGAGCCAGGTCGCGCCGCACGGGTTGAGTCTTCGGAAGGGGAGCATACAGAACGGTGTTCTTCGCTGAAAGCTTATACAACTCGTTCCAACGCAATTCGCAATATGCCACCTCATTCTCTATATCAAATGGCTTCAATTCATTTCGGCTGACAAGACCGAGTTCCCCTATTTTCTTACCGGATTTGGTCTCTATCAAGAGGCGCGCGGAGAAAATTTGATTTGAATCCTGAGTGAATTTCAATGATTGCAGGGAGATACCCAGACGACGAAGAAGATTTTCCACAACCCCTTTCAGGTCATAAATTGTGGCTTCAGCTTCTTTAGCATTCCAACCTCCGAGAGTATAATTGCCCGTGAGCCATAATCCGAGGTGCATCTCTTCAGAATATCCTGCAAGTGCCTGATCCGGTTTTGCTTCGGCTTTCTCTTTATTATAAGAATATACGTTGCCAAATTCGTAGAGGCGCAAATCCGCTGCCTTGCGATTGACATTATGAGCGATGGATTCCAATCCGCCATACATAAGAGTTTGGCGCATAAGAGAGAGATCACCGCTCAACGGGTTCATTATTCTGACTGCTGATTCAATTGGATAATCCTGATTTTCAGCATAATACGATGCAGCTGTAAGGGAGTTATTCATTATCTCCATAAAGCCTTCGGCTGTAAGCATGCCGGAGATGGTCTGAGTCAATGAATAACTGAAGTCTGTGTCGCCGCGGCGGGAAAGATTGGCATGCATCTCTGTGCCGAACTCTACGTTATTATATCCGTAAACACGCAATATCTCTTCCACTACGTCACACGGACGAGTAACATCAACACGATATGTCGGCACGTGAAGGCGCAACACGTCGGGATTATCCGTGGGCATAACTCCGAATTCCAATGCCTTTAAAATGCAGATTATCAAATCTTCCGGAATCTCTTTGCCAATCAATGATTTACAATAGTTCAGAGAGAAATCAATCTCTGCCGGCTCCACCGGTTTCGCATAAAGATCCACCACCGGTCCGCACACTTCGCCTCCGGCAAGTTTTTGCACTAAAATGGCAGCTAAGCGAGCCGCAAACAAGGTAATATTCGGGTCTGTGCCCCTCTCATAGCGGAAGGAGGCATCTGTGTTCAAGCCGTGGCGACGGGCTGTGCGACGCACACGAGTGGGATTAAACCATGCGCTCTCGATAAATATATTTTTTGTGGATTCCGTAACGCCCGAATCCAAGCCGCCGAATACGCCGGCTATCGCCATGGGGCGCTCAGAGTCGCAAATCATCATGTCGGATGCCGACAGTGTATGTTCAACTCCGTCAAGGGTAGTGAATTTCGTTCCTTCCTCACATGTTCGCACCACGATTTGCTCCCCTTTAACCTTATCAAGATCAAAGCAATGGAGTGGCTGACCGAGTCCGAGAAGTATAAAATTTGTGATATCTACTATATTGTTGATGGGGCGTTGACCTACTGCTAATAAAAGATTACTCAACCATCCCGGACTCTCTTTGACTTGCACTCCGCGAATTGTGATGCCAGTGTATCTGCCACACCCTTCATTGTCAATAATCTCTACTGATGCGCCACCTGTCTCTTTATCAATAGCGAAGGCATTTTCATCAGGAAGATGCACTTCGGGAAGAACCCCTTGCGGATTTTTTTCATAAATCTCCCTCCAGAGATGTGCTTTCAAATCGCGAGCGCAACCATAATGACTTGCTGCATCAACGCGATTCGGTGTCAATTCCACTTCAAGGCAATAATCGCTCTCGACTTTGAAATATTCAGCAGCAGGAGTGCCGGGATTTATGTCTTCGGAAAGCACCATGATGCCGTCGTGATTGCTCCCGATGCCGATTTCATCTTCAGCGCATATCATCCCGAAAGACTCAACACCTCTGATTTTTGATTTATTGATCTTGAATTCCTTGTCGCCGTCATAAAGAAGGGTGCCGACAGTAGCCACAACAACTGTCTGCCCTGCTGCCACATTAGGAGCGCCGCAAACGATTTGCACCGGCGCGTCTCCGCCGAGGTCAACCGTCGTGATATGCAAGTGGTCGGAATTAGGATGCTCTTCACATGTCAGCACTTTGCCGATGACGATGCCGCGAAGACCCCCTTTAATTGTTTCAACCTCCTCTACGTTATCACATTCAAGACCCAATGAGGTGAAGACTGCAGCCAACTCCTTGGGCGAATAATTAAAATCAATATAGCGTTTGAGCCATTTATAAGATATGTTCATAATCTTTTTTTGAATATTTCACGCACACTTCTCAAATTACTAAAAGTGCCATATTTTGTCAAAATGCAAAATTAATCATTTTTTGACTCTTTTTCCGCATCTGATAATCTTTTTTGAAGATTTTTTACTTTATAATAAAGAAAACATACTTTTTTTTGTTAAATTTGTGGAAAGAAAAAGTTTTTTCCATCTGATAATCTTCGGAAATGAAAATTCATCACGAAGGCACGAATATACTCATTTTGTTATTCATCGTACTGGCAGCCCTTCAAGTGCCGGTNTGGCTCNTTTTACCNCCATGGATTCTGCCGGCAATNTGNTCTGCTATTTCCTTGCTTTTTTATTCTTTCGTGTTCAATNTCNTTCGGTGTCCGAAGAGAATCTATCACGGCGATGCCACCAATCTGGTATTAAGTTCGGTAGATGGAAAAGTCGTGGCGATCGAAAAGGTTTATGAACCGGAATTTTTAAAATCGGACGCTATTCTCCTCTCTGTCTTTATGTCGCCATTGAATGTTCACGCCAACTGGTATCCCGTCAACGGGAAAGTTGATTATGTCAAGCATCATAAAGGGAGATTCCTTTCCGCTTATCTGCCTAAAAGCAGCACTGAAAACGAGCGCTCGACTATAGGTGTTATTTGCGATAACGGCTGCAGAATCACCATCCGTCAAATTGCCGGAGCAATGGCACGCCGAATCGTGACCTACGCCCGACCCGGAGATAAAGCCGAAATAGACGAGCATCTCGGATTCATCAAATTCGGCTCTCGTGTCGACCTCTATCTCCCTCTCGATTGCGAAATTCTCGTCAAAATGGGGCAAGCCACTTCCGGCGGATTAACTCCCGTGGCACGCCTGAAAGATTCTTAAACAATGAATGTAATCACAAGAAATATCCCCAACTCCATCACATGCCTTAATCTCCTGGCAGGCATTGTGTCAATCATCTTCGCGACCTCCCCTTTTCAGCAATTCGGCTGCATGGCGGGGTGGCGATGGAGCATACTTTTCATGGGAATAGCGGCAGTGGCTGATTTTGCCGACGGATTCATGGCACGACTCCTCAGCGCTTATTCAGACTTGGGAAAGCAATTGGATTCCCTGTCAGACAATGTGAGTTTCGGAGTAGCTCCCGCTCTGCTAATCTTCTTTATCTTCAGAAACTATCCCGGAGTGCCTCAATGGATGCCATGGTGCGCCCTCTTTATTCCCGTATGCGGAGTCTTGAGATTGGCGAAATTTAATATAGATACGCGACAAACCACCTCTTTTATAGGGATGCCCATTCCGGCAAATGCAATATTCTGGTGCGGGTATGCCGCTGTCGTGGCGCAATCACTCGGCTCTTCTTTCGCTTCCGCAGAAATCGCAGATTCCTTTATCTGGGGGGGAGCATTGACTCTTCCGGCTGTGGCTGTTCCCATTATCATATTGGAATCGCTGCTGATGGTGAGCCCGATGAGAATGTTTTCCCTTAAATTCAAATCTTTCGGATGGAAAGGTAACGCAAGAAGATGGATTCTGATTTTGGCAAGCGCGGCTCTTTTGGCTTGCTTAGGTCTACCCGCTCTCTCCCTTATAATAATTCTTTATCTGCTACTTTCGTTTTGAACCTCCACCATTCGGCGCTTCAATTCACTTTTATTCCCACCAAAATAATTTGGATTTTTTCAATCGCTTAAGATTATGACCTTCATTATCATATTCCTCATCATCATTATTATATGGATGTGTTTCGGGCAACAGATATCTGCTTGGCTACGCTCGAAAACAATGGATTTTATGGAAGATAAATTGCGCACCTCCATGGGTATGCCAACCCGCAAGGAGGAACGCAAACAAAGAAAAAAAGCAGAGAAACAAGCCCGGAAAAATGAGGGTAAATTCCGGAAACCTACTGATGAAAAGAGAGGCTCGAATCCTTTTCATCAACGCCCGGATTCAATCATTCCTAAAGAGTATGCAGAAGATGTGGAATT
>WFMC01000135.1 GCA_009177205.1 Bacteroidales bacterium
CCGCTTGCTCCCTTGCATCTTTCGAAAATTTCCTACGTTTTCTTCTACAAGTAAAAGCAATCGCTTCTTGTTAATCGTATGTTTTTGTCAGTCCGAAGAATGACGTTGCAAATATACGAATAATTTTGGGACTTACAAAATTATAAGAAGTATCGGGTTCTCCGCAGATTAAACAAGCAAGTGCGAAATTAATTAAAATGACGGAAAAATTCTTTTTTAGGAGTGGAGTAATTTAGCTTTTTCCGTGGCCGTGAGTTAAGTTTTTTCTGTATGTTCATCAGTTGTNTGGTGTTAAATTCGTCAAAATCAGAGCCTTTAGGTATGTATTGTCGGATTAGTTTATTTGTATATTCCACCAGTCCCTTTTGCCAGGANGCGTACGGGTCGGCAAAGTATACGACCACACCTTTCAATGCTTTTGTAATCAGCCTGTGNTGAGAGAACTCCGAGCCGTTATCGGTTGTAATTGTGAGAACTCCCTCAATNCGATATGCGAACAGCAGGCTGCCGACGGCTTTAGCCAGTTCCTTAGCCTTTTTACCGTGTTTGAGCCTGTGAATGATCACATATCCTGTCGAACGCTCCACAAGAACCAGAATAGCCTGATACCCGTTTTTCCCGATGATCAGGTCCATTTCCCAATCACCGAAACGTTTCCCATCTGCTTCACCGGGACGATCTTTGATCGATGTCCTGTCGGGAATATTGCGGGCCGAAGCACTTTTGTATGGATTTGTCTTGCGTCTGCGGCCCTTGTGCCTAAGATGCTCAAAGAGTGTGCCTCCGGCCTCTTTGTCCTCCTTTACCCACTTGTAGATGGTGGTATGGCTGACATTGACGTCCCTGAGTTTCATCTCACCGGATATTTGCTCGGGCGACCATTGGTCAGTTCTGATACGCTGCAGGCACTCAAACTTGACCTTGGGACTGATGGTGGCATTCCGGGAGATGCGTTCCTGACGCTCCATTGCCATCTCATGAGCATTGAAGGCATATCCGCCACGTTTATTACTGTTGCGCTTCAGCTCGCGGTAAATCGTTGACTGATGCACACCTAACTCTGCGGCGATAAATTTTACCGACTTACCGCATTGCCTATACGCAAAAATTTGCGACCTTTGTGTCGAGATTAAATGTTTGTACATGAGCAATACAAAATTAATTAATCTTAGGGAGACTTCGGTCTCCTTTTTTATTTGTATTGCTTGTAATCTGCCCCTGTACGCTCTTGGGGGCGGTCTCGGCCGCCCCCGCCGCTCAGGCATCCCCTCCCGAGAGGAGTGAGGCAATGTTCAGNAACTGAACTTTCGCACTTCGNATTTTAATTTAGGCGGCGGCGAAAGATTTTATTTGGATATTTGGCGGGGAATGTGTAATTTTACGATTTACGGATTTGCATTATGGAAAAGGACTACGACAAGATAATCGACGAACGGGCTCAGG
>WFMC01000074.1 GCA_009177205.1 Bacteroidales bacterium
AAAATTTGTTAAATTTGTATGTTTTTGAGGGGGTATATAATTTATGTATTTTTATCATATTTTGATGAAAATTACATGGAAAAAAGCGAGTCTTCAAAAATAATAAATTGCAATATGGAAAACGATATAAATCTCGAACAGAATCAATATCAAGCCGACAATATTCAGGTGCTTGAAGGGTTGGAGGCTGTCAGGAAGCGTCCGGCGATGTATATAGGTGATATTTCCGCAAGAGGACTTCATCATCTTGTTTATGAAGTTGTAGACAATTCTATAGACGAAGCACTTGCAGGATATGCTGATGATATTGAGGTAACGATATTGGAAGACAACAGTATTCGCGTAGTGGATAACGGACGCGGCATTCCGGTGGACATGCACGAAAAGATGCATAAACCTGCCTTGGAGGTTGTGTTGACTGTGCTTCACGCCGGCGGCAAATTTGATAAAGGGACTTACAAGGTTTCCGGTGGTCTTCACGGTGTAGGTGTAAGTTGCGTGAATGCTTTATCTGATTATTTGCGTGCCGAAATTCATCGCGACGGCAAGGTCTACATGCAGGAATATGCATACGGTAAGCCTACATGCGATTTGACTGTAGTTGGAGAATCCGACCGCACCGGCACGACGATTATATTCCATCCGGATGCTTCGATTTTCACCGAGACTATTTATGATTATGAAACTCTTGCCAACCGCTTGAGAGATTTGTCTTATCTTAATGCCGGCATTCGCCTGACACTTACTGATGAGCGTGTGCGCGATGAGCAGGGAGTTGCAAAAAAGAGTGTATTCTATTCTCGCGAAGGCTTGAAAGAATTTGTGAAATATATCGACTCCGGTAAAGAACCCCTTATAAATGAAGTGATTCATATAAATACGGAGAAAAACGGTGTGCCCGTAGAAGTGGCGATGACCTATAACACTTCTTTCAATGAGAATATCTTTTCATACGTCAATAATATCAATACCATAGAAGGTGGAACGCATCTCACCGGTTTCCGCAGAGGGTTGACCACTACATTGAAGAAATATGCAGACGACAATCATTTGCTCGACAAGTTGAAGATAGAACTCTCAAAAGAGGATTTCCGCGATGGCTTGACAGCAGTGATTTCTGTAAAAGTTGCCGAACCCCAGTTTGAGGGTCAGACAAAGACAAAATTGGGTAATAGCGATGTGCAAGGCGTTGTATCGCAAGCCATAAGTGAGGCTCTTAGAAATTATCTCGAAGAGAATCCGAAGCAAGCGCGTGCTATTGTGGATAAGGTCGTACTGGCAGCGACTGCGCGCCATGCCGCTCAATCAGCCCGAATGAAAGTTCAGCGCAAATCTCCATTGTCAGGAGCCGGATTGCCCGGTAAATTGGCGGATTGCAAGAGCCGCGATGCAGCACAATGCGAATTATTCCTTGTCGAAGGTGATTCCGCAGGGGGTTCTGCAAAGCAAGGCCGTAATCCTAATTTCCAAGCGATTTTGCCTCTTAGAGGTAAGATTCTGAATGTCGAGAAGGCAATGGACCATAAGGTTTATGAATCAGACTCAATTGTCAGCATTTTCAAAGCGTTGGGCGTAACAATAGGCACCGAAGAGGATTCCAAGGAGCCGAATCTTACTAAGTTACGNTATCATAAGGTGATCATCATGACCGATGCCGACGTTGATGGCGCTCACATTGCAACTCTGCTGATGACTTTCTTCTTCCGCAGAATACGCCCGCTGATTGATAACGGATATTTATATATCGCCACTCCTCCGCTTTATAAATGTTCCACCAAAGGTAAGAACAAGATTGAAGNATACGCNTGGNATGAACAGCAGGTGCAGAGATNTGTCGACACCCGTTGCGGCGGCGACCGCAACCGTCTGGAACTCCAGCGCTATAAAGGTCTTGGTGAGATGAATCCTCAACAGTTGTGGGAAACGACTATGGATCCTGAAAACCGCATGTTAAAGCAAGTGACATTACTTAATGCAGCAGAAGCCGACCACACATTCTCCGTATTGATGGGTGAGGAGGTAGGTCCGCGTCGCGAATTTATTGAAGCACATGCTTCTTACGCCAATATTGATGCATAAAAGAAAATTTGTTTCATAATCAATAATAGGGTAATCCCGCTCTTGAGAATGTTACTTCCGAGGGCGGGATTAAATTTAATTAAATAAGTTGCGAATAATTGGTTGAAAAAAGGGTAATAAAATAAGACCGGGTCGCATCAAAAGAAGCGACCCGGAAATTATTTTCGGTTAATTATGATTCTAAATGATTAGAAAGACCAACCAAGACGAAGAGTCGGTTGTACGTTGAAACCACCAGAGAAATCGTGACCACCGATTGAAGTCTTTTCAGTTGCTTTAACACCATCAACACAAGTGTTGTGAGTAGTGTTTGTAGCTACTACGTCTTCGAAACCGAGGTTGATTTCAGCGCCAAGGAAGAGACCTTTGTAAACATAGAAATCGATACCTGTAGTCAAATAAGCGTGGAAACCATTGCCTGTGCCGCTATTGTTCCAAGCCCAGTTGTTTTTGTCGTATTGGCTCTTGTGACCTGCGAACTCGTGAACATAACCAACTTTTGCACCTGCATAAAGGTCAACACGTTTGTATTGATAGAAGTGACGTTGGTAGCCCAAAGTCAGAGAGAATGTACCTTTGTAGTTGCTTTCGAAAGCGTCAGCATTTGCAGTGTCGCTTACAGTTTTCTTGTTAGTACCACCCAAACCGAGTTCTACTACGAGAGCGTCTTTGTTAGTCAAGAAATAACGACCTGAAAGAGCAGTCATGTTGAATGATTCGCCGTTGCTCTTGAACGGAGTGAATTGGATTTCAGTGCTGAATTGACCAGCTTCGGGAGCATAAGATTCTTCTGCGTAACCGCACATTGCGCTGCCAAGAACGAGGGCAGCAAGGAGAATTTTCTTCATGATGTAAAATTTTTAAATATGAAAAAATTTAGTTAATGATATAGTGTTTATTTATTTTCGATTAATTGTCAGGCAAAGTTATGTTTTTAATTCTATAAAAAATAAAAATTATCACCAAAATACCAATCTTAACCCCAAAAGACCAAATATTATTTTAAAATTTGTAAAAGAATCTTAAAAAATTAACGATTTATTGAGTATTTCCCCACAAAATTAGAAGTTCCGGGAAGAATGAGCAAATATGTTTTAACAAAATCGTAATTGCTGCCAGAACTTTCGAAACTATTTTACAGGATATCGAAAAGAATTTTCAGATTGTGAGATATTCACAATGATGTTTTTATCTTTTTTATTAACTTTGGGGCAACAATAATAACTTTTATTCTAACCTCGAATAGAACACAATGAAACGCAGATATCTATTAGTCTCATTAATATTTTCGCTTTTAAATATTGTTTCCTATGCCAATACTTCTGCATCCGTCTCAGATAGTGTGACTGTGGGAAAGAGTTCGAAAAATAAAAAGAAAATTCAACTTGATCTCAGGGGAGAGCTGAATTTTACTTTAGGAGGAGGGGAATATTCTCCATTTTGGTTTGCTAATAATACCTACGGTGTGGGTAGTATTGAAAAAAACAACGGATATCTGAGATTGAGCGCNGTAAANCCGATGAATAGAGNAACCCGGTGGGANTGGGGTGCCGGAGTNGATCTGATCGGAGGNTTCAGACGCGAATNTCCTTTTANTATTCAGCAATTATATGGAGAGATTCGCTATCGTTGTCTGGATTTAATGATAGGTCAGAAAGAGATCCCCGGCTATGTAAATGATGCGAAACTCTCCATGGGAAACCTTTTATATTCAAATAATGCCATGCCTGTGCCACAAGTCAGAGCCGGCATATTCAACTATGCAGATATTTGGGGCACAAAAGGATGGCTTGGGATAAGAGGTTATATAGCGTTCGGCAAGTTTTCCGACTCCAAATGGATTAGAAATTGGGTCGAAGATGGCTTATATCCTCAGCAGGCGCTATATCATTCAAAAGGATTGTGGTTGAGAAATGGTAATCCTGATAAATTCCCGCTTACATTTGAAGCCGGCATTGAGATGGCGACACAATTCGGGGGCACGGTGAGATATTATAAATATAGTAACGGATTTAATAAACCCACTATCGTTGTCAGCAAGATGCCCACCGGCTTTAAAGCATTCTGGAAAGCTTTAGTGCCACTCGGAGGAGATAGTTCTACAGCATTAGGGGAGCAGAATAATATTCAAGGAAATTTCTTAGGGAACTGGACTTTCGTGTTGGCATGGACACCGAAAGCAGACTGGAGTATCAGAGCCTATTATGAGCATTATTTCGAAGACCACTCCATGCTATATATAGATTATCCGTGGAAAGACGGAATGTGGGGTGTAGAAGTGAAGCTGCCGAAGAATAGATTTGTGAGTAAAGCGGTGTATGAATTTATCAATGCCAAAGACCAAAGTGGAGCTGCATATTGGGACAAGCGACCGGAATTGCCCATTCAGGTTTCCGGTGCCGACTGCTATTATGAACATTATCTGTATGGCTCATGGCAGAACTGGGGGAGGACTATAGGCACTCCTCTCGCAATTTCACCTATATATGGAGATCATACATTATCACTCCTTTCCAGTCNCTTNCAGGCATACCACTTGGGNTTTGAGGGGCAACCTACAGATGATATAGGTTACAGGGTCCTATTGACATACTCACGCCATTGGGGCACCTATCATAATCCGTTGCCGGACGTGGCAACAAGTGTAAACTTCCTGGCAGAGGTAAATTGGAAACCCCGAAATATCCGGTTGTTGCGCGGATGGGAAGGGACACTTTCAATCGGCGCTGACGGAGGAGACCTTTTAGGTAAGAATTTCGGAGTGCAATTAAGCATAGCAAAAACCTTAAATCTCAAGTTTTAGTTCATAATTCTTAATCTTAATTCTTAATTTTAATTTTTAATACTAATTATTAATCCTATGACTCAATCCTCTTTATTTGCAAAACTTGATCGCGAAACAATTCTTGAAAAGGAATCCGAGCGTCATTCAGAAGCTGATATGCGGGTGCTGGAATTGTTATCAAAAACCTTTGGCAATTCTTCCGCAGCTGCCACTGAGATTATAAATCTGGAGGCAATAATGAATTTGCCGAAAGGTACGGAACATTTCATAGCCGATATACATGGCGAACATGAAGCTTTTGCTCATATATTAAAGAATGCCTCCGGGAATATCCGTCGAAAGGTTGTGGAGTTATTCTCAACATCCCTTCGCGAGGAGGAGATAAGGGAGTTATGCTCTCTGATATATTATCCCGGAAGGAAATTGGAGAACCTGAAAATTACAGAACCCAATATCCGGGATTTTTATCAAATCACCCTTCACCGACTTGTGAAAGTTCTGCAAGAGGTCAGTTCGAAATATACGNGNTCNNNAGCNNAGANNGGCTCTTCCCAAAGAGTTCGCATATATTATAGAAGAGTTACTCCATGAAGCACCCTCAGGAGAAAACAAGCAACCCTATTATAACAGAATTGTGGAGACCATCATCTCCACCGGTCAGGCTGATGCATTTATAAAAGCGATATGCAGGGTGATCCAGGGGCTATCCATCGACCAGCTTCATATTCTCGGAGATATTTATGACCGCGGACCCGGGGCACATATTATCCTTGACAGATTGATGAATTACAAGAATTTTGATATCCAATGGGGAAATCACGATGCCCTATGGATGGGAGCTGCGGCGGGCAACGAAGCCTGCATAGCAAATGTCATAAGAATATGTCTGCGTTATGGCAATATGGAGACTCTGGAAGATGGTTATGGCATCAATCTCGTGCCGTTGGCAACATTTGCGATGGAAATGTATGGAGACGATCCTTGTCAGGTGTTTCAACCGAAAATCGGTCCCGGCGGAAATCCGTTGACTCTTAAAAGCCGCAAACTCACTGCCCAGATGCATAAAGCGATTTCAGTGATTCAATTCAAGATAGAAGCGGAAATGATACGGAAACATCCTGAATGGAAAATGGATGACAGAAGGCTTCTTCACCTGGTGGATTATAATAAAGGTACTATTACATTGGATGGGAGGGAGTATAAATTGCTTGATAATCATTTTCCTACTATTGATCCTTCCGATCCGTATTCTTTAACTGTGGAAGAGAAAGAGTTGATGAATAAACTCGTGCATAGTTTCAATGTGAGCGAAAAACTTAAGCAACATATTCGTCTTTTCCTATCACATGGCGGAATATATGGAATCTACAATTCCAACCTGTTATATCATGCCTCGGTGCCTCTCAATATAGACGGAAGTCTGAAAGAGGTGGAGTTGTTGGGAAAGAGAGTCAAAGGTCCGGAGTTGTTGAGAAAAGTGGAGAGTCTGATGCGTCTTGCTTTTGATTCCGATGCTCCAGAAGAAGCGAGAAATTATGCGTCCGATTTCTATTTTTACGTTTGGTGTGGACCTGACTCGCCACTATTCGACAAGAGCAAGATGGCAACCTTCGAGCGATACATGATAGATGATAAAGAAATTCAGCACGAAGAGAAAGGTTTCTATTATCATAATAGGGATGACGAAAAAACCGCTGATATGATTATGGATGCTTTCGGAGTGAAAGGAAACCATCGTCATATCATCAACGGTCACGTACCGGTCAAAGCAGGAAAAGGTGAAAATCCCATCAAAGCCAACGGCAAAATGATGGTAATAGACGGCGGATTCTCAAAAGCCTATCATAACACTACCGGGATAGCGGGATATACCCTTGTTTATCATTCAAGAGGGTTCGAACTCGTGCAGCACGAGCCTTTCAGTTCTGCTGAAGAGGCTGTGAAAAACGGCAGCGATATTTTGGGAGCAACACAAATCGTAGAATTAAATCATCAGCGTTTGAGAGTGAAAGACACCGACAAAGGGGCTGAATTGCAATCGCAGATAAATGAACTGACTGAACTGCTCCACGCATATCGCCACGGAATATTAAAAGAAAGGAAATAAGTAACACTGAATTAGTACTTTACCCTCCTCAAATTGTTACGGGATTGAAGTCTTAGAAAGGTGGCAATTTCCTGAGAGGAAGTTTCATTGTTTTTCTGTTGATAGAAGATAAGGTGTCGCTGAGAATTGTAGTCAACTCAGCGATATCTTTCCTTATTTTATCCGCTGAAGTCGTTTCACCGGTCATAAACAGCCAGTCGGTGGCAATTGAGAATTTGATGTAATCCGTTATCAAGGCTTTCACACTTGCTGATTCCGGACTCCCGTCAATGGCATTCTCAGTTAAATTAAGTAATAATGACTCAGGTGTTTTTGTTGAAAGGATTATATCGATTTTTGCCAAAGCGGATTCATCGAAATGCGTCAGAATCTTAACATCAAAAGAGTCGGAACTCCAGCGTTTGAAGTGTGCGGAGCCTATCATTTTTTTTCCTCCATAATAGCTGAGAAAGAGCTGAGGATCGGAAAT
>WFMC01000053.1 GCA_009177205.1 Bacteroidales bacterium
CACCATTCCGCTGCAATCAGTGCCCTCATTTTTTTCAGCACCGGCATACTTATACGGAGTACCCAACCATCCTTCCGCCTCTTTTAATATCTTTTTTCTCTCTTTACTTAAATGTGAGTCTATTGTTCTCTCCCTATTCTCTTCCGACCCTCTTCCGGGAAAGGGTATTATGGCTTTGGACTTACAAGATGACATTGAAATTCCTACCGCTAACAGTAAAACCAAAATATATCCGTATTTAGAAAATTTCTTGAAGAATAGAAAGAAAGACATTAGAAAAATTAGATTTATACCACAAATTTAATTAAGCATTTTTAAATTTTTAATCTAAAATTCTTAAAATTATTTAAAATTTCAATTTTTTATATCTTTTAATAAAATATTTTGTGTTTTTACAGCATATAATATATGTATTATAATTTTAACCTGAAATTTTGTTTGTAATCTGCTAATCATAACATGATGAAAAATTATAAATCGTTCTTATTCCTCTCTCTCACCATCTGTGCCGGTTCACTTTTCCCAACAGCGGCAAACGCAAAATCACCCGAGTTTGTGCGCACAGCTTCATCTGCTAATTTTGAAACCGATTTCACTAAGGCAGCGGAAGAGACTGTGAATGAGGTAGTCTGCATAAAAAGCTTCACCGCTCGACGTCAACAACAATCTTTAGGAGGTTTTTCTCCTTTTGGCGATATGTTTGACTTCTTCTTCGGTCCACAACAGCAACAGCCGCGTCAGCAACCACGCCAGCAGAAAAAAAATAAATCTGATGATAATCTTGTGCAAAGCGGGCTCGGCTCGGGAGTGATTGTATCAGAAGACGGATATATCGTAACGAACAATCACGTAGTGGACGGGGCGGATAAATTGGAAATTCTCCTTAACGACAATTCAACTTACGAAGCAAGAGTTATCGGCACGGATGAAGCTACAGATTTGGCTCTTATAAAGATAGATGCAAAGGGATTGAATGCAATTACTTTTGGAAACAGTGAAGCTGTGAAAGTAGGTGAATGGGTGCTTGCAGTGGGAAATCCGTTCGGATTCAATTCCACAGTAACTGCAGGTATCGTCAGTGCCAAAGCAAGGAGTTTGGGCACAAACTCAGCATCCGGCTCTCTCGGCATCGAATCTTTTATTCAGACAGATGCTGCTCTTAACCCCGGAAATTCAGGAGGTGCGTTGGTGAATCTTAAAGGTGAATTAATCGGTATTAACTNAGCTATTTACAGCAACANCGGCAGTTATTNNGGTTTCTCCTTCGCCATTCCTACGACTATAGTAAAGAAAGTCATCACTGACATTAAGCAATATGGCACAGTACAACGCGCCGTNCTCGGNTGCACCATTGTTGAACTNGACTNTAAGATTGCCAAAGAAGAGGATATAACTGCAGTCAAAGCAGGTTTGCTTGTTAAAGAAGTTATGCCCCGCTCCACAGCCAAGGAACTTGGTTTGGAAACCGGAGACGTTATAACCGCTATAAACGATGTCCAGGTCAAGAATCGCCCGGAACTCGTGGAGCAGCTCAACAAATTCCGTCCCGGAGAAAATATCACGCTCACATATTATCGCGATAATAAGAAACATTCTGCAACCGGCAAACTGAGGAACAATCAGGGAAATACGGAAATCACCAAGATTGGTGACTTCAGTGAACTCGGATGTGCATTCAAAAAACTTAATGCCGAGACAAAACAGAAACTTGAGATATATAATGGCGTTCAGGTNACAGGTCTGAAAAAGGGTTTNNTTAAAGANGCAGGCGTTAAAGAAAACTTTATAATTCTTGAAATTAATGACCGTCCCGTCAATTCTTCTGACGATGTGGAGGATATCTACAATAGAATCATGAAGGATGATGACGCCGACAAAGTAATGATTCTCACAGGCATTTATCCTGATTCCGGCAAAAAACGGTATTATGCCGTAGACCTCTCCGGAAATTGAGAACAACTGTAAAAGAAATTTACAACAGCATGAATATGTTAAAATTGTTGTAGAAAAGCAAAAAAAGTATTAATTTTGCACTTCGGCTCAATCTGCATATCGTTATTTCAAAGTTAACAATGCAAAATTGAGTCGAAGTTGCAATAAAAAGTGCAGATTAAAGGCAGAAAATGAGACAACTAAAGATAACCAAATCAATTACAAATCGTGAAAGCGCATCTCTTGACAAATATCTTCAGGAGATTGGTCGGGAAGAACTTATCTCCGTTCAGGAAGAGGTAGAACTCGCCCAGCGCATCAAAAAGGGAGACCATAAGGCATTGGAGAAATTAACCCGCGCCNATCTCAGATTCGNGGTTNCAGTGGCTAAGCAATATCAANATCAAGGACTTANCCTCCCCGATTTGATNAATGAAGNAAACCTGGGTNTGATTCGCGCAGCTCAAAAATTTGATGAAACCCGCGGTTTTAAGTTTATCTCATACGCAGTATGGTGGATTCGCCAATCCATTCTGCAAGCACTTGCCGAGCAGAGTCGAATCGTTCGCCTCCCTCTCAATCAAGTAGGTTCTTTAAATAAAATCACTAAAGAATTGGCAAAATTCGAACAGGAAAACGAACGCAAACCCTCCCCCGAAGAATTGGCGGAACGACTCGACATTCCTGTCGATAAAATTTCAGATACCCTGAAAGTTTCCGGTCGTCACATCTCCGTTGATGCTCCTTTCGTTGAAGGAGAAGACAACTCTCTTTTGGATGTCCTTCCTAATGAAGACAGTCCGATGGCTGACTCTACCCTCAATCAGGAATCTCTTGCCAAGGAGGTTGACCGCGCTCTCAAGCAACTCTACGATAGGGAACGTGAAATCCTCAAGATGTTCTTCGGAATCGGATGTCCTGAAATGACATTGGAGGAAATAGGTGCTAAATTTGATTTGACCCGCGAGCGTGTGCGTCAGATTAAAGAGAAGGCAATACGCAGACTCAAAGGACAAAAAAGCAAATTGCTCAAAAGTTATCTCGGAGAATAATTTATCTCCTGTTTTTGAAGTTATCCATTCTTAATGAGACAATATCGGCTATGGCAAGAATAAGACAAATAATACTTATAACGGCCATGGTCGTTATATTTTTATCTCCCGATGTTTTGAAAGCTTCGGATGCAACTCCCTCATCAGTACATGAAGAGGAAACAATCCTGATAACCAAAGTTCTGGAGGATGGCACCGTGATAACCGAGACCACCGAAATCGATTCATCCACTCCTCTTGAAGATTTAATGAAAAAAAGGAGTGAAGCCGGCAATTCAGATATTAAAGTCGATAACTCTCTGAAGAAATTCATGATGGGAGCTGAATTAAGCACCGGGCTAGACTTTTCCGGACTTGACCTGTCAACTTTTAATTTCGATGTTCTCTTCGGCTACCGCCATAAATTTATCAATCTGATTGGGGTTCAATTGGGAGTTCACAAATCTCTCGGTTCAAAAGATAGTTTCCTCCCTATTTGTTTCGTGTTTCGCACTTCATTCACCAATAGACCCTCGCGTTTCTTTTTCCACCTTAATGTGGGCTACAGTTTCAACACGGTTGCCTCTTCCAAAATGTTTGGCGACACGACTGCCGCCATTGGATGCGGAATAAAATTGTCCGAAAAAAGAAAATTCCAGAGCAATATTATTTTAGCTTTCGGTTATCGACATTTCAATCATCGGCATCAATTGCTTACCGGCATTGACAAACCTAACACTGGATTTGCGCAAATCTCATTTGGAGTAAGCATTTAATGAATATATTCAGCTCCATCTTTTAATTGGATATGATTAATATAGACCCCGGACTTATAAAATCTTCCATTGAGAGAGATATTCTGTTGGACGAAGCGCAGCTCAGCCGATATTCTGAATTTTTTGCCATATATGCCTCTTATATGTTGGGTTGCGGAGCGACATGCATTCGCATTGACAAAAATCTGAGAAGAATGGCGAATGCAGCCGGTTTTAAAATTGATATGATTATCCTGTCACACCATGTCACAGTGGTTTGCACCGACAATTCCACAGGGCTTTATTGCCAGCACACAAGACATATAGCACCCATTGGTGTATCTTTTGAAATAAATACACGGCTTTCGGAATTATCATGGAAATTTGCAGAAAGAAAAATCTCTTTTGAAGATACACAAAAGTTATTTTACCGCATTGTAAATCATAAATCAATATCCAACTCTAAAATATTGATTTTAGTCGTTATTGCCAACGCGGCTTTTTGTCATCTCTTCGGGGGAGACTGGGGGGCGATGTTTATTGTCGGGGTGGCAACATTTATTGGATTTTCAGTAAAAACGTGGACGGAATCAAGACATTGGGATTCAAAAATAGTGTGGTTGATATGCTCATTCATTTCAGCATTATGTGCTGCAGGAATGACTTATATTCCACACTTGACTCAAACCCCCGATTGGGGAATAGCCGCCAGTGTTTTATATCTCATTCCCGGAATTCCGTATATCAATTCCGTGTCAGACGGAATTGACGGTCATTATCTGAGTTCAATAGGAAGACTTATTCATGCCGTTGCACTCACGGTTTGNATCGCCATAGGTCTGACCGCCGGACTTCTCCTTGCTGANATACGCCCGATGGTTNGGTAGTAAAATTTAGAAAGNATAGAATGGAAGAGATTTTAAACATAATTTTCAGAATAATCGGAGACATGTTTTTTGCCGGAGTGGCTGCTGTCGGGTTTGCGGCTATAAGCCGACCTCCTAAAGGTGTCCTGAAATTTTGTGCCTTGATTGCTGCAGTAGGTCATGCTGTAAGGTTTTGTCTAATCAATTTTTTTCAATTCCATATCGTTCCGTCATCTTTGATTGCGGCAATTATTATTGGCTTGATGGCAATAATTATTGCCCCGAAACTCAAATGTCCACCCGAAACATTCTCTTTCCCTTCCCTATTGCCCATGATCCCGGGCATCTATGCTTATCACACCATCCAGGCATTGACTTTATCTTTGACAACAACATCCGAAAAGGAATTTGAACATTGGTTTTATTTATTCGAGAGCAACGGGTTGATAACAATCTTTGTCGTGCTTGCAATGGTCATCGGTCAGATGCTCCCAATCCTCATCTTCCCCAAAATTTCCTTCACCTCAACCAAATAAAAAAGTGTATCAAAATGGATATCTCACCATTTCGATACACCAAAAATCTAAATTATTTTCTTTAATTTCAGTTTTTTATGCCGTCGCGGATGAGGAGGGCATCAACAGATGGCTTCTTTCCCCTGAACTCAATATATAGTTCCATCGGGTCAACGGTGCCTCCACTCTGAAGCATCTTCCTGAATTTTTCTGCTGTCTTCCTGTCATAGATATTTCCGGTCTCTTTGAAAGCCTCAAAGGCATCAGCATCAAGCTCTTCACTCCATTTGTAACCATAATAGCCCGCTGCATATCCTCCGGAGAAAATGTGACCGAAAGCAGGAGACATATATACTCCGGCAACCGGTGTAAACATCCTCACGGGCAACATGGCTTCATTTTCAAATACCTCGATATCCTGCGAAGCTCTCAAGGGGGACTTTATAGTGTAATAAGCCATATCAAGGTAACCGAATCCTAATTGACGCACACAAGCGTATGCCGCCCCGAATTGAGAAGATTTCACAAACTTATCAAGCAGTTCCTTCGGCATCTTTTTGCCTGTCTTATAATGTTTTGCGAAACCATCAAGGAAATCTTTCTCAGTCAGATAATTTTCATTGAATTGTGAGAATAATTCCACAAAATCGTGATATACGTTAGTTCCACTCAAAGAAGCATATTTGGCTTCAGCCGACAAGCCATGGAGTGCATGACCGAATTCGTGAAGGAATGTTTCAACTTCGTAAGGTGTAAGCAGCACAGGATTGTTTCCGACCGGCTTGGTGAAATTGCATACGATTGAAATGAGCGGCACGGTTTTGTTGCCGTCATCATCTTTAAATTCTGTCTGGAATTCAGTCATCCACGCTCCGGGGGCTTTACCTCCACGATAATAGAAATCAGTGTAAAGTATGCCAAGCAGTTTTTTGTCGGGACCATATACTTCGTAGGCTTTAACATCCGGGTGATAACCGGGTAAGGTTTTATTCTCTTTGAATGTATATCCATAAAGTTTGGTTGCCAAGCCGAAGACACCTTTAATAGTATTATTCAATTCAAAATAAGGTTTCATCTCCTCATCACTGATGGAATATTTTGAATTCTTCAGTTTGTCGCTCCAGTATGAGTAATCCCATGGAGTCAACTCGAAGTCTTCACCCTCGGATTGACGAGCGAAATTTTGAATCTCGTCTAATTCAGCTTTCATTGCCGGCATATATGCATCCCTCAGTTCATCGAGCATTGCATATACATTGGCGGAATTTCCTGCCATAGTATGCTGCAATTGATAATCTGCAAAAGATTCTTTCCCGAGTAGATTGGCGATTTCCAGTCTCACATTTGCAATATCCTTTAGAATCTGGACATTGTCATAAGGACCGCCGATGTTTCTTTCATTATAGAGATGATACATCTTTTCGCGTAATTCTCGGTTATCGGCATATTTCATGAACGGAGAATAAGAAGGGATAAAGATTGTGAACAAATATAAGGACTCGTCATCATCTTTTCCCTCAGCAGCCAAAGCCTCCTTAGCCTCGGCGCNAGCAGCATTTATAATATCCTGCGGGATTCCGGAG
>WFMC01000168.1:0-2345 GCA_009177205.1 Bacteroidales bacterium
ATTTCTTTATGGGATTAGGTCATCCCATTATTCAGGACATCAGTATGAGCGCCATTTTGGGTGGTATATTATGCGGGTTGGGCGTAGGCACGGTCTTTATCCACAATGGTTCCTCGGGAGGTACGGACATTGTGGCGGCAATGGTGTCCAAATTGAGCAACGTATCAATTGGAAGAACAATGATTGTTACAGATATGCTTATCGTTACGTGCAGCTTCTTGTTGCCGTTCAACGGCTCATTTCAGGAAAGACTTGAGGCGCGCGTGCCACTGATCGTCTACGGTTGGGTCGTAACTTTCATTATTGCCTATTTCACTGATATGATTATCAATACTAACCGCCAAGCGGCACAATTTATCATATTCTCCTCTCATTGGAAAGAGATTGCGGATATGGTGAATAAAGAAGCCCACAGAGGGGTTACAGTAATGGACGGAATGGGTTGGTATTCAAAAAAGGAGGTGCGGATATTGATGGTTTGGTGTAGAAAAATCGAATCAGTAACAATCTTCAGAATTGTCAAATCTATCGACCCCGATGCTTTTATCACTCAATCAAACGTCAACGGAGTTTACGGTAAAGGGTTTGATACTGTAAAAATAAAATTGAAGAAACATCATCCGGATGCCGCATATAGCGAACACCAGCAGGAAATAAAGACTCATTATCATAAACAATAAAAAAAGACTGATTTGTCGGATTAATTGACAAATCAGTCCTTTTTTGCATGAGGCAAGAATTAATTTTTATTAGCTGCTTTCATCTGTTTTTTTGCTTCGCGCTTAGCTTTCATATCTGCCTTATTGGCTTNAAANTNAGTNCATTNCTCGGCATTGAGTATTGCTTTTACACCTTTGTTATACTCCTCGCGCTCTTTTTTGCGAATCTCGTTGACTCTCTTTTCAACGTCAGCTCTCTCCTTTTGAACATTCTCTCTCACCTGAGCCTTAAGAGATTTAAGTTGAGCTTGCTGCTCGGCTGTCAAATCAATACCTGCAAAAAGTTTGGCATTCATTTCTTTTTTGCCATCTTTTCGACCCTTGTCGCCCGGCTTATGACCTTTGTGGGCAAATCTTTTGTCCCCCTTTTTCATTTTAGCGGATTTTTTACCTTTAAAATCCCCTTTTTTACATTCGCTCTTCTTTGAGCATTCTTTCTTGCACTCTTTCTTACACTCTTTCTTACATTCTTTCTTTTGTGGGCAGGATTGTTCGGTACATTGTTTGGATTCTTTTCCTTCGGGACTCTGCGAAGCGGCAAATGCAGGAAGAGTTAACGCAGAGATAGCAAACATTGAAATACCCAAAATAATTTTCTTCATATTCATTTAAGTTTTAGAGTTTATTATTCAAATTAATTTTCATCTTTAAAATCAAAAGCCTTAAAGAATTATTACACTTTTAAGACATTCGAAAAAATTTATGGTTTAAAATAAATTAAATATTTAACTTTTATTTAGATATTTACATTTTNACTTACGGAAATACCCGAAAACACACCATATTAGTAGGAAAATTCTTGGTTTTTGCATCNTTGTTNCTNTCNNGCATTTTAACCCGAAGAAAACGGCGGACTATGACAAACAAAAAATTACTAATCCATGATACCTATAGGCTCTATCTATGGAAAGAATATGGAGATTGAGTAAGGATTGTGTTAAAATATGTTAAATATTAAGAAAAACATGTTTTACAACATTGTTTTTAAAATATTTTTATTAATTTTGTAGTGAGTTTTTCATGGTATTAGATTTTAAGGTTAACAGAAGATTGGTTGTCGAGATGACAATCAATTTTTTTATGCCCTTAAATTTCCCTGTTATCTCAATTTTTTCATTAAATTTGCCCTATGAAGGCACTCTTTCTATCCCACGTTCCACCTTTCCCCAACATCGGAGGCGACCGTCTGCGCATTTCTCAAAGTTTGAGAATGTTGGCAGACATATATGACGTGGATATTGCGTATATTACTAATTTTCGGGACGCAAAACCAATAAAAGAGTTTTTACCGGAAATTAAAAATGAATATCCTTTTTATGCTTCAAGATTTCGGAGATATCTGAGAGCCGGGAAAAGACTCATTAACGATAAAACTCTTGTTGAAAATCTCTTTTTCGACGAGCGATTATACAAATTCATTGTAAAGGAGAGTGAAAAATATGATTTGATTTTCTGCTCATCGCCGGTGACGGCGCAATACGTCATTAAAGCCGGGTTGCAGGATAAATCTGTTCTTGACATGATAGACTCTCTGACAATGAATTACNAAAANGAGAGTAAGAATATTNGGGGNATTCGAAAATATATCTATTCTCAAGAGGTCCGGNGAATGAGAAANTANGACAA
>WFMC01000168.1:2350-8598 GCA_009177205.1 Bacteroidales bacterium
ATGNAGAAAGAGAATTCCCTCCATCGCTTACATTTCAGAAAAAGACAGAGATTATCTTGGACTCAGTGCCGATAACTGTCATATCATAAAAAACACTGTAAAATACGCCGGAAATCAAAATTGTTTAAACACTCATCCTGAACTTGGAGATATAATCTTTGTCGGCAAAATGGATTATGAACCCAACATTATGGCAGTGAGGTTTTTTGCGGAAAATATTTGGGACAAAATTTATAAAAAATATCCCGACAGGAAATTCAGGATAGTAGGAATGAATCCCGGGAAAAGAGTCAAGAATTTGGAAAATCTTCCCGGTGTTGAAGTCACCGGATATGTAGAGTCATTACAACCGTTTTTTAAAGAATGCAGTCTGGTCGTTGCTCCTATGATAAGTGGCTCGGGAGTTCAAAACAAAATTCTTGAAGCATTATCGTTTGGATGCAATGTTCTTACAACCCCGATCGGGTTGGAGGGGATAGAGTGTCTGTCTGATGTTTTGTATGTAGTTGAGCCTAAGGCTGAAGAATGGGTTGATAAAATTGAAGAGATTTTCGGGAACAAGGAGGATAATGCGCAAAAAGCGCAACACATTCATCATAGAATTAAGGAAGAATTTGGCGAAGATGAAGTGCGCCGACAATTCCAAAAATTCTTGACTCTTAATTCTTAATTTTTAACTTTTAATTTTTCAAAGCGTTTGTTTCATCTTCTTATAGATGAAAGTCTTGGGGCGTGAGAATTGGATCCCGGTTGGTTTCTGATAGCCGGGCAGTTGAAATGCACAATGTTGAGGCATCCACTCCATAAGCGAATCTATCCAGTGATTAATCCCCGGGCGCGAAGGGTGCGGATTTGTGCCTGATTGCCTCGCAAGAGTCAATGGTAATGAGGAATAGTAATGACCCGCCCCCATTTTCTCTGCCAGCCAATTATCAAGAGGCTGACCCCATGGTTTCCCGGGCCAAGTAGGGGGTCCAACCCATAACACCGGGATATCTCCTGCAGCATTCTTAATTTTTGCCACAGATTGTCCGAGCCTGCTTTCCGGATTTTTTTCTGCCAGATCATTCAGACCCAAACTCACAAAAATAGCCTCCGGTTTAATCTGAGATATTAATTGCGATAAACGGGATGAGTTAGCACCCCATTTACTGATTGTTGATCCATCCCATACAATTCCTGCAACTTCAAAGCCATTAGCAGCTCCGTAGGCATTCAATCGCTCTGTCATCCACCCCGTCATTGAATCCCCTATAAAGAGGACTTTCTTCACGGTTGGCTTCGTTGCCCCGATTGAAGCGGAATGTGGCTGAGTACTTCGTGTTCCGGCTCCCCATGCGAAATTTGCCGATAGAGAACTCACAATTAAAAAAATCGCATATATTATAAAGAATCTTTTACGCATATTATGTAAAAAAGGGTTATCTTTGTATTTTAGGATTTAATCTTAATCAATGTTATAACAAAAGATATTAGAAATTTATTTTATAAGACCCAATAATATGGCAGAAAAAATAATAACTTCACTCAATGAAGTTCAATCCGGCGAAGATAAACAGAAGATAGTGGTGAGTGGCATTCGATCTACAGGCAACTTGCACTTGGGGAATTATTACGGCGCTCTTAATAAATTTCTTAAGATGCAGAATGATTATGACTGCCGATTTTTCATTGCCGACCTGCATGCATTGACCACTAATCCTGACCCTAAGCAACTTCATGAAAGTGTAAAGAATATCCTTGCTGAATACCTTGCAGCAGGTCTTGACCCGGAAAAAAGCACATTGTATGTGCAGAGTGATGTGCCTGAAATTGCAGAAATGTATCTTTTGCTGAATATGCACGTTGGAATAGGGGAATTGATGCGCACAGCTTCCTTCAAAGACAAAGCGCGCAAAGCTCTCGGACTCTCGGGAGATGGAGATGAAATTGAGAAAGAAATCATCGGCAATCAAAGCAATCAGGCGCGTGTTAATGCCGGTCTGCTCACCTATCCCACACTCATGGCTGTCGATATCTTGATTCATAAAGCTGATTATGTACCCGTTGGTAAAGATCAGGAGCAACACCTTGAATTGACCCGACGTTTTGCACGTCGATTCAATAGTTTTTACGGAGTTGATTATTTCGGAGAACCAGTGAATTTCAATTTCGGAGGGGAAGCAATAAAAGTTCCCGGACTTGACGGCAGCGGCAAAATGGGAAAAAGTGAAGGCAACTGCATATATCTTATTGATGATGAAAAAGTGTTGCGTAAAAAAGTTATGAGAGCTGTCACCGATGAAGGTCCTAAATCTCCCGATATGATTCCGAGTCAGCCGGTGGAGAACCTTTTCACATTGATGAACCTCGTAAGCGAACCCGACGTAGTGAAACATTATCGCGATGCATACGCTGATATGTCAATCCGATATGGCGATATGAAGAAGCAGTTGGCAGAAGATATTCTGAAAGTTACTCTACCTATCCGTCAACGGATTCTGGATATCAGGGATAACGATGAATATTTGTCAAAGGTTGTGAAGCAAGGAGCTGAAAGAGCCCGGGCTTACGCAGCAGATACGCTGAAGGATGTCAGAGAAATAATGGGTATCAGAAAAATCTGATAATCGATCTTTCAATATCCTTTATATATTTTTATGAAAAAAATTATATTTGTCCTTTCAGCACTCTGCCTGATTCTTACCATTGGATTTTCTTCCTGTAAAAAAGAAAAATCCGGCAAAGATATCATTGCAGTGAGTTATGATGCTCATAAATATATCTTGGAGCAGATTGCAGGAGATGATTATGAAATAAAGGTGCTTCTTCCTCAGGGGTCGGATCCGGAGACGTACGAACCGGATATTCGCACAATGGCGGGATTNGAAAACGCTTCANTCTATTTTTATANAGCCACTCTCGGTTTTNAAAATAGGCTCGTCGAAATTTTGAAAAATAATTATCCTCAATTACCTATAGTAGACGTATCGCAAGGTATTGAGATTATAAACGGCACCCATAAGCATGCTCATGCGGATGCCGGACTTTCCCATGCTCATTCCGATGGCGATCCGCATCTGCTTTCCTCCATAAAAAATGTCAGGATAATTTCAAGCAATATATTGACTCAACTCAATAATTTGAATAGCGCTAATTCCGACACATATCAAAATAATTATGATGCTTTTATGCAGAGATTGGATAGCCTCGAGAATGAAATTAATCTTGAAGTCCGTNCTTACAAAGGTAGTTCTTTTNTAAGCTTGCACCCTGCCATGAGTTATTTTGCNCGGGATTATTCCTTGANTCAGATAAGNCNCGAGNGCGACGGTAANGAAGCCTCACCCAAGCAATTGCAGGAACGCCTTAATGAATCAAAAGCATCTTCTCCACGCATACTTTTCTATGAGCAAGGGCATAATGAGAAAGGCGCGAAACATTTTGCCAACCAAATGGGAATCCCTTCTTATCCGCTGAACCTTGAGGGATATGACTTCCTTTCCAATCTTCAGGAGGCGGCTAAGAGGTTCGCCTCGCAAAACGATTAAAATCAGATAAAGATGACTTCAGGCGATGAAATAATAAAATTGAAAAATATCAACGTGGAATATGACCGCAAACGCGTGCTCCACAATGTTAACCTCTCCATCCGGAAGGGGGATTTCGTCGCTATAAGCGGACCTAACGGCGGTGGCAAAACCACATTGATGCGTGTAATGCTCAAACTGTTGGAACCTACAAGCGGAATTGTTGAATATTTCAATCAGGGCAGACATGTGAACCGACTTAAAGTCGGTTATCTCCCGCAAAAGAGTATGATTGACACTCATTTTCCAATAACGGTCAGAAACACCATCCTCTCCGGGCTACAAAAGGGTTTCTTGGGCAGACTTCCGACGGATTATATGGAAAAATTTGAAGAAACTGTCAGACTCACCGGCACTTCCGATTATCTTGACCNACAAATCGGAAAACTATCCGGCGGACAATTGCAGAGANCCCTACTGGCACGTGCCATAATTTCCGAGCCTGAAGTGCTGTTTCTTGACGAACCCCTATCTTACGTCGATAAGCAATTCGAGCATAAGATTTATTCCATTATGGAAGAACTGAGTGGCAAATGCACTATTATTCTTGTCAGCCACGAAATGTCGGTCATCAGCCGAATGGCTAACCGACACCTGCTTGTCGACCATGAAGTGCATCAATGCGAACACTGCAGTCATATCGGCATCATGACTTCGTATGAATAACGAATTTTCCGGCAGATGATTCTAAACTATATTTGGATAGCATTTTTTGCAATAGCCTTTCTTATGGCGCTGGGCAAGACACTGATTGACGGTGACCTGCAGATATGGAGCGACATTATGAATTCTTCTTTTTCTCAAGCCTCCTTTGCCTTTGAGGTCAGTTTGGGCTTGACGGGGGTTTTGACACTCTGGATGGGTATAATGAAAATTGGTGAGCGCGGAGGAGTTATAGAGGGGATGAGTCGCTTGATATCCCCATTTTTCAGCCGACTGTTTCCGGGCATTCCCAAAGGGCACCCTGCCATGGGAGCAGTTTTTATGAATGTGTCTGCCAATATGTTGGGTCTTGACAATGCTGCCACACCGATGGGCTTACGCGCAATGCAGGAGATGCAGACTCTCAACAAACAGAAGGATACTGCCTCAGACGCCATGATAATGTTCCTGGTGCTCAATAGTTCAGGACTTTGTTTAATCCCGGTCAGCATAATGATGTATCGGGCACAAGGGGGCGCAGCAAATCCGAGTGATATTTTCATACCGATTTTAGTTGCCACGGGTATTGCAACCCTCGTGGGATTGATTGCACTCTGCATCAAGCAGAGGATAAGAATGGATTGGGTGCTTTGGAGTTGGCTCGCGGGAATTGCGGCTATCGTCGGAGGGATAGCCTGGGGGTTCAGTCGTTTGGATTCGGAGCAGGTGCAGACTTACAGCACTTTCGGCGCTAATTTCATACTTTTTTCCGTAATAATCATTTTCATCATTGCCGGACTCAGAAAGAAAATTAAGGTATATGATGTCTTCATTGAAGGGGCAANAGAGGGCTTCAAGANTGCAGTAACCATCATACCGTANTTGGTAGCCATTCTTGTAGCTATTGGTATGTTACGCGCCAGCGGGGCATTGGATGTTNTCACAGGGTGGGTGGAAAGTATTGTATCTTTCCTCGGATTTGACACGCAATGGGTCGGTGCATTGCCGACAATGTTGATGAAGCCGCTGAGCGGAAGCGGCTCATGCGCAATGATGTTAGATGTCATGAAAGCCAACGGCGCTGATGCTTTTGTCAGCAAACTGGCAGCGGCGGTTCGGGGAAGCACCGACACGACATTCTATATTCTTGCCGTCTATTTCGGCTCCGTTGGAATCNGTCGCACACGCTATGCAGCGGGATATGCGTTGCTGGCAGACNTCACCGNCGCGATTGCCGCAATTTTCGTAGCCTACCTTTTCTTTTGATATAATCAAATATTACACCCCGCACGTGCATCGTGCAGGGTGAATTTTTATTCTCTACACTGAGCGTAAATGACTCAGCGCGTGCTTAGCAAAGCGGTCGGTGAAATTTAAAGATTAAGGGGGGTGTAAGGCAAATCAAATGCTTCAGCAACAGCCTTGAAGGTAACCTTTCCATCAACGATATTTACCCCCTCTGCAAGACCGGCATCTTTTTTGCATGCCTCTACCCATCCCATATCTGCCAGACGCAAAGCGTAAGGAAGTGTAGCGTTAGTTAATGCCAATGTAGAAGTGTAAGGCACAGCTCCCGGAATGTTAGCGACTGCATATTGAATCACGCCGTCTACAACAAATGTCGGCTCACTGTGAGTTGTGGGATGAGACGTTTCAAAACAACCGCCCTGGTCGATAGCAACGTCAACCATTACTGAGCCCGGCTTGAGCAATTTCACCATCTCCTTCGTTACCAAGTGAGGTGCTTTGGCTCCGGGGATCAATACGCTGCCGATTACGAGGTCGGTTGATGGAAGTTCCTCTTCAATGTTATGCTGCGAACTGTAGAGTGTCTTCACATTCTTAGGCATAATTTCTGCGCAATGGCGAAGAGTCGGAAGAGAGATGTCAGTGATTGTAACGTCCGCACCGAGACCGGCAGCCATAAGAGCGGCATTTCTTCCTACCACTCCGGCTCCGAGTACGAGAACTTTTGCGGGTTTAACTCCCGGGACACCTCCGAGCAACATTCCGCGACCACCCTGTGGCTTTTCGAGG
>WFMC01000156.1 GCA_009177205.1 Bacteroidales bacterium
CCTCTTCAGGTAATATGAAAAAATATAAAGTAATAATATCATTCGGCAACAAATGACGATCTGTAGCCCACTATCCAACACCAGTATCTTCATCAATGGCAAGAAAATAATCGTAGGAATATGAATTGNAAGGGAGTCCCGCATTTACCGGCTGCATATATTCTCCGGTCTGAGGGTCGCGCGTAGCCATGAATATATCATACCCCCCGATTGTTCCTTCACCATTGGAGGCATAATATAGTGTTGTGCCATCTGCTGTAAGAAACGGATTTATTGCATCTCCTTCTANCCCTANAGCCTCAGAGGATGGATGNTGATCAGAGACCGNGCCGTCTNCAAGCNTATAGGCTTCCATTATCNGCATCATTTCAGTCTCGGGATCCTGCTCACTCCACATCATCATTTCTCCCGATTCGGAAATATATCCCAAATTTCCGGTCTCTCTCCCATCTGTGTTTACCGGAATCTCTTTTATATCCACAATTCTTCCTGCCGAAAGCGGTAGTCTCAAATTATTTAATAATTCTTTTTTGTTGACGTTTATAGCATCTATCACCACCAATTCGCGCACTCTTTCAAAGAGAGTTTTCCCCTCCTTGACATAAGATTCCTCTGCTTCCAATTCTTCGGATACCGGCTTTTTACTTCTTTTTTTAAGGTTCCTGTAATCAGTATAATGCTTCTGTGCAGCGGCAAAATCATAATTATTCATCGCCAGGCGCCCCAAGAATAAGGATGCCTCTGCGACGCCTCTCTTTTTAGCTTCCTCAAAATTCGCCAAAGCGTTTTTACGTTCCCCTCGGGCATAATATTTCGCTTCGCCAATGATTTGATTAATCATCCCGAATTTGGAACTCAATTTGGAATCATTCAGAAGGTCATCCCCTCTGCTGATCACACTCTTATATTCTCCTGCATTCAGGAGTTCCTGTAAGTCCGCCACTTCATCAGCACGCAGGCATACACAAAAACTTAATGCTGAAAATATCAAAAAGGCTCTNAAATATTTATCTTTTTTCATTAAGANAGAGGTTTATTCTTATTTATCAGTTTGTATTGTTATCTCTTCCTTCACTGCAACTTCTTCAGTTTCCTCCTCATCACCTTGATCCTGATCTTCCTTGGGAAGAGTTAATCTTAACATTAAATAGCCTAAGATACCGGCAATTATAGAGCCTGACAAAATACCGAGCTTCGCCTCATTCAGCATTAAAGACTGATATACATCATTTGCATCAAAACTCAAGCCGGCAATAAACAAGGATACGGTAAACCCGATACCGCCCAACATGGATACGGAAGCCATTCTCGCCCAATTACCACCCTTAGGCATCGGGGCGATCTTACACTTAATCGCCATCCATGAGAAGCTCAAAATGCCGAGGAACTTACCGATCACCAAGCCGCAAATAATAGCAAGACTAACTCCNGAAACAACATCCTTGGGAGCCATATCTCCAAAGAATATTCCGGCATTTGCAAAGGCAAAAAGTGGCAATATCAAACTGTTTACGAGAGGACTCAAAGTATCTTCCAAATCTTGAAGCGGGGAAATAACCTTATCTGAAGCGGATTCTATCTGCTTCAGCCAATCCATCTGTTGACTGTCAAGAATTGTGCGTGCCGACAATTTGTCATCATCTGATTGAGAGAAATGTGCTATATTCTTTCTGATAGTCTTGATAAAGCCTTGCGGAGCCGACATAGGTTTTGCAGGAATTGTGAAGGCAATCAATACTCCGGCAATTGTGGGGTGAATCCCGGCATNTAAGAAGAGAAACCACACAGCCGTACCGAAAATCAAATAGAATAATTTTGATTGGATTTTAAGCCATCCCCCTCCAACAATCAATAAGCAAATCACTCCCGCTGCCGCTATCAGCATCCAGTAATTAATCTGAGACGTATAGAACACAGCGATAACCAAAATACCTCCTATATCGTCTACCACAGCCAGAGTGGTCAAAAATATTTTTAATCCGATTGGAACTCTTTTGCCTAACATTGAAAGCACTCCGAGCGAGAAAGCTATATCAGTTGCCATCGGAATTGCCATTCCACCCTCGTAAGGAGTATTGCGCGCCAGAAGATAATAGATAATCACAGGCACTATCATTCCGCCGCAAGCCCCGATTATAGGTAATAACGCTTTTCTGACAGATGATAATTCACCTACAAGAACCTCTCTTTTAATCTCCAATCCCACAGTAAAGAAGAAGATAGCCATAAGGGCATCGTTGACAAACGCTCCGAGCGACATGGCATGACCGTTGTGAGAGAATAAGTTGAAATTCCCTATTTGCAATCTCACTTCATGAGTCCACAAATCATTGTAAAAATCATGCAGGAATGGAAGATTCACTACTAATAATGCCAGGACTGTGGCAATCATCAAGGCATTTCCACCCTTTGTGAGGCTTTTTAATGTCTTCCGGGCTGAATACATTATTTCTGACATGGCTTCTGAGTTTTTCTTTTGTTGAGTACTATTTTTTGNTGATAATTTAATCTANTTTCAAAACGGCAAGGAAGGCTTTTTGCGGAACCTCCACAGAACCAATCTGNTTCATTCTCTTCTTTCCCTGCTTTTGCTTCTCGAGCAATTTGCGCTTACGGGATATGTCTCCACCATAACATTTCGCAGTAACATCCTTTCTCACCGCTTTTATTGTTTCGCGAGCTATAATCTTTGCTCCTATAGCCGCTTGAATAGCGATGTCAAATTGTTGTCGTGGAATCAATTCTTTCAATTTTTCACACATTCTCCTTCCGAATCTTACGGCATTATCTGCGTGTGTCAAGGTAGAANGAGCATCTACGCTTTCTCCATTAAGAAGAATATCCAGCTTCACGAGTTTGGATTCTCTGAATCCGTTCAGGTGATAGTCAAATGATGCATAACCTTTTGAGATTGACTTCAATTTGTCGTAGAAGTCAATCACAATTTCTCCCAGCGGCAAATCGAATGTTATTTCCATTCTGTTGCCGGAGATATATTCCTGCTTCACCAACTCTCCGCGTTTTCCGAGACACAATGTCATAATCGGACCAATGTAATCGGCTTGTGTTATAATGGTGGCGCGAATATAGNGTTNTTCGATGTGGTCANTNAAAGTTNATTCGGGGAGTCCGCTGGGGTTGTGGACTTCTATTGGAGCATTACCCTTTTTGTCATAAACAAGATAACTTACATTCGGCACAGTAGTGATAACCTCCATTCCGAACTCTCGGCTCAGACGCTCCTGCACAATTTCCATGTGCAATAAACCCAGAAAACCGCATCTGAAGCCAAACCCGAGCGCGGCTGAAGATTCCGGCTGGAATGTCAAAGAAGCATCATTCAATTGGAGTTTTTCAAGCGATGCCCGCAAATTTTCAAAGTCTTCCGCATCAATGGGATAAACTCCGGCAAACACCATCGGCTTCACTTCCTCAAATCCTTCGATTGCTTTATCGCAAGGGTTGGCAACGTGAGTGATTGTGTCTCCCACTTTGACCTCTTTTGAAGTTTTTATGCCGGAGATAATGTAACCAACATTGCCAGCGCAAATCTCTTTCTTAGGCACCATATCAAGTTTCAATATGCCCACTTCATCAGCATGATACTCTTTACCGGTAGCTACAAATTTCACAAAATCATCCTTATGTAACTTTCCGTTGATGACCTTGTAATATGCTATAATTCCGCGGAAAGGATTGAAAACAGAATCAAAAATCAGAGCCTGAAGGGGAGCATTCTCGTCTCCCTTTGGTGCCGGAATCTTTTCAACTATCGCGCGTAAAATATCATCTACACCCTGTCCGGTTTTGCCCGAAGCGCGAATAATATCAGATCTGTCGCAACCCAAAAGATCTACAATCTGATCTTCAACCTCATCCGGGTTGGCGCTTTCCAAATCGCATTTATTGATGACCGGAATAATTTCCAAATCATTGTCAATTGCCATATACAGATTGGAAATGGTCTGTGCTTGAATCCCTTGCGAAGCATCCACAATTAATAAGGCTCCTTCGCAAGCTGCGATTGAGCGGGAAACTTCGTATGAAAAGTCTACGTGTCCCGGGGTGTCAATAAGATTTAATATATACTCTTCGCCATCCTGCTTGTAATCCATTTGAATGGCATGAGATTTGATTGTAATGCCGCGTTCGCGCTCCAGCTCCATATCGTCAAGCACCTGTGCCTCCATATCTTTTTCAGAAATGGTGTTGGTTCGCTCAAGAAGACGGTCTGCCAAAGTAGATTTACCATGGTCAATATGCGCGATTATGCAAAAATTTCTGATATTCTTCATCTGCAAATTAGAATTTTTCCATACCTACCCAATTTTGCAAAATTAACAAAAACTTTTCGATAAATTTCTCTTTTCCATTTAGAATCTACATTTTCTATTAAGAATATAGTTTTTTTAATTGCATTTTTTAATTCTTAATTTATAATTTTAATTTTTCCTTCAAAATATCCGATATGGCGATCTTTCTTGTTATTACGGCTGATGTGATGCGAGTCCTGGAAATGT
>WFMC01000180.1 GCA_009177205.1 Bacteroidales bacterium
CAGACCCAACGGGCCAAATTTATTTGATTTTAACTCGTCCCGATTTTTACGGGACTCTAATGATGCAAATTATGCGAATTATATATATTTTTGTTAGCTTGGTATCCATAAAATAAAAATTCTAACATATATAATGGAGATAATCACGAAAGATATTGAAAAGAAACTTCAAGTGGTCTTAAGGCTCATTGAAGAGTCTGCTGCTTTTAATGGTATATGCGCCAAAGATTTCAACGATGCCACTTCAGTATCATCATTGGCAGTTGCCTCCGGATTGTCCGTGCGCAGCTTACGAAATTACTTTAAAGCATACACCGGTCAGAATCTGGTGGACTATGTATCCGGAAGACGTGCCGAATATGCAGCTCGTATATTCAGATTATACCCTACCGTTTCAAAAACACAGGCGGCTTATTCAATAGGCTTTAACTGTCCAAATGGGATTTATAGGCTGATGCGAAAAAACGGAGTCGCTAATATTGATTCTCTCAGAGGTATCGTTGTCAGAGATTCTGCCATTCATCTTCCTTTTAGAAAAGAATATCAGCCCGAATGCATACTCTTTTATAAACAGTTGGTTATTCATTATGATGAGTGCTCAACTTGTGAATTTGAGGCGAATAATTGGGATAAAATTGAAGCATTTGTTTCGACGAGGTATCCAAAAGCAAAAGTATCAGGATATGTTGGTTNTGCAATTGATCAATATATCTCAGGTGATAATGATTCTGGAACATTTATTTCCGGCATCTTATATCAAAGAGTCCATTCGTCAGAACTAAACAAAGATATTACCGGTAGTATTGGCTGGAGATTAATTCCATCACGAAAATATGCCGTCTTTACACACAAAGGCAATTATGATAGCTTAACTTCATTTTATGATGAGGTGATTGCTACAATCAACAATAGTGATTTAAAAATTGACATCGCTGTCCCGTATATGGAGAAATACCTCAATTCCCCCACCGAGACATCAGAGGAGGAATTGATAACAGAGTTGTGGGTCGGTATAGTCGAGTAGATGGTCGCAGCATCTTATGGAATAGATAACGCAGCCATTTTATTCCATGCTTCAAATGTGTCGCTTTTAAGGATTTCGATATACTTCTTCCAAATATATTCCGATGATCCATTTAGGTCGCTTATGCCTTTAAGTATTAACGAGAAACAATAGCGGTCATCATCCACCACTCCCATTTCTTCAGATACGTCTATTCTAGTAAATAATCCACATGCCTTCCACTTGATTTCCAGCGCCCTTATCTTGTCAATTCCCTTGCTATCAATAATTACTCTAGGATGAGCCGAAAGGAAAAACTGACTATTGTTGGGAAATACATCAATAACGATGTCCGCAACTTGACCCGGATCTTCTGAATTCTTGATATGAAAACTTGTTGAAGTGGGATTTCCAATTTTGTTTCCCGTATCAGAATTAAAAAGGGTTTGATATTTGATCCTGGCAGACTTCAGATATGCCTGTAGTGAATGAGTGATTCTATCCATTATAAATTTTTTTTAGTTGGGTTAGAGACATTGAGGAGCAAATAGTGGATGCCCAAAGTTAATTTTCTCTTCCCTTAAGATTCGAGTATTCATGCTCCACGAAATGCAGTGCATTGCACCACCATCGGATATAATTTTTGCCATAGAAATGGGGATACATTTCTTGCCAATAATATTTTCAAGTTGTTCCACGGCAACTTTATCAGACGCAATACTTGAAGTCGGAACAAGTATTGCGTTTCTCAATTCAAGGAAGTTAAGATGACACCAACTATTCTCACGAAACTTATCGCCATATTTCAACTCTTGAATCTCAAATCGATTATCAAGAGCCTTCTTTATAGCCATTCCGAGATTGGGATCCATGTCGGCATAGCAATTCATCAGAAGCCGCCCTTTACCGAGACTTCTGACCATTCCGTCGGCATGACCGGTTTTTTCTTCAGTGTCCCAAGGAATGAGTATTACTTCGGCATTGAATATGTCGTCAAGTGCAAGTAAGATTTCATGATGTGAAATCCCGGGATTTTCATACAGAACCTTAGTTGTCATGATAACGCAGTCCACACCATCCTTATCGGTGCAACGTATCATGTTGCCACCATCAATTATAAGATTAGTGTGATTGCATATTGAAGATGATAGTGCATCGCTTCCTCCTATCGCAAGAAAAGCATCGCGACAATTGGTCACATATCTGGAGTTCTTGCCTTGCAGATAGTCGGGATTATAGCGATAAACNACAAATTCACCATCATGCCGTTGGAAAGGCATAAAATCACGNACCCAAATATCNGCAGNGTTNGGTATAAANTCGTAANTCTCATTTTCNGCNGNGAGCNCAGACTCAATCTGCGCCCATANCGGCTGATATTTCTTAAGGCTTTTTAGCCATGGAGAGAAGTAGTNAATTGTCCTCATAACTTACGGTGTTTAGGTTGAACAGCGCAAAGTTAGAGACAACATGAACATTAAACCGTATCCAAAACGGCAAACCTAATCCGGAATNTCCTCCTTGCGGGTAAAACTCCATAAACGAGTATCTTTTGTCGATAATTTATTCTCATCTTCATCGTACAAATATACATTCTGACGAGGTGCGATTTTGAAGCCTTCTGATTTATTTCTTAAAGCATCTATCCACTTTATATTGTTGTCAGAAAAACCGTTAAGAAAGTTGTAGAGATAGGTTGATTGCTTATTAACTCTATCCTTTGTATCTTTACAACTGACGAATAACTTCTTCACCCGATCATAGTGTAAATACGTGTTTCGTGCCACATCGTATACTTCATACGCACGAATTAACGCTGATGAACGAAGTTTTAAATCAAAGTTCTCAAAAGTAATATCATATCCTGATGCATGTGCATGGAATGACATTAACGGGAAATAAGGCACTTCGCCTTCGACATATTTACCATTTCGGTGATATACAATCGGGTCTTTGGGCATATCTTTCTCATCTTCACCCTCATAATGACAATAGAACTCAACTGTACGAATGAAAATTCTATACCTCTCTTCTTTGTAATCTGACACCGAGATATACCCACCATAAAGGAATGCAACCGCTAAGCCCTTAAACCATTCGCCAAGTTCAGCCTCCGAGCTAGGCTTAAATCCTTCCAATATATTTTTTAATGTACCCATATATTATCATTTATAAATCTCACATATTGCAATGCTCTTGCCCATCATTTGAACTTATCGTCCGGTTTATATTCCTTGTTCATATTGCAAATTTACTCATTTCTAACGAGGAGGCATTTGAGATTATTGCACAATTGGAGTGAACGGTAATCTTAACTGCAAAATCACTCCAATTTTCACTCAATCACCATACGAAAAAACATAGCGTAATCCTAACTGAGACTCAATAGGTTATAATCCGTAGAGTGGTTATTCTCGGTTATTTTGATGTGTCTGTTGGTCACCGACAACTCACTAATTTGCTTTGTGTTAGAATTTCAGAAACTCACTAAATCCAACGAATATGAATTCTAACACAATTACATTTGACCAACTGCCANACGTNGTNGGNGGTCTNTCNGAAAAACTNGANCGAGTGCTTGAGTTGCTNGAAAAGGTAGGCATCGCNAACCCTTTNAACCATCACAAGCCCAAACGCAGAATAGTGTATGCGAAAGAGGCTTGCACTATAATCGGCAAGTCACTTTCGTCACTCTACCGTGGCATTAAAGCTCCGTATGATCCCATACCGAGCTATAAGCGTGGCAAGCTACTCTATTTCTATGAA
>WFMC01000188.1 GCA_009177205.1 Bacteroidales bacterium
GTCCGCGAAGAGTGCCGCAGTCTTCCTCATTGATGATTACATCATGAGCCACGTCTACAAGACGACGTGTCAAGTAGCCGGCGTCGGCAGTCTTAAGCGCGGTGTCGGCAAGACCCTTACGGGCACCGTGAGTGGAAATGAAGTATTCCAAAACTGACAATCCTTCTTTAAAGTTTGCAAGAATCGGGTTTTCAATGATCTGACCACCCTCTNCACCTGCNTTNTGCGGTTTNGCCATAAGACCACGCATTCCTGACAACTGACGAATNTGGTCTTNACTACCACGAGCACCGGAGTCAAGCATCANATAGACTGAGNTNAACCCTTGCTGATCCGCTTTCATCTGATCCATCAAAGTGTCAGCCAATTTCTTATTGACATCTGTCCAGACCTCAATCACCTGATTATATCTATCCTGTGGAGTAATGAAACCCATCTGATAGTTATTCATGATCTCCTCTACTTGGGCATGTCCCTTATTCACTAATTCCTCTTTTTCCACGGGGATGATGACGTCTCCAAGGTTGAAGCTCAAACCACCCTTAAATGCCATGCGATATCCGAGGTTTTTGATATCGTCAAGGAATTGCGCTGAACGAGTGACACCACAAGCTTTAATAACGTTGGAGATAATCGTGCGAAGTGATTTCTTTGAAATAATCTCATTCACATACCCTATCTCTTTCGGTACGTATTGATTAAACAATACTCTGCCGACAGAGGTGTCTTTCTTAAGAACCTTCACAAGATTTCCGTTCTCGTCCAGGTCATCAACATAAACGCTTACAGGAGCGTGAAGAGTTACTTTTCCTTCATTATATGCAATTTCAGCTTCTTCGGGCCCATAGAATATTGTGCCCTCTCCTTTGTCGCCTTTACGAAGTTTTGTGATATAATAGAGTCCGAGCACCATGTCTTGTGAAGGCACGGTGATAGGAGCGCCATTAGCAGGGTTCAAGATATTGTGAGCGCCAAGCATCAACATTTGAGCCTCCAGGATGGCCTCATTGCCTAAGGGAAGATGCACAGCCATTTGGTCACCGTCGAAGTCGGCGTTGAATGCCGTACAAGCCAACGGGTGCAATTGAATTGCCTTACCCTCAATCATTTTAGGCTGGAATGCTTGAATACCGAGACGGTGAAGAGTCGGGGCACGGTTGAGAAGCACCGGATGACCCTTCATAACGTGTTCGAGAATATCCCAAACAACGGGTTCCTTACGGTCTACAATTTTCTTTGCACTCTTCACAGTCTTCACGATTCCGCGTTCGATAAGTTTGCGAATCACGAAGGGTTTGTAAAGTTCGGCAGCCATGAGTTTGGGAATGCCACATTCATGCATTTTTAATTCCGGACCTACAACGATAACCGAACGAGCTGAATAGTCAACACGCTTACCCAAGAGGTTTTGACGGAAACGACCTTGCTTACCTTTCAAAGAGTCAGAAAGGGATTTCAACGGGCGATTCACATCACTCTTCACTGCTGAAGACTTGCGGCTGTTGTCAAGAAGTGAGTCCACAGCTTCCTGCAGCAGGCGCTTTTCATTACGCAGAATTACTTCGGGAGCCTGAATGTCAATAAGACGTTTCAGACGATTATTGCGGATAATCACGCGACGATACAAGTCATTCAAATCGGAAGTTGCGAAACGTCCGCCATCAAGGGGAACGAGAGGACGCAACTCNGGCGGGATTACTGGCACTGCCNTNAGAATCATCCATTCGGGCTTGTTGCGGNCAGCNGAATTCAAGAAACTGTTGACAACCTGANGNCGTNTCAAAGCTTCAGTCTNGCGTTGNTGAGNGNCATCNGNGTTTGCGATNTNACGCNACTCTGCAGNGANAGCTTTAAGGTCAATATCTTTCAACAAATCATATATCCCTCCAGCACCCATTTTAGCCACAAACTTATTCGGATCATTATCATCCAGATATTGATTTTCCTCGGGGAGGGAGTCCATGATCTGGAGATATTCCTCTTCCGACAGAAGCTCCATCTTTTCTAATTTGCGCTCCTTATCTTTAGATTTGGGATCTTTTATAGTTACGTTGCCAGGATTTATGACAATATATTTTTCGTAATAGATAACTGAATCAAGTTTCTTTGAAGGGAGACCCAAAAGATAACCAATCTTATTGGGAAGCGAACGAAAATACCAAATGTGAGCAACCTGCACCACCAATTCGATATGACCCATTCTCTCACGACGCACTTTCTTCTCAGTGACTTCAACACCACAACGATCACACACAATGCCTTTATAGCGGATTCTCTTATATTTTCCGCAATGGCACTCATAATCTTTTACCGGACCGAAAATCTTCTCACAGAAAAGACCGTCGCGCTCCGGTTTGTAAGTGCGATAGTTGATGGTTTCAGGTTTGAGAACTTCTCCGCTGGATTTCTCCTTAATTTCTTCGGGAGAAGCAAGTCCAACTGTGATTTTTGAGAAATTGCTCTTTATTTTGTTGTCTCTTCTAAAAGCCATTTTCTATATGATATTTTTCTATTTGACTTAATTTAATTTTCGATACTTTATTCCAATGTGATGCTCAATCCCAATCCACGAAGTTCGTGAAGAAGCACATTGAGAGATTCCGGAATACCCGGATTAGGCATCGGATCGCCTTTAACGATTGCTTCGTAAGCCTTTGATCTGCCGGTTACGTCATCAGACTTAATGGTTAGAATCTCTTGAAGAATATGGCTCGCACCGAAGGCTTCAAGTGCCCAAACCTCCATCTCACCGAAACGTTGACCACCGAATTGAGCTTTACCACCGAGAGGTTGCTGAGTGATAAGAGAGTATGGACCGATTGAACGGGCGTGCATCTTATCTTCTACCATGTGACCTAGTTTAAGCATGTAAATCACTCCGACTGTAGCGGGTTGGTCGAAACGATCACCTGTGCCGCCATCATAAAGATAAGNCNTACCATATCTCGGAAGTCCTGCTTTGTCAGTCCATTCATTCAGATCATCAAGTGAAGCACCGNCGAAAATAGGAGTTGCAAATTTCTCGCCGAGTTCTTTGCCTGCCCATCCGAGAACAGTCTCGAATATCTGACCAAGGNTCATACGAGAAGGCACACCAAGCGGATTCAACACGATATCTACGGGAGTACCATCTTCGAGGAACGGCATATCTTCCTGACGTACAACTCTTGATACGATACCCTTATTACCGTGGCGACCTGCCATCTTGTCTCCGACACCGATTTTACGCTTCTTGGCGATATAAACTTTCGCCATTTGCATGATGCCGGAGGGGAGTTCGTCTCCTATAGTGATATCAAATTTCTTGCGACGCAATTCACTGTCAATCTCTTTTGACTTGCGAAGATAATTGGTGATGAGTTCTGAAACCATCTTGTTTAATCTTTCATCTGAAGTCCAGTTGGAAAGATTTACAGTTTCATAATCTATTGTGCCAAAAGCAACATCATCAAAATTCTGACCTTTTTCCACAATGTCAGCACCAATGAAGTCTTTCACACCTTCTGAAACTTGACCTTTAAGCAAAGTGTTAAGTTTATCCACGAGGATAGCTTTCAAATCGCTCTGCTTCTCTTCATATTCCTCGTCAAGCATCGGCAATTGAGCATTTGCACTCTTCTTTGAAGTCTTTTTCTTCATTGCACGCGAGAAAAGGTTTGTGCCGATAACTACACCTTTCAACGATGGAGAAGCCTTTAATGAAGCATCTTTAACATCGCCTGCTTTATCACCGAAGATTGCGCGCAAAAGTTTCTCTTCAGGAGTCGGGTCGCTTTCTCCTTTCGGAGTGATTTTACCAATCATAATGTCTCCGGGCACGACGTGTGCACCCACACGTATGATGCCGCGCTCATCCAAATCTTTTGTGGCATCCTCACTCACATTAGGAATATCAGATGTGAGTTCTTCCATACCACGTTTAGTTTCGCGCACTTCCAAAGTATATTCATCAACGTGCACAGAGGTCAGAATATCCTCTTTCACCATGCGCTCGTTAAGCACAATAGCATCCTCATAGTTATAACCCTTCCACGGCATGAATGCCACTTTTAAGTTTCTGCCCAATGCGAGTTCTCCCTTTTCTGTGGAATAACCTTCAGTAAGGATATCACCTTTCTTTACTCTATCGCCGGCATTGCAAATCGGGCGTAGATCAATTGTTGTGCCCTGGTTGGTGCGACGGAATTTGGGAATCTTATATTCTTTTAAAGAGGGTTCGAAACTAACGAATTCCTCATCTTCAGTGCGGTCATAATTAATGCGGATGACAGTTGCATCAACATAGTCAATAACGCCATCACCTTCTGCCACAATTTGAGTACGTGAGTCTTTAATCAGCGGACCCTCAATNCCTGTTCCGACAATCGGAGCNTCGCTTNTGAGCAATGGCACTGCCTGACGCATCATGNTAGATCCCATCAATGCACGGTTGGCGTCATCATGCTCCAGGAATNGAATCAATGAAGCGGCGATTGAAGCGATCTGAATCGGAGCTACGTCCATCAACTCTACATCCTGCGGAGGCACAATCGGGAAGTCAGCGCCAAGACGCGCTTTAACTTTATTTCTTATAAATGTGCCATCATCATTCAAAGGTGCATTGCCTTGTGCGATAGTTTTTCCTTCCTCAACCTCTGCGGTAAGATATACAACATCATCATTATTCAGATCAACTTTGGCGTCAGCCACTTTTCTATAAGGAGTCTCAATGAAACCCAAAGAGTTAATTTTGGCATATACACAAAGAGATGAAATCAAGCCGATATTCGGACCTTCAGGAGTCTCGATAGGACAAAGACGACCATAGTGAGTATAGTGTACGTCGCGCACCTCAAAACCGGCACGTTCACGCGACAGACCGCCGGGACCCAACGCTGACATTCTGCGCTTGTGAGTAATTTCAGCCAAAGGATTGGTCTGGTCCATAAATTGAGACAGAGCGTTAGTTCCGAAGAAAGTATTGATAACGGAAGAGATAGTTTTCGCATTAATCAAATCTATCGGAGTGAACACTTCATTATCTCTTACGTTCATACGCTCGCGGATTGTGCGTGCCATACGAGCAAGACCCACACCGAACTGATTATAAAGTTGCTCGCCAACGGTGCGCACGCGACGATTGCTCAAGTGGTCGATATCGTCAACTTCACTCTTCGAATTAATAAGCTCAATGAGATATTTAATGATAGATACGATATCTTCACGAGTCAAAACCTTTACGTCAGCCGGAGTGTCAAGATTTAATTTCTTATTGATTCTATAGCGACCGACTTCACCGAGGTCATAACGCTTGTCAGAGAAGAAGAGACTTTGAATCACTTCGCGCGATGACATTTCATCCGGAGCATCAGCATTACGCCATTGATGATCTATGTAACGCACCGCCTCATTC
>WFMC01000202.1 GCA_009177205.1 Bacteroidales bacterium
CTTCACTATTTTGACATCACCCTCCTCCTTCTCAAGAAGATTTTTAAGGATTCCGGCTGGCTTTGCGGGAAGCATAAAACTATTGGTCAAGCCTGTTTCAACATTGTGCAATTCATACTTCACCAATTTTTGGGTGTCTGAACTGACGAATGTAAAATTATTCGGCTCTATATCCCAGAAAATACCGGTCATAATCGGGCGAATCATATCCACACTGGCGGCAAAAAGAGTGCCCTCAATTCCGGATGCCACAACAGAAGTTCCTAAAGTAAATTCAAGCGCATTCTCTTCATGCGGTTTTTTACGAGGATACTCGGCTGCATCAACCCCGGTGAAATTAAAATGACCATTATTGAAATTAATGTCTATTTCCTTAGTGGATTCATTGATATAGAATTTAAGCGGCTGATTGCTCACCTCTTTCACAACTTCCAAAAGACGTTTTGCAAGCACTGCAATTTCTCCTTCCCCTTCAACATCCATAATCTCTACAGTCGCTTCCATTACATTTTCCTGGTCGCTGCCGATTATGTGAAGTTTATCACCTTCTACACGCAATAAAAAGTTATCCAGAATTGACATCGCATTCTTTGAATTGATAACTTTGCTGACTGCCTGCAATTGCGTTTGCAGAGCTTTTCCTGATACGTTAAATCTCATATATTTTGTTTGTTTATATTCTTTTCAATTTGACACTTTTATCCATTTACAAATTTACTAATTTCTATTCCAAATTCAAAGTTTTAACCTATTTTTATTTTCAGCTTCATTATCTCGGCTTTTAATTAAAGAAAAAAGATTCCGCCGACATTGTCTGCCGATGGAATCTATATATAATGAATTAAGAATTTAGAATCTTCTTATTCTGCCACCTCTTCTTTAGGAGCTTCAGCAGATGCGGGAGCATCTTCACTGATTACAACAAATGCAACTTCAGTTTCAACTTCCTTATGGAATTTCACTGTGGCTACATATTCTCCTATTAATTTAACAGGTTGCTTAACAGAAATGATTTTCTTGTCGATTTCATGACCGAGCTTAGCCAATGCTTCAGCAATCTGAGGAGCACCCACACTGCCATAAACAACACCATTTGCGCCTGTCTTGGCAGAGATGGTAAGCTTCAAGCCTTCCAATGCCTTAGCTGCCTCTTCTGCATCTGCTTTAGCTTTAGCAATCTTGTGAGCGCGTTGCTTAAGATCTTCTTTCAATTGCTTCAAAGCTGCGTCAGAAGCAATGATGCATTTACCTTGCGGAATGAGATAATTACGACCATAGCCGTCTTTCACTTCCACTACATCATCTTTGTAACCCAGTCCGGGTATGTTCTCTTTAAGGATAATTTTCATTACAATTTTGATTTAGAAAAGTGAAACAATTATTTCATTAAGTCAGTAACGTAGGGTAGCAATGCCAAATGACGTGCACGCTTAACTGCCTGAGCAACTCGGCGTTGGAATTTCAAACTTGTTCCCGTGATGCGACGAGGAAGAATCTTTCCTTGCTCGTTCAAAAATTTCTTCAAAAATTCGGGATCCTTGTAATCGATATATTTGATGCCACTGCGTTTGAAACGACAGTATTTCTTCTTCTTTGTATCTACTGATAACGGAGTAAGATAACGAATTTCGCTGTTAGCTGCCATAATTTACTCTGCTGTAGCCTCTGCTGATGCTTCGGCGGGTTTTTCACTTGCTTTTTTTGCTCTCAAATTGCGACGCTTCTCTGCATATTCCACTGCATATTTATCCAGACGGAATGTCAAGAAACGAATCACACGCTCGTCGCGACGATATGCCACGTCAAGTTTTTTTACAATTGAAGGATCTGCTTCAAATTCCAACAAGCAATAAAAGCCTGTTGATTTTTTCTGAATAGGATACGCAAGTTTGCGAAGTCCCCACTCCTCTTCATTGACAATCTTCGCGCCGTTCTCTTCGAGAACACCTTTGAATTTGCCAACCGCTTCCTTCATCTGCTCATCAGATAAAACGGGAGTTAAAATGAAAACGGTTTCGTAACGATTCATAATATTATTTAATGTTTTAAATTACAATGATTTTGCACAAATTCCGCAAAACCGCCACAAAATTACTATTTTTTTTTCATTCAGCCAAATTTACGGGTATTAAATTGCATTTTTCAATCATGTAAAATATAAAGAATCCGGACAGTTTTCTCAGCTGCCCGGATTCTTTTATCTTTCAAATATTCTTATTCCTTGGTATCTTCTGAAGTTTCATATAGATAATCCTTTATCTCTNCCGGNCGGAAGTTGCCGATAAANTCAGCATGCTTTGCCACTTCTGCCTGAGCNTAATTCACATATACGTGCAGANNCTTACGGAAACTTTCATTTCTCTGAGTGTCTTCGAGAAGAAGATATCCCATGATGATATGACCTGCCATTTCCACCAAGCGGCGAGCCATGAAATCTTGATAACCGGAGTCTTTCACTCCCAATACACTCTGCACAGCGTTGGCATATTGCTGAGTCATAAACACCAGAGTATTCTTGATTCCTTCATCTTCGGGCACCACTTGCTCTGCTTCCATCTCTTGAATCTTGTTGAGATAAGTGCCGGTGGTGACGTGGCGAATAGCTGCAACAACCTGTAGTTGTGTTGTACCTTCATAAATGCTTGTGATGCGGGCGTCACGATATACTCTTTCACAAGCATAGTCTTTCATAAAACCCGATCCACCGTGAATTTNAATGCAANCGTAAGCATTCTGGTTGGCAAATTCTGAAGTCATNCCTTTGGCGAGAGGAGTGAAGGCATCGGCAAGTTTGCTATAATATTTTGCTTCTTTCTTTTCCTCAACTGTCAGCTGACGCTCCTTTGCAATATCATCATAGATTTTATACATATCCACAAATCTTGCGCAAGCATAGAGTAGTGTGCGACTTGCATCAAGCTTTGCTTTCATTACCGACAATATTTCTGCCACTGCAGGGAAGTTGATGATGGCTTTGCCGAATTGCTCACGTTCTTTTGCATATTGCAATGCCTCGCGATAAGCGATTTCACTCAATCCGACACTCTGGGCGGCAATACCCAGACGAGCGCCGTTCATCAAAGCCATTACATATTTGATAAGACCCAATCTGCGAGAGCCGACAAGTTCAGCCGGTGCATCTTTATAGGTAAGTTCACAAGTCGGACTCCCCTTGATACCCATCTTGTTTTCAATGCGGCGCACATTAACCCCACCATTGCGTTTGTCATATATAAACATAGACAATCCGCGACCGTCACGGCTGCCGTCTTCGGAACGTGCAAGCACAAGGTGAATATCAGAGTCGCCATTGGTGATAAAACGCTTAACACCATTCAATACCCATGAGCCATCCTCTTTTTGTGTCGCTTTGAGCATCACACTCTGCAAGTCTGAACCTGCGTCAGGCTCTGTAAGGTCCATTGACATGGTCTCACCGGCACATACTCTCGGAATATATTTATTCTTTTGCTCTTCATCTGCGAATTCATAGATTGTCTCTGCACAATCTTGAAGACCCCAAAGATTTTCAAATCCGGCATCCGCACGGCTGACGATATCTGCAGCCATGATGTAAGGAGTTATCGGGAAATTCAGACCTCCCAATCTACGAGGCATTGACATTCCCATTAAGCCAGCTTTGCGAGTGGCATCAAGATTTTTTTGAGTGCCTTCAGCATATACGACTCTGTTATTGACAACTTTCGGACCATTGTGGTCAACATCTTCTGCATTTTCAGCTACAATATTGCCGCAGATGTCGCCAACTATTTCCAACACCTTGTCATAATTATCCATTGCATCCTCAAAATCCTGAGGTGCATAATCATATTTATCAGCCTCTTCAAAATCACGCTCTTTTAAAGCTACGATTTTCTTCATCATCGGATGATTCAGATGATGCTTGAGGTCGGGATTATCTGTATAAAAATTTGCCATTGTTTTAAATATTCGCTAATTGTCTCTTTTATTTAAGAGGCTCTATTGCTGATTATTTTGAATTCTTTTTATAATATTTTATCAACTTCGGCACTATGTCTTCCATCTTGCCCGTGATCACAACATCTGCAATCTTATTGATAGGAGCTTCAGGATCACTGTTGATTGATATGATGAGAGATGAGTCCTGCATTCCGGCAATGTGCTGGATTTGTCCTGAAATGCCGCAGGCGATATAGAGTTTCGGTCGAACTGTTACGCCGGTCTGACCAATCTGACGGTCATGATCAATCCAACCCGCATCCACTGCCGCACGACTCGCTCCGAGTTCGCCACCAAGCGTATCAGCCAATTTCTCAAGAAGATCAAAGTTTTCTTTGCTACCCACGCCATAGCCGCCCGCTACGATAATCGGACTTCCTTTCAAATTAACTTTTGATTTTTCAACTTGACGATCGATGATGTCAACCACGAAATCTTCCGGATTAGTGTAATCTTCAGCTTTTAAATTGACAACCTGTCCGGAATAGTTGCTGTCTTTGACCTCTTTTTTCATCACCCCTTCGCGCACTGTAGCCATTTGAGGACGATGATCAGGATTCACAATTGTGGCAACGATATTGCCGCCGAATGCCGGACGGATTTGATATAACAAATCTTTATATTCCTTGCCGGTTTTAGCATCGGTGTAGTCGCCAATTTCCAGAGATGTGCAGTCTGCGGTCAAGCCGCTGTGGAGCGCGCTGCTGACACGCGGTCCGAGATCGCGACCAATTGATGTTGCACCCATAAAAGCGATACGCGGCTCTTTCTCTTTAAAGAGATTGATCAGTATTGATGAATGGGGCAAAGATGTATAGGGATAAAGACGCTTGTCCTCAACTTTATATATAGTGTCCACTCCATACGGGAAAATCTGCTTTTCTATATCTTTCAGATTGTCGCCCGCAACTATTGCTTCCAACTTGATTCCAAGTTTATCGGCAAGTTGTCTCCCTTTAGTCAGAAGTTCCAAACTGACATGTGCAACTTTGCCATCTTCGTATTCGCAATAAACTATAAGATTATTTTTGTCTGCCATTTTATTATTTTCTTTTAGCCATTAATTAATAATTCTCTTTGGGGAGTTTTATCAACCAATGGTGTGATTGGCGATTAATTCTTTAATTAAACCTTCAAGAGCTTCATCAGTATCCTCAATTTTGCGAGCTTCTTTAGCGGTAAACACTACGTTTTCTATCCCTTTTACCTTGGTGGGGGATCCGGCAAGTCCACATTGACTCAAATCTGCTCCAACATATTCGCAATTCCATTCGCCAATCTGCAAGTCGGGATGAGATTCCACAAATGCTTTCTTTGTTTCGTCATTTGCCACTTCACTCGGCACAGCAGCTTTCTTATATTTCATGACCGCTCTGGCATTGCGAGGACGACATTCTTCAGCTGAGCCGTTAACGGTTATTACGATAGGATAAGGAGCTTCAACTGTCTCCACGCCACTTTCAATTCTGCGCTTAACAGTCACTTTGCCATTTTCTGCTTTTAATATATCTTCTGCGTATGTTANTTGAGGTAAGCNTAATTTCTCAGCAACCTGCGGACCTACTTGTGCAGTGTCACCGTCAATTGCTTGTCTGCCACCAAGAATCAGGTCGTAATCCCCTATCTTCTTGATTGCCGCGCTCAATGCATAACTTGTGGCAAGTGTGTCGGCACCGGCAAATGCGCGGTCGCTTAACACTACACCTTTGTCTGCACCCCGGTAGAGCCCTTCACGAATCACTTCAGCTGCTCGAGCCGGACCCATTGTCAAAAGGGTTACTTTCGTGCCGGGATACATCTCTTTAAGTTTCAATGCTTGTTCCAATGCGTTCAAGTCTTCCGGATTGAAAATCGCGGGGAGAGCAGCACGATTCACAGTGCCATCCTCTTTCATCGCATCTTTGCCGACATTGCGGGTGTCAGGCACCTGCTTAGCCAGCACAATGATATTCAAACTCATATCGTTAAAATATATTATGTTATTAATTACAAGCTTTATTGATTATTTTATCAAAAATCTTATGCCCATAAAAGCCTATTATGTGCAAAATTAAACATTTTTTTTCAATTTAAACGTTTATTTGCTATTTTTTAACTTTCAGGGCATCTCTTCAACTCAACTATTTATACCCTATCGAACGATAAAATTGTGATAATATATGATCCAATCCTAACTTCTCTTTCTGAACTGCAGATTCAAGAGTTCGTATTTTTTGTCCTACAGACGGATTTGAGGATTTTGAATACTCTTTCCTCAATTTGTCTAATTCCTCCACATCTTTATTATATGTCTTTTCCTGGCGGATATACTGCTCTATCATCATTCGCTGTTCAGTTCCCGCCACATCATCCAAAGAATAGAGAAATTTGCCCCCTTTCAAAGGAATTTTAAAATCCCTCTTCTGAGGTTTCTGTCCCGGCTGAATCTTTCTTATTTCATCTGCCTTTGCTATATATGACGCCACCAATTCTTCTTTGTCAGGTTTCGCATCAGTTTCCTGAGCTATCTCTTCATCATCCTCTTCATCTTCTTCTAAGTTTTGGGGCTCTTCCCATGTCACCCGGATGTTATCGAGAATTGAGCGCTCCCTTTTCTCTTCATCGTTACAATTNAGANTTTTCCGCTCTTCAGGTAATATGAAAACATATAAAGTAATATTATNATTCGNCAAAAANTGACNATCTGTANCCCACCATCCAACACCATTCTCTTCATCAATGGCAAGAAAATAATCGTCGGAATATGAATTGAAAGGGAGTCCCGCATTTACCGGCTGCATATATTCTCCGGTCTGAGGGTCGCGCGTAGCCATGAATATATCATACCCCCCGATTGTTCCTTCACCATTGGAGGCATAATATAGTGTTGTGCCATCTGCTGTAAGAAACGGATTTATTGCATCTCCTTCTAACCCTAAAGCCTCAGAGGATGGATGGTGATCAGAGACCGTGCCGTCTGCAAGCTTATAGGCTTCCATTATCTGCATCATTTCAGTCTCGGGATCCTGCTCACTCCACATCATCAGTTCTCCCGATTCGGAAATATATCCCAAATGTCCGGTCTCTCTCCCATCTGTGTTTACCGGAATCTCTTTTATATCCACAATTCTTCCTGCCGAAAGCGGTAGTCTCAAATTATTTAATAATTCTTTTTTGTTGACGTTTATAGCATCTATCACCACCAATTCGCGCACTCTTTCAAAGAGAGTTTTCCCCTCCTTGACATAAGATTCCTCTGCTTCCAATTCTTCGGATACCGGCTTTTTACTTCTTTTTTTAAGGTTCCTGTAATCAGTATAATGCTTCTGTGCAGCGGCAAAATCATAATTATTCATCGCCAGGCGCCCCAAGAATAAGGATGCCTCTGCGACGCCTCTCTTTTTAGCTTCCTCAAAATTCGCCAAAGCGTTTTTACGTTCCCCTCGGGCATAATATTTCGCTTCGCCAATGATTTGATTAATCATCCCGAATTTGGAACTCAATT
>WFMC01000023.1 GCA_009177205.1 Bacteroidales bacterium
CAAAGAAAGCCGCCCTCGCAAAGTTAGGCATCACGCCTTATGAAATCAGCATCATTCTCTCAGGTGTAGAGGGTGCGGTCAAAGGTCGCTTCACCTTTGGCGTAGAGATGGAGTGCTTCGTTAATCGTGGCGCAATCAGAACAGCAGCAGAGCGCACAGGCATGGAGTATGAATATGAGGGCTACAATCACCGCGATGGTCATTCATATTTCAAGTTCACCACTGACGGCTCAGTTCGTGGCATGGCAGACCCCATTGAGTGTGTGTCACCGGTGCTATCAGGCAATGACGGCAAACGTTTGCTTAAAAACGCTTGCAAGACGCTCAACACAGCCGATGCAAAGGTAAATTCAACTTGCGGTCTTCACGTTCATATAGGAGCCGCAAAACTGACAAATAAGCAGTATTGCAACGTCTTTGTCAACTATGCGTATCTTGAGGCAATCATAGATACTTTCATGGCACCATCACGCAGAAGTGACAACGCCTATTATGCGAACACGATTCAAGACCACAAGTATTATCTTGAGTCAGCCAGCACCATTCAAGACGTGCAAAACGCCTTGCATAATTGTCGCTATCACAAAATCAACCCCATGAGTTACAGCCGCCACAAGACGATAGAATTTCGTCAGCACGCAGGTACAACCAATTATGAGAAAATNATCAACTGGGTTAACTTTTGCGGTAANCTCGTCATCTGGTCTAAGAAAAACCGCCTGACCGCCCCGGTCAGAAGCATCGACGAGATACCATTTCTCAACGCTGAGGAGAAATCATTCTTTAAGGCACGTGCAAGCCACTTTGCAAGCCTTTAAGACATCAATCAGGGTCACGGGTTGAAACATACCCCTGACACCGATTAAAACCCCTACAATCACCTCAAAACATCTAAATAAAGAATATCATTATGTGCGTCATCATAGTAAAGCCGGCAGGCGTTAAAATGCCAGAAAACGACATCATCAAGGCAGCCTACAATGCAAATCCCCACGGTTGCGGTTTCATATCCCCATCAACCTTTTATAAGGGTATGAGTTTCGATAGCTTCAAAAGGCAACTTAAAAAGGTATCAGTTGAAGAGCCTTGCATCATACATTTTCGCCTTGCGACACATGGCTCAATCAAGCGAGCCAACTGTCACCCTTTCAACCGAGGCGATGTATGGTTTGCACACAACGGAATACTGAGTATCACACCGCAGGGTGATATGACTGATAGCGAAACCGCTTTTCAGAATATCATCTACCCGGCTATTGNGAAATTTGGCTATGGGTCTATGCAGATGGATAGAGCCGTTTCAAAGGTCATCGGCTATTCAAAATTCGCCTTTTTGCAGGGCGATGAACTGAAAATGTATGGCGATTTCATTAAGCATGAAGATGGATGCTATTATAGCAATTATCGATTCTTTGCTTATAATCCAATGATTAACCGCTATGCCTACTCGATTTGATTACTATGACATCACGACAGAAAAGATACCTACAATATAGTTTGTATTTTATGGGTTCTCTAATCCTTGGAGGATTAGGTGTATTCATGCTTTGGGCTATCCTATGGATAGGGTATATCTTGGGATTAAAGATGTAAAAACAATTAATTATTACAACAAGAAAAGGATATGGAAAAAGAAAAAACAAACCCGGATGGCCTAGATATAGGTCACGCCACACCAACCGAGGGCGCAGAATCAATGACCGCCCTTAAAGATGAAGTTGCAAAACTGACCGAGGAAAACAAAAGCCTTACATCGCAGTTATACAAAGCCGAAAGTGACCGCGACATCTATAAGAGAATGTGGTCACAACTGGATGACAAGTACAATCAACTCTTAGCCGTGACAAAGGAAACGGTTAAGTTTGCTGGACTTGCCTGACTCCTACACCTTAAAGCGTTGACCGGCTGCAATGCAGCCGATTTTTAGCAGTCGGTTGACGCACTATCTAAAAATCTTATAACAAGTCGTAATAAAATGGAAGCAAATGAATTGGTCATGGTTGACCCGGCAGAAGATATTCGCATTGCCATTACAAGAATGGTTGGTTCAAGATTGGTCGCCCAGAAAGCCCTGAAACAGCTTAAATCAGATATGAAAATAAAACCAATCGAATACGATTTGCCCGTAGAGGCACTTGAAGATGTTATTGAAAAGATTTATGCAATTGAGGAGGAGCTTGGAAAAGTTCATCAGTCAATTATAGTAAGTCTTGTTACGGAGACAATCCACTTGTAGCACTTCTCTATGAAGAAGTGTGTGATTTAATCACGCCATAGTTGGATAATTTGTTAAAAATGAGTATATTTGCATTATGAATAATGATATTATACACATAAAACNAAACGCAAANATTATAATTGAGGCACTGAATGTTTTAATAGAGCCTACAATTAAAATAGTGCAATTGACGGAATTAAGTGGATTGACACAAACCCAAAAGAATAGGCTTGAGGCATCTCTTAATTACCTTCACTTAGGTCGCATCGAACTATTAAAGGCGACTTANCCNAATGACGATTTTTTNNGTTTAANTGAACACGNTGGAAANAAAANAAGAGATATTAAGACTTCAAATTNACNNACCTTGCTTTAAGNCTATATTGAATGGAGAGCAGAAGATTGAACATCGATTTGTTTATCCCAATAATGCGAAAAGATATGTTGTGGAAAAGGAATCCGAGGATGTGCATGGGGAAATTAATGTGATTGTCTCCCCAATTCATTACGATGCTCTTTATCTTATCAATGGTCGCCGTAAAGATGCTCCCCGGCTCACAGTTGAAGTCGTTTCTTCTGAATTTGTCGTACTGACAGACGAAGAGGGCAATGACCTTACCTTTGAAGAAAATGGCAATGAGTACTATATGTGCCAAGTCTGGTATCACCTTGGTAAAGTAACTTCTACAGAAAATATCCCAAATACTTTTTACAATTAATTATATTAAAGAGTTGAATCAATAAAGAAGCGAATAGAAAGGCTATATGGCCCCCGACGGAATCAGAATGGGGCTGGCTATGGAGGACGATTTGTTGCCAAAAGAGTCAGAGGAACTGAATACGTTCCCCAGAAAAACAGAGGCAAGTCACAATTTGGCACTCGAAAACAACGTCGGGATGACCTCAGGGCTGCACTTGGCGTATGGAAATAACATTAAAGACCGCATATCGATATTGAATATGCGGTCTTTATGTTAGAAGAGTGCTTCATTGCTTTTGGCTTTACGGGCATTAAGCCGATTCGATATTTCATCCGCCATTTCATCAAGTGATAGTTTTATGTATTCCATAAAAGTTTTCGCATCCTTATGACCTGAAATACTCATCATCTGTATGTGGTCGAAATCCCCAGTCAAGTACAAATTTGTAATGCCACTTCTCCGAGCAGTATGGCTACTAACCAATTCATATCGTGGCTTTAAGACATTTCCTCGNATATCGCGTTCATATTTTACNTCACCCNTTGCNTCNTTATCCCTCTCTTTCATNGTAAGAACTGTGGGCATCTTCTTTGCTAAAGAGGGTACATCTTTAGACAAATCCTTTAATATATCCTTTATGTAACGATTTAATACCTGTTCGTTGACTCTTGGCAAATCATAATTGTAACGTTCTACAATAGTAAGTAAATTATCATTCAAGATAGGGATACAAACTTCATTACGCGTTTTAACTTGAGTCAATCTTACAATCCGGTTCCCTCTTGCGGTTGTAGTAAAGTTATCTTTTTCTATTCTTGAATAATCTGAAAAACGCTGGCAGGTATAGCATCCAACCAGAAAAACATCTCTAATAGCTGACTTTAGTCCAGTTAAGGGCATTTCAAATAAAGATTGTAGTTCCGAGGCTGTCAGATATATTTCACACGCTTTGTCATTTTCCGTGACGCGCCTTTTTGTAAAGCATTTAAGCGCGTTCGCGTTGTTGTGAAGTCCATGTTCCATGGCGTAACCAACCATTGCGCGAAAGGACACGAGGTATTTATTTATGGCCGATACCATATACCCTTCCCGCTCCATAAAACATAAGAATTTGTCAGTAAGATTCTTATTGATAGTATCCCACGTGAATGGATTTTCTTTATAAAATTTCTTTAGTATTCCGAGAAAATTATTCCATCCCTTGACAGTATTTGGCGTGTAACTGGCGCCTTTAAATTTTACTGACCCTGTACGCATTCCCTCTATGAATCTTTCAAGAAACCGAATCACATCTGCGCGTTCAGCCGCCTCTAATTCAGCCTTTTTTCTTGCCTCTGCTTCTTGTTTAAGGCGTTCTGCTTCGTCCTTTAGTCTTTGTTCCTCCCTTTGTTCGGCATAAACAACATTTGCAATGGCATCATCAAGCGCGGTTTTATCAAAAATTGATTGGTCAACCAGATTGCTGATGGCATCATCTACGGCTTGAAGTTTTCCAATTATTATTTTCCCATCCTTTGTTTTGGAGAATTTTTTCCATTCATCAATACTACTATTTGCCTTATTCCAAGTTGGAATATCAACCTGAATAAGACTATTAAGTTTTATTTGCAGGTTTTTCACCCGGCTTCGGACTCGCACATAGAGTGTGCCCAATCCAACTTCTTTTTTTGTTTGAAAATAGAATGTCCTCATAACGAGATAGTTTATTGCCGTTACAAAGATNCAAAAAATTNTTTATATTAGTACCNCATTAGTACACCAAAGNGAGTATTTCGTTTANTCTTCAAAAATTCATAAAGAAAGAATATTCCTAATATTCAGAAATATACACTATATTAGTTTACTTTTGAGTAAATCAAAAGAAAGAATTGTGTTTCTGGTGGCACCACCTAAGATCGCTAATTCTCAATGANTTAGCGGNCTTTNTNTCNTCTATACCCCTCNAAGTCACCACATTAGTCACCACGCCCACTCTAAATAATTGAATTATTGCTCGTTATGCGTGTTGCGGTGTATGTGTATCTTTTGCCACTCACATTTAACTTGCTAATAATCAATGCACAACCAAGAGACTTTTGCCATCATTTATCATCGGTCATTACCATTCACTCACCTCGCAACCTAAACTTTAACAGACTTTAACTATAATTGTATGGTAAAAATGTGGTGCCCTCAGCCAAAATCTCTCATAGGTCACCTCGTAACTATTCAGCCAAAATATAGTGGTGTGAAATCCATTATAAAAATGAGATAATTTATTGACTGTCATGGAATTTAGCAGTGATTTTATTTGGTTTTCTCAAATAAAATCGCTATCTTTGCATCTGTGAAACAGCAGGTTAACGACATATCAGAGACATTGGCAGGTCTTCTGTCGGAACTTCAATCGTTGAGAAAAACGGTTGACTCGCTATATGCCGAAAACCGTTCTCTCAGCCGTAATGTTGACAAATTGCTGAAG
>WFMC01000040.1 GCA_009177205.1 Bacteroidales bacterium
CCTTCGCAGTCAGAAGCTGTGATGAGGGGCGTATGGAAATAATAGAAACCTTTGTCGTTGAAGAATTTATGCACTGCGTATGCCAGTGCGTGGCGAATCCTCAACACGCTTGAGAAGAAATTTGTGCGTGGGCGGAGGTGAGCCTTTTCGCGTAAAAATTCGAGGGAGTGCCCTTTCTTTTGCAGCGGATAAGTGTCGGGGTCTGCAGTGCCGTAGAGTTGAACCTCATTGGCTTGAACTTCGATTGATTGTCCTTTACCCTGTGATTCCACGAGGATGCCCTGCACATGGATTGAACTTCCGGTAGTGATCCCCTTCAAATCCTCATCAGAGAATTTTTCAAGGTCAAAAACAATCTGCAGTGATTTTATGCTTGAGCCGTCGTTGAGAGCTACAAACTGCACGAATTTGTTGCCTCTGCGCGAGCGCACCCAACCTTTGACATCAACCTCTTTACCTAAATATTTTTGCGGGTCGGCAAAAAGTGCCGCCACGAGTGTACGTCTTATATCTTGCATAATGAAAAATTATTTATTCAAAAGAACCCATGCGTAAGAAGTTAACCTCTTCCTGAGTGAGATAGCGCCATTTTCCGCGGGGAAGGTTTTTCTTTGTCAATCCGGCGAAATAAACGCGGTCGAGTTTGGTGACTCTGTATCCGAGGTGTTCGAAGATTCTGCGCACGATTCTGTTGCGTCCGCTGTGAATCTCAATGCCTGCCTGATTGCGGTCGGTTTCGCTCGCATAGCTGATGGCGTCTGCGTGAATTTCGCCATCTTCGAGTTCGATGCCGTCGGCTATTCTTTGCATATCCTCTTCAGTGATATCCTTGTCGGTCCAGACGTGATAGATTTTTTTCTTGACAAATTTAGGGTGAGTCAATTTTGAAGCCAGATCCCCGTCGTTAGTGAGTAGAAGCACACCGGTAGTATTGCGGTCAAGTCTCCCTACGGGGTAGATTCTCTCTTTGCAGGCGTTCTTCACCAAGTCGAGCACCGTCAGTCTCCCGTTGGGGTCGTCGCTTGTAGTCACGCAATCCTTCGGTTTGTTGAGCAGCACATAGCATTTGCGTTCGGGAGTTACCACCTTTTCGTCAAATTCCACTACGTCGGTCGGTTTGATTTTCACTCCAAGTTCACTTACAACTTCTCCGTTGACTTTCACTTTGCCGGAGGTGATATATTCATCAGCTTCTCTTCGTGAGCATATTCCGGCATTAGCCATAAATTTATTCAGGCGGATTTCGGTTGTCGGATCCGGTTCGTCAATGATATAATCAATCTGTCTCGGACGCGGAGTAAACATCTTGCCGGCAGGTTGACCGGGGCGATTGAATCCGCCACGCATTTGATTCGGTCGGTTGTAGCCTCCCTGGCGATTGTTATACCCCCCTAGCTGACGCGGTTGGTAGCCCCCCTGTTGGCGGTTGCCGTTGTTATATCCCCCTTGTCTGTGAGGTTGATAACCGTTCTGACGCATGGGTTGGTAACCGTTCTGCTGGCGCGGTTGATAGCCACCTTGCTGTCGGGGTTGATACCCGTTTTGCTGACGCGGTTGGTAGCCGTTCTGTTGGCGCGGGACATAGCCGTTGCGGTTCCCCTCACCGTTTTGTTGATTATAATTTGATTGTTGGCGATTATAGCCGTTTTGTTGATAACCTCTCTGTTGGTTATATCCGTTTTGCTGGCGCGGTTGATAACCGTTCTGTTGGCGCGGTTGGTAGCCCCCCTCGCGGCGTTGGTAAGGTTGATACCCCCCTTCGCGGCGTTGATACGGTTGGTAGCCACCCTCACGGTGTTGATAAGGATTGGCAGACTCATTGCCTGCATAAGGATTTGATTCCGAATTGTCCGTTTGTGTTGGGCTTTTGTAACGGTTTTCCTGTTCTGCCGAATCTAATGCTGAACTAAGTGCGCCTATGCGCGGTCTTTTCGGCTTTTTTTCTGATTCCATAATAAAAATTTAAATTTTTTTGTAAGATCGGGATGCTGCGTCATCACTGCCTGAGCATCCTGAAAAATCCATTAATGGTCGTTAAATATATTATATGTTTTTAAATTTATAATTCCTAATGTTCCCTCGGCACGCTTTGCTTATGCCTTGGATATAAGTGCAGCCTCTCCGAGGCTGGGTGTTCTTTTTGTTTATTTCCCCGGCACGCTTCGCTTATGCCGGGGTTCGGCATGTGAAGGCTCTCCGAGCCTTTGCGCGCGTGTTTGGTGGCGTGCTCGCTTAGCGGAGCGGCGAGCCTTGCGCGTATCGCACATATCCGGCGCGGCGAGCCTGATTTATTGTCTTTTCTTCGGCAAAGATAATCAATAAATTGGATATAAGCAGAGTTTTTTGTAATTTTGTTAAATAATTCATCTTATTTTATGCGTTTCGGGCTGGAAAAATCCCCCGTAACGCCGGTAGAGGTAAAAAAGTATATGAAAATCAACACTAAAGCCATTCACACTCCCATGCCTCGCCATGATGCTTACGGAGCTTTGGCGATGCCCGTCTATCACTGTTGCGCCTACGAATTTCCAAATNATCAGGCTATGATTGAGTCGTTCACCGGCGTCAGCGATGACCCTGACTATTCCCGCGTCACCAATCCCACGGTGATTCATCTTGAGAATGTCATAAAGAATCTCTCGGGCGCTGCCGATGTCGTGGCGTTCAATTCCGGCATGGCTGCCATAAGCGCGGCTATCTTGTCAGTGGCAGGGAGTGGAAAGAGAATAGTAACCTCCAAACACCTTTTCGGCAATACATTCCTTCTTCTCACCCAAACCCTCAAACGTTTCGGCGTGGAGACCGTGCTTGCCGACCTCACGAATAGGGAAGAAGTTTTGGCTGCCGTCAATTCCAACACATGCTGCATCTATTTCGAGACTGTCACCAATCCTCAGATGGAGGTCGCCGACGTCAGGATGCTCGCTGAAGCGGCTCATTCAGTCGGAGCGGCTCTGATTGCCGACACCACCATGATACCCTTTACCTACGTCAATTCTCGCGACCTCGGCATTGATGTCGAAGTCCTTTCGTCCACAAAATATCTTAGCGGCGGAGCCACATCACTGGGCGGAATAGTCATTGATTACGGCACCTTCCCCGGTTTCGGCACGTCACTCCGCAAAGATTTGCTGATGAATGTCGGCGGCTACATGTCTCCTCATGCCGCATATATGCAGACACTCGGACTTGAGACCCTCGATGCGAGATATAATGTGCAGGAGGCTAACGCGCTTAAGATCGCCCATAGTCTTAACAAGCGGAAAGATGTGAAAGTTTGCTATCCGGGATTGCCCGACAATCCTTTCCATAAACTGTGTGCGGAGCAATTCGGGGGTCGTTACAGTGCAATGATGACCCTCCTCCTCCCCTCGGAAGAGGCTTGCTTCCGCTTTATCGATGCCCTTCGGCTNGTGAAGCGCGCCACAAACCTCTTTGACAATAAAACCCTTGCCATTCATCCGCACTCCACCATTTTCGGCACCCTCTCGCGCGAAACCCGCCGGGATATGGATGTCAGCGAAAGATTAATCAGATTAAGCATCGGACTCGAGGATGCCGACGACATTCTTGCCGACCTCAACAGGGCTATAGATTATGCGGTAAAGGAATAACATGACGATATGAAATATAATTTTGACGAAATAATCGACCGTCGGGGCACCGGGGCATTGAAATGGGATGCTCTTCAGGAGAGATATGGCGACCCCAATCTGCTCCCGCTTTGGGTTGCGGATATGGATTTTGCCACACCCCCCTTCATCCTCAACGCACTCCGCGAGCGGTTGGAACACCCCGTTTTGGGTTATACCATTATGCCTGCCGACTATGTTCCCGCCATACAGGACTGGCTGAAATATCTTCATAACGTGGATGTGCCGGCAGAATGGATAACTTTCATTCCCGGCATAGTGCGCGGAATCGGTATGGCGATCAACGGCTTCGTTGCGCCGGATGAGAAGGTCATCATCATGCCCCCCGTGTATCATCCCTTCAGGCTCGTGCCCCAATTCAACGGCAGGGAGGTTGTCATGAACCCCTTGCGTGAAACCCCCGAAGGCAAATATGAGATAGATTTTGAAAATCTGGAGAAGGTTGCGGATGAAAAGTGCCGNCTCCTCATCCTCTCCAATCCTCACAATCCCGCGGGCATAGCGTGGGATAGAGACACGCTGNCTCGGCTTGCCGCATTTTGCGCGGAACGGGATATGATAGTGATTTCTGATGAAATCCATTCCGAGATGATGCTCAAAGGGAAGAAGCACATTCCTTTTTATGATGTGAGTGATGAGGCTCGCAAGTGCGGCATCACCTTTGCCGCGCCTTCCAAGACCTTCAATATGGCAGGTGTTGTGGCGTCATACGCGATTGTGGCTGATGATTCCCTGAGACGGAGATTCTACACATTCTTAGCGGCTAATGAAATCAATGACCCGCCGCTCTTCTCCCCCATTGCTACTATTGCCGCCTATCGTGAAGGTAAAGAATGGCGTGAGCAGATGTTGGAATATGTAGAGGATAACATTGATTTTGTGATAGAATATTGCGAGAAGAATCTACCCGGCATAAAGGCACTTAAGCCCGACGCAAGTTTTTTGGTATGGCTTGATTGCCGCGGGTTAGGGTTAAATCACGATCAACTCATCGATTTCTTTCAGAAAGAGTGTGGGTTGGCGCTCAACGACGGCGAGATGTTCGGCATCGGTGGCGAAGGCTTCATGCGCCTGAATGTCGGTTGTCCCCGTTCGCTCCTATCCCAAGCCCTCGCGAGAATCAAGAAATAAGGCACGCGTAGCGTATCGGATAGGGATATAGGATCGGAAGCGTGCGTGTTTGGTGGCGTGCTCGCTTAGCGGAGCAGCGAGCAAACGCGCTACGCGTGCCGGGGCATGTAACAAAAAAATTTATATAATTATGGCAACATCAAATAAACCTGAATTCTCATTCGAAATATTGCCTCCTCTGAAAGGCAACAGTATATACAAAGTCTTCAACATCATCGACAAACTTAAGGACTTCGACCCATCCTACATAAACATCACTTCTCATCACAGCGAGTATGTCTACAAAGACCAGCCCGATGGTAGCCTGCGGCGCGTCAGCGTCCGCAAACGCCCCGGCACTGTCGCCATCGCCGCCGCCATACAGAACAAATACGGNATACCGGCAGTGCCTCACATCATCTGCAAAGGTTTCTCCAAAGAGGAAACGGAATATGCTCTTCTCGACCTTAACTTCCTCGGCATAAGCAATCTTCTCCTGCTTCGGGGCGATTGCAAATCCCTCGAAACCATCCAGCAGAACCCGGAAATCTATCACGAGCACGCCACTGACCTTCAGGAGCAAATCAACCTCTTCAATAAAGGAATCTCGCTCGACGGCACCAAGCTCGAGGGTATAGAAACNCCCTTCCGCTACGGAATGGCGTGCTATCCTGAAAAACATGAGGAAGCCCCCAATATGGATTCCGACATATACTGGGCTAAAAAGAAGGTGGATGGCGGTGCCTCTTATCTCGTNACCCAAATGTTTTTCGACAACGAAAAATATTTCAAATTCGTGGAACGCTGCCGTCAGGTCGGTATAAAGGTGCCCATCATACCCGGCATCAAACCGATTGTGTTCAAAAACCAGCTTACTGTCCTTCCCCGTGTCTTCCGCAGTGAAATTCCCGAGGAACTTGCGTCTGCTCTTCGTGATTGCAAAAATGATGAGGAGGTGCGTCAGGTAGGAGTGGAATGGAGCGTAAACCAATGTAAGGAATTAATTGACTATGGCGTTGAGGGTCTTCATTTCTACACTTTCCTCGCCTCAGATTCCGTTAAGAAAATTGCCGAACAAATCTATTGATATGAAGGAGCATAAGGAGAGGATTGCAGAAGTTACAGGGAGTTTCAAGGATGATTTGGCAAAGCGTGTCCTCCTCCTCGACGGAGCTATGGGCACGATGATTCAAAGCCNTAACCTCACCGANGAGGATTTCCGTGGCGATTTGCCCGTAAAGAGCGGAGTNAAGGTGAAGGGAGCGAATGACCTCCTCTCATTGTCACGTCCCGACATAATCCGCGACATTCACCGCAGCTATGTTGAAGCCGGTGCGGATATTATAGAGACCAACAGTTTCAACGCCAATGCGGTTTCCATGGCTGAATATGGAGTCGAAGGTCTGATAGAGGATATCAATGTTGCCGCAGCGCGCATAGCCCGCGAGGTAGCTGACAGCGCCGGTCGCCGTGTCTATGTCGCCGGCAGTATGGGTCCTTCCAACGTCTCGCTGAGCATATCCGAAATAGGAGCTGATGTGGATTTCGAGCAGATGGCACACGCGTATAAGGTTCAGGCGAAATCACTTATAAAAGGTGGCGTTGACATCCTTTTGCTCGAGACCATCTTCGACACCCTCAATGCCAAAGCTGCNCTTGCCGGCATAAATGNTGCCTTTGNNGAGTTGGGATATAGAGTGCCGCTTATGATTTCGGTCACGCTCACCGGTGCGGGCCGCACACTCTCCGGTCAATCCCTCCCCGCGGCGGTAATAAGTTTTGAGCAATCGGGACTCATGAATGATGGATTGGGTATTATCGGGCTTAATTGCGGCTTCGGCGCCGAGAGCATGGCGCCTTTCTTGGAGCAGCTCAGGCAGACACCTTACTTCATCTCCATGCATCCAAATGCCGGACTCCCGGATGAAATGGGCAATTACACCCACACACCGGAGTTGATGGCTTCATTTATCGAACCCTTCATACGCGATAGAAAACTCAATATTGTCGGCGGCTGCTGCGGCACCACACCCGAACATATACGCGCCATCCGCGAAGTGCGCGATAAATACGCCTCTACCGCTCCCCGCAAACCTCTGAACCCCACCGGAGACACACTGAACCTCTCAGGATTGAATCCGCTCAGCTTGGGTTCACAATCTGAATTTCTGAAAATAGGGGAGAGGTGCAACGTTGCCGGGAGCCGTAAATTCTTGCGGCTCATCAATGAAGGGAATCTTTCGGAAGCCCTCGGAATTGCCGTGGGTCAGGTGCGCAAAGGTGCGGGAGTCCTCGATATCAATATGGATGACGGTCTGCTTGATGCGCCTGCAGAGATGGAGAAATTCGTGATGATGCTCGGCGGTGAATTGGAAGTCGCATCCGTTCCTCTTATGATTGACTCCTCCGATATGGAGGTGATTCGTCGCGCTTTACGCCGCATTCAGGGCAAATCCATCGTCAACTCCATATCCCTCAAGGAGGGGGAAGAGAAATTCCTGAAGCATGCAGCTGAAATAAAGCGGCTCGGAGCAGCCGTGGTGGTGATGGCATTCGATGAGGAAGGTCAAGCCACCGATTTCCGGCGCAAGATAGAGATTTGCGCTCGAGCTTATAAATTGCTGACCGCTAACGGCTGGAAGGGGAGTGACATAATTTTTGACCCCAACATCCTGACCATTGCCACCGGCATACCGGAGCACGACCGCTACGCTCTGGATTACCTGGAGGCTGTAGAATGGATAAAGGGGAATCTTCCCGGCGCGAAGGTGAGCGGGGGAGTGAGCAATCTCTCCTTTGCGTTTCGCGGCAACAACCGGTTGCGCGAATATATGCACACCGTCTTTCTGCATCATGCATACNTACGTGGACTCGACATGGCTATTGTCAATCCTTCCGTCTCGATGGATATCGAAACGGTGCCCGCAGAGATTCGCGAGCGCATAGAGGATGTCATCTTCTGCCGTCGTCCTGACGCCACAGACCGGCTCGTGGAATCAGGAATGAGACTCGCCGCTCCGGGTTCAGCTTCGGGTTCAGCTTCGGCTTCGGCATCGTGTTCTTCTTCCGCTTCGCCTTCCGCTCCGGGTTCGGCTTCGGGTTCGGCAACGTGGCGCGATTGCAATGAGCGCAATTCCGACTCCTCCCTTGAATCTCTCATCATGCGCGGCATGAATCATAATCTCCATGCCGCCATCGACTCGGCTCTTGCCGGGGAAGGCTCCGCAATGGGGGTCGTCAAAAATCGCCTTATGGCAGCCATGAAGCAGGTAGGCGATGACTTCGGCGCAGGCAAACTTTTCTTGCCGCAGGTCGTGCGCTCCGCTTCCATAATGCAAAAAGCCATTGACTACCTGACTCCATATATAGAGAAGGAATCTGAGAATAAGGAAGACGGAAATCCGTCCGAAACCGTTGGCGAAAGGAAATTCGTGCTCGCCACAGTCAAAGGAGATGTCCACGACATCGGCAAGAACATAGTGGCTATAATCCTGCGTTGCAGCGGCTTTGAAGTAATAGACTTAGGTGTGATGGTGGAGCCTGACAGAATCATCGCTACTTTGAGGGTGAGCGGAGCTAAATATCTGGGTTTGAGCGGACTTATCACACCCTCCTTGTCAGAAATGTGTGAAGTGGCGCGGCGCCTTGAAGCCGAAGGGATGACTGACGTGACGCTATGCGTCGGCGGCGCGACAACCTCTGAACGCCACACTGAATTAAAGATAGCGCCCCTNTTCTCCGGACGCACCATCCACACNCGTGATGCCGCCCAATTGCCACCGCGCCTTTCAGAATCAGAAAATGCCCGNNNNGNAGANCCTTCAAATAGAGATTCTCGCCATNNTGGCACGCATAGCGTGCCCGATAATGTAGGCACCCGGCTCAAAGAGCCTTCACAAGCTGAAGAAAATTGCGGAGCAGACGCGCAGCGCGCGCGTGTTCGGTGGCGTGCTCGCTTAGCGGAGCGGCGAGCCAACGCGCGTAGCGTATCGGATATTCCCATCCCCATAGAAGCTATAACCCCCGGCATCAATTGGAAAGCCTTCCTCCATGCCTGGCAAATAACTCCGACAATGGCGAGCGGCAACGCCGAAGAAGAATCTTCGCGCCTCATTGCTGACGCCAACACCATCCTTGACTCACTCGCCGCTGAAAAGGCGCACCTGCAAGCGCGCTATGCCCTTCTCCATGCCCGGCGAGAAGGGGATGATATCATCATCACCTATCATGCTGAAGATGGGAGAGTGCAGGAATTGTTCCTGCCGACATTGCGCCGCGAAACGCCCCCTTTTCTCGCTCTTTCCGACTTCATCTCGGAGAAGGATGATAAAATAGGGCTCTTCTGCATCACTACCACCGGTCTACAGCAAAGCCGCACATACAAGGAATGTCAGGAGGATGATTATAAGAAATTGTTGTTTCAGAGCCTTGCCGACAGATTGGTTGAAGCCGCTACCGATTATCTTCATACATACGTTCACGAGAAGGTGTGGCAACTCCGGACTCCGCGGGGCATACGTCCGGCGGTCGGTTATCCGTCGTTGCCCGATCAGAGTCTTGTGTTTGAACTTGATAAGATATTGGATTATTCCGGCGTGGGGGTGCTGTTGACAGAAAACGGAGCGTTAAGTCCGTCTGCAACCACCACGGGATTGATACTCGGCTCGCCTGACGCGCGATATTTCGAAGTAGGGAAGATCAGTGAGGGTGCGCTGCGTGACTACGCCGAGCGCCGCCGCTTACCCCTCTCGCGCCTGCGCCACCTCCTCCCGAACATTTAATACATCGGGGTGAAGCCGGGATGGCGGCGGAGATGAGAGTTGGCATTGCCGACTATCTGCGTTACCTCCGCTGTGTCTAATTTCAGAATTTTTGCTCCCTTCTTCAAATCGAGTTGGCTCAGGTCAATATAATAATATCCGGGATTTGTCACGATGTCAAAATAATAGCGTTTGTCGCGAGTGTTGGCATAACTTCGCCATTGCGTAGAAGAGACATTCGG
>WFMC01000097.1 GCA_009177205.1 Bacteroidales bacterium
GTAAGTTCGGGCACACATATTTCTGGGACGAGTACCGCCATCTCAACCAGAGCTGGCGCAACCCGTCCTACGACAAGCCACTGCCGGAGCTGCTTGAAGAAATGAAGGTGCTTGTCAAGCAGAAGACAGGACGCTCCATGCAGTGCAAGCCTGTCACCGTGACCGACAGGAAGACCGGAAAGACACATGAACGCTCAGGCTGCTCAGCCATTCGCGAGGGCTGCCCTCCGATAAAGCCGGACACAAGGATCGAGGATTTCGAACCTTTCGTCCGCTGGCTTAATGGCTACGGCATCAGCGTGATCAGCATTGACCTCCATCATGACGAGGGACATNCNGACCCCGACACTGACGANCTCAAGCCGAACCACCACGCCCACATCATAGTTGACTGGCTCGACCATTCNACNGGAAAGACCGTCAAGATNGACAAGGAGGTGTGCAAGGAGATGCAGACTGTACTTGCCGAAAGCCTCGGCATGGAGCGTGGCACACCGAAGGAGGACACCGGGATTGAGGGGCTGTCGGCTATNGAGTACAAGGAGAAGATGGCAACCGCACACGTCCGGCAGTTGAAACAGGAGCAGGAGGAACTTGAAAGCCGCAATGCCGAACTCACCAGGGAACAGGAAAACAAGGAAACCGAGATTGCCGAACTTGAAGTCCGGCGTATCGAGAAGCAGAAGGCTCTCGATGCCGAGAGCGGAAGCGCTTTGAAGAGCGGTCTCGCCAACATCTTCGGCAAGGGGAAATACGCGGAGATAGAACGCGAGAACACACGTTTGCAGTCGGAGATCAAAACCGCCAACATCGAACGTGACAAGGCTTTGGTTAAGGTAGGTGAAATGGAGGAGCAGGTGGCGCAGATTCCCAAGCTCGCAGAGGAACGCGCCCTTATGGTCATAGCCAAGAAAGAAATCCTTCATGAGAAGGAGGTGCAGAAACTCCGGAAGCAGCACACCGACACCCTTTCTTCCCTTCAGTTGGAGTATGACGCTCTGTCAAATAGATACCACAGTCTTGAAAGTTCCTCCTCAATGAGGATAGAGAGGCTTGAACAGGAGAAGAACGACTTTCTTGCAAGGATAAAGGCGATGCTCGATTTGCTTCAGGAGAAACTACGGGAGGCTGTCAAGGTCTTGATAGAGTTCTCAAAGTCTGTGCTAAAGGAATTTTCAATAAGGCATCGTGACACGGTTGTGGAGTACCTTGCCGACAGTCCCGATGTAAGGAACGTGGCACACTCCATCAAGATATTTGCACGTCCCTTCCTTGACAACCGACAGTTCGACAAAGGAAGTAAGGAGTTAGACCGTCTTACCTCCAATTTCCCTTCGATCCTGGAGGAAGTGAACCGGACGCAGAACCGGGGAATCAGACTTTAAAATTTGGAATTCGCTTCTTCTAATTTTAGTATAAACTATCAGTAAAATCCTATAATCAAGGAATGGGACAAATAAACATTTACCCATTCCTTGCCAATGTTTTTATAAATTAATTCGATTAATTAAAATCAGCTTTATTCTACGCCTTGCTTACATCGGTTATTATCCCAATAGTTTATGCACAGGAAATAAAATTATCAAGTATTTTTAAGATTTATCTAATGTAGATTGTAGTATGCGAGGTTACAAATCTTCCCATAGATAGAGACTACAAGTTTAGACATTGAAATAGGTGCCCTTAGCAGTATTATCTACAACTTTTACAGGCTTCTTATATATTTTTTCAATCAGCTCTTGAAGACTTTTAGCTCCCTCC
>WFMC01000189.1 GCA_009177205.1 Bacteroidales bacterium
TTCCAATTCTCAGCAAAGTCTCAGAAAATCCTTTTTGTCAGAAGTGGAGAGAGCAGAAATATGATCGATATAGGATGATGAAATTAAATTAGAATCCATAGATATGTACCTGTAGTAAGAAAAAACCAACTTTTATCTCAAAAGAATAACAAATAAAGAGAAATTTTTGTTAAATTGCAAGCATAAAATTAAAATAGTTTCATTTCTTTAAAGAGATGTCAGAAAAATAACGGCAGTAAACTTAAGAGGGAAATAAATATAAAATATATATTGATTATTTTGAAAGATGCAGAATCAGGATACACAATTTAAGACAAAGATAGGGTTGATAGCAGCTACATTGGGGTCTGCGGTAGGATTGGGCAGTATCTGGAGATTCCCGGCTGAAGCCCAGGAGAATGGAGGAGGAGCCTTTTTGCTGATATTCCTTTTATGTGTCGTCATATTGGGAATACCGGTAATGATTGCTGAAACTTCATTGGGAAGAGCCGGCAGGTCGGATTCCATGGGAAGTTTTCGGAATCTTTCTCCCAAGACCAAATGGTGGATTGGCGGCTTACTGGGTGTTATTTCATCATATCTAATTACCTGTTTCTATATGGTAGTGGCAGGATGGACTTTAGAATATATGTGGAGTTCGCTAACGGGTTCGCTTTATGAAAGCACCCAAGTTGTCGGAGAAGCATTGGAATCAACTTTCCATAACAGAATGGAAAGTTATATAGGTTCTGATTTTCCCCCATTGATTTCGACCGCAATACTTATTTTTATGAATATCGGAATATTATTGGTCGGCGTTCAAAAAGGAATTGAGAGGGCGAGCAATTTTTTAATGCCTATCCTTTTCATATTGTTATTTTTGTTCAGTATCTATGCATTAACTATGCCGGGAGCCGGCGAGGGTCTGATTTATTTTTTTAAGCCGGATTTTTCACAAATGACATGGGGTGTTATAGGAAATGCATTGGGTCAGACTTTTTTCTCATTGAGTTTGGGCATGGGAATCCTGATTACCTATTCATCATATTATCCCGCATCAACAAACCTTGTAAGCACTTCAGTAATAGTGTCGTTGCTGACCACATTTGTGGCGATAATGATGGGAATGATAGTCTTCCCGACGGTTTTCAGTTATAATCTCGATTTGACTCAATTGCGTGGCACGACTCTGGTGTTTGTTACTTTACCTGAAGTCTTTGCTCAAATACCGGGTGGAAGATGGTGGTCAATGCTCTTCTTCACCCTTCTGCTCGTGGCTGCACTCACTTCAACGATTTCAAGTTCAGAAGTGGCAGTGGCTTTCATCCAGAAGCAATTCAAGAAATCCAGAGTGGCGGCGACCTTAATCGTCATGCTCCCATTGCTTGTGTTCAGTTCCTTGTGTTCCCTTTCATTCGGCACTCTGAGCGATGTGAAAATTTTCGGCTATACAATCTTTAATTTCCTTGACACTTTCTCTACCAATTATCTTTTACCCATAGCCTCCTTGGCGGCTGTTGTATTCATCGGCTGGATAGTGCCCAAGGGGACATTGAAAGAACAAATCACCAATGGAGGGACAATCATGAAAGGACTTTCTCCAATCTTGGAGAACATAATAAAATATTTGGCACCCATATTAATTATCATAATTTTTGTTTCGGGACTCTTATAGTGTTTTCTGAATATAGTACTATAGCTCGGAATTATGAGTAAAGAGAAGAAGACCAATGCAGCGCGCCTGCTCGACAAGGCGGGAATAGATTATGAACTGATTCCTTATACGGTAGACCCGGATAATTTGGCTGCTGACCATGTGGCGGAAGAATTGGGAGAACCGATTGAAAGGGTCTTCAAAACGCTTGTCCTTCATGGCGACAAGACCGGATATTTCGTGTGTGTGATTGCCGGTAATAATGCAGTTGACCTCAAGAAGGCAGCGAAAGTTTCAGGAAATAAAAAAGCAGAAATGATTCCAATGAAAGACCTTCTGAGTGTCACAGGCTACATAAGAGGGGGATGCACGGCAATAGGGATGAAAAAGAAATTTCCTGTTTATGTATCCAGTGAGATGAGTGACTTTGATTTCGTTTATGTCAGCGCCGGTCAAAGAGGGTTGCAATTGAAACTTCGTCCTTCCGACTTGATAAAGGTTGCCGATGCCACTCCCGCAGATTTGATTGTTGATTAAAATATATGAATTATTAGAGTTGGGAAAGGTTTGAGACTATAATTATGAACAGATTAGGAAATTTACTGTGTCTTTCGACATTCGGAGAGAGTCATGGCATAGGAATGGGAGGGGTGCTCGACGGGCTTCCTGCCGGGATTAAGATAGACATGGATGATGTGCAAAGAATGATTGACCGCCGACGTACAGGTCAAAGTCATTTGACTTCGCAGAGAAAAGAGTCGGATATTACGGAAATTTTTTCAGGGATTTCATCAAATGGAATAACTTTAGGCTCACCCATAGGATTTCTGTTTAGAAACACTGATGCAAGGTCAAGGGATTATGGAGAGTTGGAAACGCATTTCCGACCTAATCACGCAGATTACACCTATCAGATGAAATATGGAATCCGCGACGCGCGCGGAGGTGGCAGGGCATCGGCACGTGAAACGGTAAACTGGGTAATGGGAGGTGGCTTGACAATGCAATGGCTCAAGACATTGGGAATAAGCATAGAAGCGAGAGTAACTTATGTAGGAAGTGTCGGATATAGTAATCCCTTTTCCAATATTGAAGAGTGTCCTGAAGAGTCTTCATTTATTATTGATGAGGCGATTGAGAAAGCAATGTTGCAAGAGGTAGAGAAAGCAAGAAATAATCAAGATTCCATTGGAGGTCAGGTATCCTGTATAATTAGAGGGCTGCCGGCGGGTTTAGGTTCTCCGGTGTTTGGAAAATTGCAGGCGCGTCTTGCAGAGGCCATGATGAGTTTAAACGCCTGCAAATCCTTTGAATATGGCATAGGGACAGAAGCAGCTTCAATGCGAGGGAGTGAAGCTTTGGATTTATTTAATGAAGGATTCTCTCCTGTGCCTTTCAAAACAAATAAGAATGGAGGTATTTTGGGTGGCATTTCCACGGGAATGCCGGTGTATTTTAAAATCAGTTTGAAGCCCACACCGACTATAAGCCGACCGATTCAAATGCCTGATATAGAGGGTAATTTGAAAGAGATTAAAGTGGAGGGCAGACATGATCCGTGTGTCGCGCTCCGAGCTCCGGTGATTGTGGAAGCTCTTTCNGCGATTGTGATAGGGGACTGTATATTGGAAAGATATGTAGAAAAAAATCCATAAATAGAAAATTATCTTTCAAACAAATATTATATGAATCCCTATTATAAAGATTATTCTCAATATTTATCAGAGCATTTTCCAGGATTGAAAATTCAGAAACTTTCCATAAATACCGGTTTCTCCTGCCCCAATCGGGATGGCACAATTTCAAGTGGAGGTTGCATATATTGTGATAATCGCTCATTCACTCCTAAGTATTGTGATTCAGCTGACAGTATTACTACACAGTTGAAAAAAGGGAAGGAATTTTTCAGTCGAAAATATCCGGAAATGAAATATCTTGCCTATTTCCAATCATTCACTTCCACCCACGTGAATGCAAGCGAAGTTTTGGAGAAAATATATAAAGAAGCTATTGAGGATGAAGATATAAAAGGGATTATAATCGGAACGCGTCCGGATTGTCTGCCGATAAATATTTTAAATTTGTTGGAGAGATTCAACGAAATGACAAAAGTATTTGTTGAAATAGGAGCAGAGTCATCTTTTGATTCCACCCTCAAAGTTATTAATCGGTGTCATACTTGGCAAGATGTTGAAAAAAGTGTTTATAATCTTGCCAAAAGAGGTATAGAGGTAGGTTTGCATTTAATTGTCGGTCTGCCCGGAGAGGATGAGGAGATGGTGATGCAGACAATCGATAAAGTTTGCTCGTTGCCGGTGGGGAGTATTAAATTACATCAGATGCAGGTTATCAGGGGCACCAGACTGCATCAAATGGTGGACAACGGGGAGTTGGGAATAAAAACTTTTACTCCTGAAGAATATTTAAATCTTTGCATCAGGATAGTAAAGAGAGTGAAGGGACTGACAGGAGGAAAAATTGCGATAGAGAGATTTGTATCATCCGCTCCTCCGGAGATGGTGGTAATGCCTAAATGGGGATTAAAAAATTATGAATTCAGCAACTTGTTGATAAATAGATTATCAGAAGAGTATAATTAAAATTAGAATAACTAAAGACATAATCAATGAGAAAGATTTTTTTTATAGCGGCAATGGGTTTG
>WFMC01000123.1 GCA_009177205.1 Bacteroidales bacterium
TGGCTGAAATTGAAGCAGGTGTGCCGGATATGGTTGAGGATGTGCCTGCGGATAAAGTTGTGCCGACCCAGCCTTCGGATCCAAAGCCTGTGTATGATACTGTGACCACTACTCATTATCTTACGAGTATGGCAAAGAAATATTATGGCAATTATCATTTATGGCCCTACATATATAAGGAGAATGAGAAAATTTTAGGTCATCCAAACAGAATACGTCCGGGTACGAAGGTTGTTATTCCCGACTTGTCAAAATATGGAGTGGATCCTAAGAATCCCAAAGATATTGAGAAAGCAAAAAATATGGGAGCCGAAATTTATAAAAAATACGATTGAGTTTTATTAAGCATCATTATTGGGGGCATTAACGGAATTTACAGTATTCCCGGTATTTGTGGCATTTGGGGAATTCATGGCATTGATTTGTGCGGGTGTCGGCACATCCTTAGGGTTTGAAGGATAAGATTGTGCCGGTGCTTCGGGCGTACCTCCATTCTGCAAGAAAGGATAGGGGAGTCCGAAGAAGAGCGTCGGATCAGCGCCTGCTTCAAGAACACCATTCACGATTTCATCGCGTCCAGAAGCGTTTTCATAAGTATAGAGATGGAAGCGACCCATCATTATTGCTATATGCTCAAATATCGTGGATTGAATTGACTCATAAGGAAGCCATTGGGAAGTATTGGTGAAGCAATATACCTGTAGAGGAATTCCTACTGAAGTCTGAGCCAAAGTTGAGATGAAGCATTGGTCAGCCGGATCGTGACTTATGTGTGGATTGGAGTCAAGATATAATTTCAGATATGCTCGGAATACTCCTAAATTAGTATCTATTGAGCCGTCAACCAGACCATCGGAATTATTAACATTTTCAACTTTTCCTGATGCTTTTTGAGCACGTTTTTTTGCAATCCAATCTGAAAGAAGTGGAATTTTTGCATATTGGTCTAACATTACATCATCACACGGTAAAACCGAATCACAGTCAATCATATAATTTCGGCAAATTCGGCGGGTATTAGTAATTTGCATGGGTCGGTAGTTGGTGAAAGAACCGGAAATAAGACTATAAGGCGGCAGCGTTGTAACTGTTTTGTCAAAATTCTGCACTTTCACAGAGGTCAGTGTGACCTCTATAACATTACCGTTGGCGTCAGTTCCGGGGACTTTAATCCAGTCGCCTACATGAAGTGAATCATTTTCTGAGAGTTGAACTCCGGCTACAACACCGAGAATACTGTCTTTGAAAACCAACATCAGGACTGCTGCAAAGGCACCCAAGCCTGCAAGAAGGCTTGCAGGAGATTTATTAACTAAAATAGCTACCAATGTAATGGCAAAAACAATCCAAATGATACCTTTAATTAATTGTACTAATCCTTTGAGGGGGAGCTTCTTTTTGTTTTCGCGGGCATCAACGTGACTCCATATCACCATTGCCAGGATATTCAACGAGATGCAAAGAACATATATAATATAAATCCATGTGATTTTTGTAAGCCACGTGGCGAGTGTCTGTTTGCCCGTCATCGTGAATTGAATAAAAATCAAGAAAACTATTGCCGGAATAATTCGGCTTGTCTTAGTAAAAAAGGAAGATTCCCGAAGGCGAACATACAAATCATACTTCACAATCTTCGATAAGTGATTGACGATTAAAAGTATCAACCATTTGGCGACTTGTCCGATCACTACGGCAATTAAAAACACCAGAATTGCGTAAACAGTGGTGAAAATAAAATTATTATTTTCAAGTCCGAAAAGAGATAAAAACCAATTCACGGCGGTCATTATCCATTGTGCCATAGTGTAATATCCTTCTTCGGTGAATCCATGTAATTCAACATGAGGAATGGGCACTTCGTCAGCGACATGTGATTCAGCAGCTAAAGTCAAAAGCAATGTATTCAGATTCATATAGTCTAATTTTGAGGAATCAATAAAAATAGCTCAGAGAGTTTATAANTGAAAAANAATCAAATTNTACTTTAGGTTTTTCAATGAGTAGATAAATATAAAAAAATTAGGGTACGCATTAAGCGCACCCTAAATATAATTGAATATGAAAAATCAATTTACAAGATAACCTTGGAAGATTTTCCGTTAGTTACTTTGATATAAATACCCTTTTCAGGATTATTTACTCTTTGACCTTGAAGGTTGAAATAAATTGCATCAGATGATTCAGCCTCGGGAAGGAGTTCAACGACTGTACCTGCGGATTTAACTGTCATAGTGCTTTTTGCCAAGTCAACAGTTAATGTATATGTTCCGGGTACAATCTTCCATGCCAAAGCACCCATAGCACTTACATTAACAGGATATTTTACTACTGTAACGGGAGTGTTGAGAGCAACCTCTTCATCTTCGGCTGATGCGCCATACCTGTCGGCATCATTAGCAAGTGTCCAGTCTCCGTCAACTTCGTCAAGTTGAGTCAGGAATGAGAAGTAAGCGAATCCGCCACCTGCATCATCAAATGTTTCGTTATCCCAAACATATACACCGTTAGAGGGTTTGCTGTTTTGAGCAACAGCGTTTGCGGAAGCCCAATTTTTACCACCAACGTTACCGATAAGATAGAGGTTTGCAGGATAAGTGCCGGGGTTAACAATGGGATCGTCACCGCCACCACCGTTTCCACCATTGTAGACGCCTTGGTCGCCGCTTTGATTGTAGAGGTGGTTGGCTACAGCCACCATGTCGCCTGTCTTGGAGCCATCACCGTCACCTGCATTGAAGAGAATGCCTGTCGTACCAGCGGGAACAGTGTATTCCCAAATATTGTCGGCGCCGGCTACTTTAGTCATAGCCTCACCGGGCCAGGTAGATTCAGCGGCACCCCAATAGTGGATGTAAGGAGTTGCCCATTTAGCATTTGTGTTGTCGAAATATACTTTGAAAGCGGTGCCGGGATTGACAACGGGGTCATTACCGCCGCCACCGTTGCCACCATTATAGACGCCTTGGTCGCCGCTTTGATTGTAGAGGTGGTTGGCTACAGCCACCATGTCGCCTGTCTTGGAACCATCACCGTCACCTGCATTGAAGAGAATGCCTGTCGTACCGGCGGGAACAGTGTATTCCCAAATATTGTCGGTGCCTGCAACTTTAGTCATAGCCTCACCGGGCCAGGTAGATTCAGCTGCACCCCAATAGTGGATGTAAGGAGTTGCCCATTACGCATTTGTGTTGTCGATATATACTTTGAATGCGGTGCCGGGATTGACAACGGGGTCATCACCGCCGCCACCGTTGCCACCATTATAGACGCCTTGGTCGCCGCTTTGATTGTAG
>WFMC01000147.1 GCA_009177205.1 Bacteroidales bacterium
TTNAANTTATCCANGNGATAGNAGCNAAATCCTNTCTGGGTNNCNTTTAANTTCACNCCCGTTTGGAGACGAAACCAGAAATTGNAAAATTTGTTGGCAAAAGAACTTTTTTGATTTATATCTACATTGGATAAATCTCTCTCGCCGATAATAATTGATTCCGGATTTTCGGCAATAGCCCTGACAAAAGAGGGTATGTCATCAGCATAATGCTGACCGTCGGAGTCTATAGTAATTGCGTATTTATACCCCAGTTCCCGAGCATATTTCATCCCTTTCTTAAGAGCATATCCCTTACCCCTGTTTTTAGTATATGTCACCAATTCAATTCGCGACCCGAATTCTTTTAGAATCTCCAATGTTGAATCCGTGCTCCCGTCATTTACCACTATTACATCCGATGTGTATCGCAAAATGTCTGAGAGGACGGAACGAAGCGTACCGGCATTGTTATATGTCGGCATTACTACACAGATTTTGTGAGTTTTAATTATTCCTTTTATCCCTTTAATTAAATTCTCAGACATTAATTTTAAATTTTAATGATNATTTCGNGAAGATTGTATCNTCGGCTGNTATCACAAAGAAGNCTTTTAAAGANTGGGATTGCTNATCTTTTGAGATTTTGGTAATGGAATATGAAATCNCAGGATTTACATGCGGGTCAATAACTACCAGAAATTTTGCGTTTTTCACCTCCTCCAAAGTCAAGTTAAGACCGACATAGACTTCCAGGAGCTCTTCAGCAATTTGAATCACACAAACTCCGGGAGTCACGGCTCGCTCGGGGAAATGAGCTTTATAGATGACATTCTCTGAATTTAATTTCAATTTAAATTCATCTCCATTTTGTTCCTTTATTTCATATAAATTATTAATCAACTCCATGACCTTCTTCAGAATTTAGAGAATTTTCTAAAAATTTCAAATTGTAGACTACTTTTCCACCCGGATTTAATATTATAATTTCATCAGCTTTACGAGTCACTTCATATCGATTTTTCCCCTTGCAAGGAATTTCATAAAGTGTATGAATGATAAATGCCAAATCTTTTTTCAGCGTTCTTTTGATATACCATTTATTCAACATCCCCATCAAGTATTGAAATGACATTTTGCCTGTTTTGCTATTATATGTCATCTGGAGAGCGGATATTCCAAATTCATTTATAACGCTCCCTTTTACAATGTCACCCTCAGCTTTTAAAATCATAATGCCGGAAAGGTGTCCCTTGCCGAATGACATATCAATAAGAACTCTCTTTAGAGAATCTTCATTTATATGAACATCATAATTTTCTGCTTCAGTTGTCAAACTGCCGTAAACGATGCTAAGGAATATTAAAAAGAGACTCTCTAATCGTTTCATTAACTCTGACGTTGTTAAGTTTAATATTGGTCTTATCGTTATTTTTCTCAATAATATTTATTTCACTTATCATCAAATTGGATTTATGAAACACCAATTCAATTTTAGCAAACATCTGCTTTAATTCCTTCTTCTTGGGCACTAAAGTGACATTCCAATCTTTTTGTGTGGAAACAACGATAGATGAAAAATCCGTGGAGTTAGATAAAGCCTTGCCCGTTACTGTATTCATCATTATTCGGGCTATCTCCTTAAAAATTTTATTCGAATCTGTGTTTATTACATCTTTTTTTGTTTTGTTTCCAACATATACTTTCGTGCCGTTGAATACAAAAAGATAATTATAGGGTGAGGTGTATTCCCAACGCAATTTGTTGGGTTGATTATAATACATCTGACCTGATGATACCATCTTGTCATTCAAAAGTGAAATATATTTTGTCTGCGTGAAATTGCACTTCATTGACTTCAATTTTGAAGTCACTTCATTTATCTTTCCAATCACTTCCCGCGCCTGAGTGGCTGGAAGTGCGGATTCGGCATTGGCACAAAAACTCGAAATAGCAATTGAAAGGTATATTAAAATTCTTTTCATATTATTTTTTATTTAGCAACAAATACACATCCTATCATTATTAATGCGACTCCAACCCATCTATTCAAAGCTACAGTCTCGTGTAAAAAAATCACGGCAAATATCAATGCAAAAACATATCCCATACTCGCCATCGGATATGCTTTGCTAAGAGGATAATGTTTCAAAATATACATCCATAATACTGAAGCACCGGTGAAGAGAATGCCACAGAGCAGAAACCACCAATTGGTCAGCATATCGAGCCAAAATGCCGCTTTCCATTCAAAACGAGGCATACGCGCCAATGCCAACTTCAATGCAAGTTGGGCAGTGGCAAGCATTATACTTTGCAGAACGGAAAGAGATAATAATTGCCACATAATCAAATACGCTTAATTTTAATTATAGACCATACGGAAGGTTTGGAATAGTCCACCATAGTAATCCTATCAATATTTTCAGGCTTGACGCAGGAGGAATCACAAAGTAAACATTCCGGAATCACTCCCGTCTCCAGAATTTTCACGGAAGTGAAGAATCCGGCTGCTACGGATGAAAAATTATCTCCAAAAAGATGCTTATATTTTAAGCGAAACGGCGAATAATTTAAAAGAGTGAATAATTTTTGATATTCTTCATCATTGAATGAATTGTCATTCATTCCGGTCATTAAAACCGAGTCAGATTCTTTTAATAATTTCGCCACTTCCTTCAAATCCGGATTACGCATAATTTTGACTTCTTCAATTTCGCAGGTGGAGCCTTCTTTGTCATTCGATAGCAATGAGGACATTGAGGTTTCAGAAATCAAATTATATTCCGGATGTGTTTTCCTTATCACTTTTGCCATTAATGGTGTCACTTCATCATGAGACCCTATTAAAACATTATTGACAAATCCGAGATGAATTTGAACGTATGCATCAAGGAGTGCCGATACAAATGACAGACTCCCGTGAGAATAGGTGTTGTTATATCCATGACATTGCAACATTATGGCTATCGTTGAACTGACAGTGTTATGGGTAGACTGCATAAAGAGACTCGGCTTCAAGGAATTTTCTCCAAATTTAATCATGTCAATCAAAAATTTTTCTGAATTTTCCATGCATCCTTTCCCTGTGCCGGTGATTATTGCATCGGGACATATAATGTTTGAATCCTTTAATACATCTTTTGCCGAGATAATAGCTCGTTTTAAAATTTTATTCAACCGACGTGACTCTACCGGACTTAATACACCTTTAGAATCGGGCTCAATTGCTCTTACATAATCCTGTTCGTATATGTGAGGTGAATTCATCCACTTGTCGGAACGGGTTTCCTGACAAGAGATTAAAGACACACTTTTTACATAACACTGATTATTCATATTAATCATTATACTTTGAGAAGATTAATGTTGAATCATTTCCTCCGAAAGCAAAGGAATTGCAAATCACATTTCTTATCACCACTCCCTTTTTTGTTTTATTTACCGGGTTTATCCCCTCCTTCAATGGGAAAACCATACCCATATTTCGAGGGATAAAATTGTGTGTCATACTCAAGAGACTGATTATTGTCTCAATGCTTCCGGAAGCGCTCGTCGTGTGTCCTGTGAAAGATTTAGTGGATGAAAAATCAGGCAATTTATTGCCCCATATCCTCTCCATTGCAGCAAGTTCTGAATTATCATTATTGGGCGTGCCGGTGCCATGCGCATTAATATAATCCACTTCTTCCGGACGAACAGAAGCCATCTCCAATGCCTTCTTCATTGCCAGATAAGCACCTTCGCCGTTGTCGGATGAAGCCGTTTGATGAAAGGCATCACAAGTGTTGGCATAACCGGACAGTTCAGCAATGATATCTACACCTCGTTCTCTTGCCGAGGTCTCACTTTCAAGCACAATATAACCGGCACCTTCCCCAAGATTGATTCCGGCGCGATCTTTATCAAACGGACGGCAATTCTCTTTATCCAATATCATCAGAGAATTAAATCCGTTTAAATGGAAGCGTGTCAAGGATTCCGCGCCTCCTGCCACTGCAATGTCAACTATTCCGGCTTTTATTAAATTCGCACCTAAAATAATGGCATTTGCAGCTGATGAACAAGCTGTGGATGTCGTCGTAACAAATTGAAAATTTCCCAATCTCCTTGCAATCAGTTCTGTGGAGTATCCACAATGATTATATTTTATCTCTGAGGTGTCGGAACATTGGGCATCGGAATTATAAATAGATTCAAAATGACGTTCCGTTTTATCCATCCCTCCTACAGTTGTGCCATTGATAAAAGCCCCCTTTTGAATTAATTTTTCCGGCAGACATGCCGAATTTATAGCTTCCTTTCCGGCAATGATACCTAACAATACAGACCTGAGTTCCGATTCGGGATAGCCGGAGCGGGCAATGGATGCTAATTCTTCATTAGACATTTTGACTTCACCTACCGGAAATTCATCTCTCTCCGAATCCAAATAGGATATACGAGACAATCCGCTTTCCTCATTTAGCAATGACAGACAAGTCTTCTCAATTCCTATTCCGATTGCCGAAATTATCCCGCAACCTGTCACCACTATTCTCTTATTCATCTCTTATTTTGTGCGATGCTCAGTAACGTAATCAGCGATTGTCTTTACTGAATGGAATATCTCTTTCCCCTCTGCAGGGTTAGAAAGTTTTATTCCATATTCACGTTCAAGAAGAACTATTAATTCCAGCGCGTCTATTGAGTCAAGTCCAAGACCCTCTCCAAAAAGAGGTGCATCTGTCTGAATATCTGCAACCGTCATTTCTTCGAGATTTAACACCTCGATAATCTGTTTCTTAAGTTGGTCAATTAAATTCTCCATTTTATCAAAAGTTGTTAAAAGTAGTGTTTTCTATCAATTTTAAATTTGCCAAGTAATCTTTTTCGTCTGCATACTCNACCCACCCGTATAAAATGTGAGAAGGAGATGATGTTAAAAATGTGGTTAGAATAATATTCTCTATATATTCTTCATCATATTCTTCAGCCACATAAAATGAAGTTTCACCATATATCTTATGTCTTATGGCTATTTCTCCGGTAACAATATTTGCTAATGTGTAGACAAAGAGTGAGGGACTTGGAAAATAATTCTCTTTATCATTGATGGTCTGCTCATAGTTTCTGTCTGTAACAAGCGAACCACTCCTATTAAATAATATAACCGCCCAATCTTCCTTATTCCTTATTTGAATATTTTTCAATAATATCTCAGAAGCGATAAAACCCAATTTGGATAAGGAATCCATTTTGAAAAACTTCGGATAATCCCCAACAAATTCTCTATACAATTCCGTTATGCCTTTTGTGGATATCACTTTGTCATTATGAATTACAAACCCCGGAATTATTTTAACAGAAGAAACAGTTTTCATTTCATACCCCCCTTCTTATATGCAATTCCGGCATTTGTGCCGCCAAAACCTGATAGAATCTTTATGAAACTTCTGCCTGTTGTCGGCTTTATCAGTTCTGAAACATTGAGTTTACATGTTGTGCCTTGCTCTGAATAACCTCNAACCGGAAGTACACANCCGCGNTCAGCAGCTTTCACGGAAAGTATTGTTTCGATTATTCCCGCAGCCCCCAATGTGTGCCCATAGAATCCTTTTAATGCACTGACAGGTATATCTTCAAGTCCGGCACGCGTCAACGCTATCGACTCCATTTCGTCATTATAAAGTGTCGAAGTGCCATGGACATTTATAAAAGCCAATGAGTTTTTATCCACATTTCTCAAAAGGTCGGTCAAAACTCTAAAAGAACCTTCACCCGTGCGAGAAGGACCTGAAATATGGTTGGCATCATTATGGATTGAACCAGCCACAAAATACCATGAATCCTCATCTATAATGTCGGTACGTTCCAAAATAATCGTGCCAGCCGCCTCTCCGAGATTTAATCCGCAACGATTTTTATCAAACGGTTTGCAGGGTTTGGAGCTTAATGCTTTAAAAGACTGGAATCCGGATATAATGAATTCAGATAATACATCGCAACCAACTATTATTGCATATTTGTATTTCCCGGTCAGAAGTTGGCGTACTCCCGCTATTTGAGCGCATACTCCTGAAATACAGGCATTGGAGACTATTATAGGAGTAACCTTATTTCCAAAAAAATCTGTTATTTTATTACCTGAAGAAGCCAGATAACATCTTTTGTCTTTCAAATCCGATGAAAGATATTCAACATTCCCTTTTGTGGAAGAAATAACAAATATTACATCTTTTCCTGAAGGATCCACTCCGGCAGATTTCACTGCTTTAAGAACTGACATTATTGAGATGCTCTCCATGAAAGACAGATCTTTCGAAGTCCCTATTTCATTGTGAAATATTTCTCTTAATTCATCGCGGTCGAATAGCGAACCACAAAAATCTTCAGGCAAATCAAATATACCTTTGTGGAGCTTAATCTTTGATTCACAACGCATCACTGACTCAAAGTTTTCATCAGTGGAAAACCCGAGCGGAGAAATGATATTATCCGCAATTATTCTTATCATAAAACATCCCACCTCTCTTTCCATTGCTTATAAAAGGGAGGATTATCCCACATCAACTGATAATTCAAATCCATGAAAACCTGAACACTTCTTCCCGTGGCAAAAACAGTACCATTCAGCTCATCTATTATTTGATATTCAAAAACTATTTTGGCTGATTCAGTCGGAACGTAAGTAATAACTATTGTGGGTTTACATCCGTATGATAAAGGTTTCTTGTATTTGAAACTCAATTCCACCAGAGGAGCATAATATCCATTTGAAAATATTGTCATGTATCCCAAATCGAACTTTTCGCCAAATTTCTCACGAGCATCTTCGAAATACAAAGGATATGACCCATGCCACACAATGTTCATGGAATCAACTTCACTAAATCGTATATTCAATTTCTTGGATGCCGACAATGTTTTCATATCATCAAGACTTGGATTCTATTTCACTTAGGGCAATTTTCATTTCCGATTCTGCTATAATCTCATCTCCGCTTTTTAAAACGGCTTTAACCAAAGTCATACCGAAAATTTCTTCAATTGTGAATATTGTCGTTTCAATTGTTTCTCCGACTTTAGGGGTTCTGAAGATGTTTAAATTTCTTATTGCCCCGATAAAGCCCAATTGTACACTTTTCTTCAAGATATACTTATTTACATAACCAATTCTTGCAGCACACGACTGAGCAATATTTTCTATGATACCCGACGGCATAAAATATCCGTTATCCACGAAAATATTTGATTCTGAAACTTCAAGTGAAGTTACAGTCGTTTCCATATCAAAATGAAGCAACTTACCTACCATTACAAATGGTTCCTGCTGCGGAAGGAGTGTATGTATGTCTATATCCGTAAAGTTCATTATTTAGTCCAAAAATCAAAATAATTATACCATTGAGCCGGATAGTTACTAACTATCTCCTCAAGATTTCTGACATATTCTTTTGAATACAGTTCGGCATTTTTACGTGGTGAGGCAGACTTGGATATAATAAGGTCTCTGATAATTATATGATAATGTTTTAATCCGCTTTTCATCACAGCGACAAATAAAATCGGCACATCTTTGACAGCGGCTAATACAAACGGACCTTGTGGAAATTTTGCTTCACTACCAAGGAATTTAATGTTAAAATTCTTTTGAGAACCGAATATTCTATCAGCAGGCATGCTCATAATTTCCCCGTTATTGATTGCCGAATCAATAACAAATAAGTGAGACATATCATCTTTGACCGGAATCATTCTGATATTATTGTCGCTAAATAATTTGTTGCGATTTTTCATCACACTCTCCTTCTCTCCTCCGAAAACGAGTGCATTGAATCTTTTATCTTCGGCAATAAGTGAATATCCGGCAATTTCATAATTTCCAATGTGTGAACTTAATTGTACGAAACCGGCAGAAGATTTTGACAATGTTTTAAACTTTTCATATCCATCAATCGTGATTTGAAATTTTTTTCCTGCATACATGGAAAATTTATCAATCACCACCTCAGAAAATGCACAATGATTTTTATAGGTCATCCATAAAGATCTAAGTTTTCCGAATTTAAATCTTTTCCTATAAAAATCGTATGTGACTTTCCGCGCTGATGAATTGATTATCATTGTCGGGGGAACAACAAATATATAAGCAAAAAGGTATAATAAACGGATGTCAAGAACTTTCAAAGCGCTTACAAGTGTGCGATGCATCCATTTATTCCCGTATGTTGTGCCGACCCAATTTTCGTGCTTTAATTCACTCACTTAATTATGACATTTATTTTTCGCCGACTTTCTTTTCTATATAATTATAAAAATCGTTCAGTGTAACTACTCCCGCCATTTCCTCAGGTTTGATTTTGAAGCCGAAGTTCTTTTCCACTATCACCACGATGTCTACGAAATCAAGACTGTCAATGCCAACGTCGTCTTTCAATCGGGCTTCAGGAAAAATCTTTTCTTCATCAACTTCCAAATCTTCAATAAGAAAATCGCGTACTTTGCTTTCTATCTCTGTTCTTTCCATCAATATTTATTATTTATGTTTACAAACTATAATGCTATGTCCTTGACCAAGATGGTCATAAATATTTTCTATTTCAAGATTCGCTTCAGCAATCATGCGGCACATGTCTGCAGAATGATACATTTTACTGTTTCCATTAGCGATTGCCGTGAAGTATAAACTTGTTAGTGTCAAGCAAAGGGCTGCAGGCTCAAAACGTTGTCTGTCCCACAAAGTTTCCATAATATATAGTCTGGAGTGCTGATTCATAACCTTGCTTGCTCTCCTGAGAATACTTACAATTTGCTCCTCACTGAAGCAATCCAAAAATTGACTCATCCAAACCGCATCAAACTTTTGATTAGCAGGAATTTCAGAAGATTCATCTAATAAATTAACTCCAAGCCCTTCAATGCGGGACGAGCCATTCTTCCCCTTTATATTCTCCATCATCAATCCGATTTGTTGAGGCAAATCAAGGATAGTTACTTTCACTTCCTTGTCAAACTCAACACATCGTAACGCCCATCTTCCTGTGTTACCACCTACATCCAACAGAGTTTTTGGATTATTTTGAAATACAATCTCAAGTGCCCGGTCGAAAGAATTGTCGGAATAAAAGTGATCGAAATCAAACCAACTTTTACTGATATGTTCAGGCAACGATGAGAGACCTTCATAAACTGTAGGCCAATCTCCTAAATATTTTAAGCCTTCCGGCTTGCCGTTAAGTAAGGATTCTTCAAGTTTAAACCATCCCAAATAGTTGACATCATGATTGAAATTGATGTTAACGCGAGTTGCGGGATCATTAATAAGAAACCATCCTGTTTTTGATAATTTGAACTTATCCGTTTCCTTATCAAGCAAAACTATACCAATGCATAATGAGGCTTCGAGCAAACATTTGGAAGCATACAGTGAAATTTTACACGCGCCGGCAACCTCTTCTTCTGTCATTCCGTCTTTGCTATTGCGAAGCATTTCGAGAATGCCGAATTTTACCATAATTCTGGCTGTCTGAAAAATCACCGGTCCGAATGCGATAAATTCTGCTTGACGCTGGGCTTCCCGAGCACTGATATTCTCGTGACAATATTTTTTCTCTAATTCCGGAAATAAGTTCATCTTGAATTAAATTATCGGACATTTGTCCTTTGTTTAGGCAATATTAAAAGATTCAGAAAAAATCAAAAAGTCCGATGCAAGTATTTTTAGTATTATTCCTATACTTATAACTATCAATTATAAAGGAACAACATAAATATGCATTAAGGTAAAGTGCCTAATTTATTTTTTGTTTATCTCCTGTTACGATAATGGGTTCACTATCGCAACAGGATGTTATGTAAAATTTTATTTAGATTTTCCAATAAGTTTTGCAATATCCTGGGCAAGATCTTGATATGCAAGAATTCGGCGAGCTTCATTGCTGTATGTAGCTTTGCCGGCGCAATCAAACTCAATTGTTGCAACAATAGTCTTGTCGGTTAGTTTTATAACATCGATAGTTCCTTCTATATGAGCTCCGCGTGCAAAACCTCCAAAAACAATTGCAGCGCCTATTGAGCCATAATGGAATTGGTTTACATGAATAACAAACTCGTATTGTGCAGCGTCCTCATCATCTGTTATGAGCGCATACTTTTTATCTTTCTTGTTAAAAAGGACATCGAAAGCTGCTTCGCTTGCTGCTACTTCAGCAGGATAATCTTTTTCCCAATCCGAACCTTTTTCTTTGAGGAACTCAGCCGGAGTCTTATCTTCAATGAGCATTTTTTCATAGTCCCATGTCACAAGTACACGAACATCTGAATTTTTTAGATCCCGCCGGCTTCCACCCTTGATGTCAGCATTAGCCAATGCTTTCAGCGATACCATCGCTACAAAAAGAAGTAATAGATGCTTTTTCATTGCTAAAATTTTTAATAACTCATATTTATTATAATTAATAATGATATATTAAATCGCACAAGTATTCTCCCAAATCACTGAAAATTTGTTTTAAGCCGACATAACCATACATTGCCCCTCCCATCACTGTACCATTCATTTTAAGAATTTCTACTGTAGCAAATGGTTCATCTTCTCCCAAACGGTAAAATTCAGCATATCCACTTATAGAGGCTCCTCCATATCCTGATTTTGCGCCCATTTGTAAAGTTTTGACGATAATATTTAGACGGAAGTTTGCTTCACCGGTTTTTACAGCGCGTGGACCACCCTCGATATCATCATCCCATCTATCGCAAAACCACTCAAGCATTTCCGGTTCATATCGTTTAAATGTTTCCACATTACTGTCAAAATCCTCAGCTAAATATTGAGCCAATGGTTTACGATTTCCTTTTGTCTTATTAAAATCGATTGAACATAAAATTTTTCCTCCACTTGCCTTTAATGGAGCGAGAGTCCCACTCTTTAATCTAAGTGGATTGTCAGCCGCAAGTCCATTCAAACAAGTGAAGATAGTAAGTAATATTGCAAAACCAATTTTTTTCATCTCAATCGTTTTTTTATATGCATGTGTTGCCGGAATATTCAACAACACATGCATAGTAGTTTGATATTTCTTAAAATTAGAAATGTAAACCTAATCTAAAAGTAATATTATGAACATTACGGTTTTCTACTAATTCTAAAGTATAATTATAGTGTCCATAACTATAATATTCGTTTTCAGTCTTATTACCTGTATAGAGACTATAACCTAAGCTTAAGTCAAGACCAAATCTCTCCGTAAAATTGAAGGTACAACCTACTGCCGGACTGAAATAGAAAGCACTTGACTCTGCCCAACCATTATATCCGCCACCAAAACGAGTCCCTACAAAAGGAGATACTTTTTTATTACGAAGGAAGTTGTAGCGCGCTTCAAAGAAGCCGGCAGCACAAACATTATATTCCACATCCGGATTATAATAATACAAGTAATCGGAACTTGAATAACTGGAGTTTGCTATCTTATATGTGATGCATGAAACATCTAAACCGGCTCCGAGAAACAAACCTTTGATTAATTCTACACCATGAGAAGTGCTCAGACCAAATGTTGCACCACCTGTTTCTACATCAACTGGAAGATCATAACCGGCATAAGTTTCTATATAACCTTTGTAATGAGGTGATATTGCACTCGCCGACATGGCGCCTAACACTACACATAACAGTGAAAC
>WFMC01000170.1 GCA_009177205.1 Bacteroidales bacterium
GCACGTCGGATTCTGGTTCCGCCTGTGAGGGTTCGAATCCTTCCAAGGCAACAAAAGCTGTCTAACAATCAAGTTAGACAGTTTTTTTTGTGCGTTTTCTGAAGAATTTTGTAACAAGTTCATCAGTTGTTACATCTAATAGATGTGAACGCAAAAGAATTTAATAATCTGATGACTCATGCGGGCCGCCGAATGATGATTGCAGCCCTGGGAGTGACGGCGTCGGAAGCTGATGCTGCCGATGCAGTTCAGGAGGCAATGATCCGTTTATGGCAGCATCGCGCGGAGTTAGCCGACGCGGAGAATCAGGTTGCATACGCAAGCACAGCTGCCCGCCGCTGCGCCTTAGACATCGTTAGGTCGCGTCATCACGAAGTCTCTGTCGCCGACACCGACGTCACTAACGCACCGGTTGATGCAATCGATGCCCGCGACAGCCTTGCTCACCTTTTGCGACTGATTGATTCCCTACCCTCACCTCAGCGCGAAGTGCTGACCCTCCGCCACATCGAAGGCCTGGAAATCGGCGAAATTCAACAACAGTTAAACCTTACGGCCGGTAATATACGCGTAATATTGAGTCGCGGCCGAGCTACATTGAGAAAACAATTTGAGAAATGATAAACGAACTGCTCGAAAAATTCTATAACGGCGAAACTACTCAAAAAGAGGAGCAACAGTTGCTTGACCTTTTGGAAAATAATTTCGATTCAGCCCACGAAGCCGACCTCAAGTTGCTGCGCTCGCTCAACGCGCCTATGCCCGACTTTAATGAAATGGCCCTCAAGGCATCGGGGATGAACTCCGGAATTAAACCGCGCAGGCTCCAATGGCTGTTACGGCTTGAGGCCGCCGCGGCTGCAATCATTATGGTTGTCGCAGCCGGCAGCTACTTGTTTGGTCCGACATACGCAGTTAAAAATCAGCGGGAACTGACTGTCGATGAAGCCCGCGAACAAACAATATTCGCCATTACAGCCCTGTCTAACGGAGTTAATCGTGGCTTTGATTCACTTGAAAAACTAAATAACCTATAAGATTATGAAGAAAATAATTCTATTATTTCTGCTATCGGTCGTTACATCATTCGGAGCCTGGGCTCAAAGTGAAAGCTTTTACGATGCTTGCCGGTCTGATAATGATCTCGAAACCGTTTATATAGGCAGCGCTATGCTCCGTATGGTCAAAACCCCCGGTCTGAAAGTCAACGATATGGATTTCAATAAGGTCGTCAGCATAATTGACAACATTAGAATCGTAACGGCCGAGAACAAAAAAGGAATTAAAAAACTCAATGAATTGACGTCCATGTTTAGCCATAAAAATGGCTATGAGATAATGCTCGAAAGTACCGAACAAGGCGAACAGGTTGTAATTTACAACAAGAAACTGAAAAATAACCTTAACGAGTACATAATAATCACAACCGAGCCCAAGGANAAAACAGTAATCATTATTACCGGAGCTTTAACTCCCGAAGCTCTGGCACGATTAAAAAAATGAAAAGGATTCTGACTATATTATTGATTGCCGTTTCGGCCATCGGCGCTTATGCCAAAGCTTTTGACTCAGTATTCTCAACCTTTCGCAAGGTTAACGGCGCNGACTATGTTAAGATTCCCGGACTGTTAGTCAGGCTGGGTGCAATGAAAGTTTCGCAGATTTCAGGTATGGATGACAGCGACATTCCAATGAACCTCAAGGTCACCGGACTCAGGGTACTCGACATGAGCGAATGCAAAAAGTCGAAAAGCGATTTCGTCAGCGCAGTCAATGCTGCCGGCAAGAATTGTGAACTTATGCTCGAAGCCAAAGACGGCAAAGACAAGGTGACTATCTGGGTTGAACCCAAAGGAGCCAAATCATTCTCTAAAATGATAATTTTCGACGAAGAAGATCCCACCATCATAGAACTCTCGGGCAAGTTCACCCCTAAATAACATCTTCAATGCATAGTTGTTCCTATGATTAGTTGTTCTAATCGTCTCNCGCAATCCTGACTATAATTATTATTTTATTTACTTTATTTTGTGGGGCTCAGAGTCGGGTGAGCGGCTACGTGTTGTCAACTTCACCCGATAGTCTTGATTTCGCAATCGTCAGGGTTTTGGGGCCGGATTCCACTTTGGTGGCACACTCTACTACCGACTCGATAGGTTATTATGAAATCAATGGCGTTAATATAGATAGCGGCTACATTCATGCGTCATCGTTCGGCTATGNGCCTGAAGTGAAGCCAGTCAGTTTTACGGACAAAGACCAGAAGATAGATTTCAGATTAAGACCTAAGTCGCAGCAACTCAACGAAGTTGTTGTTACCGGCAACAGAATTGTTAGAGCAGCCGACGGACATATAACCGCATTGCCCAACAAAGAGGAGAAGCGACATTCTTTCGGCGGCATTGACCTGCTCGCCAACATGATGATTCCCGGAGTATCGGTTGATCGTTCGTCGGGTAAGGTCAGCGCAGTGTTTGGCGACGTTACGCTCTATATTAACGGAATAAAGGCTACTTTGCAGGAGGTTAAAGCGCTTAATGCCGGCGATATTATACGTGTTGAATACTACGACACGCCAACCGGAGCATATATCGGCGAAAATGCCGTAGTGAACTATGTTGTCCGCGAATATACATCGGGCTATTTCGGGGAAATTTCAGCTGACCAGAAGCTGGGTTATTGGGACGGCACTTATGGTTTTGCATCTAAACTGTCGCATAACAACACCTCCGTTCAGCTGATAGCCGACTATAACTTCANGCGTTCGCAATCGGATAGAAAAACCGGATATACTGACTATACTCCGGCCGATGGCTTAGTCCGTGAAAATATTATCGGNCTCGGTGGNAAAACAAATAAGGATAAAGGTAATATTTATGTCGATGTTACTAATAAAACACAAGGCCGAACCCTTCGTGGANNAGCATGGTTTACCGCTGATAATACACCATATTNCACGCAATCGGAGTCGGTAAACGGCCTTAATCAAAATAAAAAAACAGTTGACAAGCTCTATCAGGGAGGATTGCGATTTTTTTCAAAATTCAATCTCCGACTCAAGCAGTCAATAGAATTTAATGCCGGCGCATCGTTCACCGGAAATGATTACTCCTACTTGTTTGAGAACCCTCAGTCGCGAATATTTAGCGAATCTTCGAATAAGTTGTGGAACATGGACTTTACAGCAGTCTACAATAAGCTCTTTAGCCACGGGAACTCCTTGGCCGTGAAATTTATAGATTTCTATAAGAACAGCCGAGTAAATTATGAATATTCAAATATTGAGAATTCAACACTTTGGAGCAACGAGGAAATTCTTTTTATCCAGTATATGCATCCGCTGTCGAAAACAGTTCAACTTACTGTTCAACCCGGTTTATCGGCTCTGCAATATAAGCAGGATAGCAGAAAGCTGATTTCAATTTTTTCGCCAAGGCTTTCAGTCCGGTGCATCGTTAGGTTGCCGCGAAATATGTTTCTTATGGGCACCGTAAATATCGGAAATTCTTTTCCAAATATTGCAAGTTTGACAACAGCCGAGAAGCGCGTTAATGACTATCTTATACTTCGCGGAAATCCCGANATTGAAAATACAAAACTGTACCAGACAATGTGGGTCTACGGCTGGAATACGCAGAAGTTCGGTCTGCAGGTTATGGCTCAATACCAGTATAACCACAATCTCCCGGTAAGCTCCTTTCAGCAGGAAGGAAACAACATTATTGAAAGCTGGACCACGGACGCCAATGCCGGCTATTTCAATTCCAACGTTTCGTTAACCTATCGTCCGGTTCAGAACTTATCGATGATGCTGTCAGGGGGTTACAATCGCTATGACTATTCAGGCTACCAATCAAACATTGTGGGCGGTATTGACGGCAAATTTGAAGTAATGTATTATTGGCGGGATTTCTCACTATTGGCCAATGTGTCTTCTCCGCAGAGAGTGATGGGTTTGGATTTAGCCAAAGTGCGCACCCCTTGGCAATATGGAATAGCTGTTGGCTACACCGTCACAGCATGGAAATTTGAGGCGGGCATCAACAATCCGTTCCTCAGGGACAACAACTATCGGGTTGTGTCATTTAATCCCACTTATAACTACAATTATAATCTTAGATCACAATCAATAGGCTCTTACGGCTTCGTCAAGGTTTCATTCAGTTTCGATGGCGGCAAAAAACTTCAGCGCACTGAGCTAAAGAATGAACAACCGAT
>WFMC01000001.1 GCA_009177205.1 Bacteroidales bacterium
TATTTTATATTTAGCGCCTTGAAGAGTTCTCCCTTTCTTTAATTCCATACTATTACTTCAAGGCTGACCATGCACTGATTCTATTCTACTTTACAAATACAAGAACTATAAGCTCAATTATATAAAGAATTGTAATACAGTTTTCAACAATTATATTGTAGACACCGCCAGAAAATGTTGTTTGGTCCCGTATATATCCCATTCCCAAAATTATTGGTATGAGATAAACCCCAATTCTCATTCTGTTTATAATTAAAATTGCACAAAAGAGAATTTCTACAAGCTCTAAAGATCCGAATCTGTAATATTCAATATCAAAATTTGAAAATACACATGGAATAGCTATTAGCAAAATGGCTAACATAAAATAGGTTGTTAATTTTACAATAGTATTCCATGGCGGCAACTGCATATACGGCTTTTTTGCACCCATTTTTGAAATGGCTGAAACATTGTCTTTCTTTAGATATAAACTTCCAATAACTACTAAATATCCAACTGTTATTATAATCGCTTGTTGAAGGTAACTATTACATCCTCCGGGACTATGTAGTTGTAAAATTCCACATAACGGCAGTATTAGAACTGGAGCAAAAAGAAATTTCTTTATGCCATACATTATAGCTACAATTCCAGCAAGTATACTCATCATACCTAGAAATAGAGTTATTTCACTACTATAATNTGTATGAGCAGCAATGATATTNATTTCTAATAGAGTGCAGAANAACCCAAGTAAGCAGACCATGTTGGTAATTATGTTNCTAGAANNCCAAACCCTTTTCAGTAAATTAACTTGATTAATGTTTGTCTCAGAAGAAGTCACGGCATCTGGATCATTAGATTCTGAAACGATAGAGGTATTTTCATCATCTGAAACAGGTAAGTTATTAAGAAACATATTAATGTTTGCCCACCGGTGCTTCCTAATTGGATTCATTGCTTTGGCTGTTGCATCAATAGTTCCCCTTGACACTCCTATACTTTCCAAATCTTTTGACGGAAAACCCTCATTAACTAAGATGGGGGCTTCCGGTGGACGTTTGCCAGTTAACATCTTGAACAAGGTTGCTCCCAATGCATACACATCAAGTGTTGCAGGAAAAGAACCATCTTGTTTGTACTGAGATTGTTCAAGTGGAGCATATCCCGGTGTCCCTAAACCAATTGAAGTACTTGATTCGGGTTCTCCATTTTCATTATATTGCTTAGAGAGGCCAAAATCAATAAGATGATTTGTGGCATCATTCCTATGCATTACATTCTTCGGTTTCATATCAAGATGGAGCATCTTCTTGGAATGCATATATGATAGCGCCGCTCCAATTTCTTTGATGTTTTTTAGCGCCTCATCTTCCGGTAAACGCCCCTTTGACTTTATGTAATCATCAAGATTTTCTCCATCAAGAAATTCCATTACATAGTAAGAGGTGCCATTCTCGTCAAATACATCAAAAACCCTTACAATGTTTGAATGTGACAGTTTAGCAAGGTTTTCCGCTTCCTTTCTAAACTTACGTCTATAGTTGGTAAACACAGAGCCTGTAGAACCCTCAATCGTGCTTCCATCTTCATTGCGAGAGTTGACATCGCTCATGAAGAATTCCTTGATGCAAACCTTAGCAACAACATCCATTTTACCAAGGCCGCTATCTGTTGTAAACTTGGCAGTTGCAAGATAAGTTATTCCGAAGCTCCCTTGCCCAAGCTTTTTCTCTATCTTATATTTACCTCCTTGAAGGGTTGTTCCTTTCTTTAATTCCATAGTCAAGTCCATTCGGGTTCTTTCCAGTCTTCATAATGCAACATTGTCAGACGTTAGATAGGATATGATTTTGATTTACCGGTAGTAGTATCTGTTATATCAAATCGGATATTTTCAGGTGAAGTTCCAACTTCAATCGTACACTCAATGTCTTTCGGCGCATATCCAAAATCATTTATAAGGTTTATTAAATGAGTCCTTGCTCCGATTTTCACTGATACAAAATCAGTTCCAACAAAATCAAAAGATTCTGATTTTCTTATAGGAATTGTAGTTCCAGCGTCTATCATCTTAGGGATAGTTTCCCCCATTGAGNTCTGAAAAATATATCGAAAGGTACTACATCTAATAACAATATATTTCGTTCTCTTCCTGTAAGGATATGATTCTCCNTCAGCATACCTGCCAATAAGGCTAATTTTAAATTTTCAGAGTTTTTTATCAGATATCGCTTTTCTATCGCACATTTGCAATTATCTTTGAGTGTCTTGAAATCATTATATATTTCGCATACACCATCTCCATATACAAACCCAAGTTCCGAATTATCATACGTTACAGAAGACGCAATATCAAACGAGGAATTTTCCGACAACTCTTTTTCATGCAATTGGCAGGATAGATATGCTGCAACATAACTATTTTCTTGCATTACTCGCTTTACTTGCAACCACCTTGTTGATGATTCCGATGATGAAATTACTCTAAAATAATTATTATGGTTTAGAAAAGAGGTATATACAGAATCACTGTTACGCATTGTTTCACCATACTGCTCAATGAATTCTCCAAATGACAAATCCTCATATTTAATGAAACAATGACTAAACAATGTTCTTATATCAGAAATTGAAGTCAACCTGTCAGAACTCTTTAGAAAATCGCCATTTAAATCTTTATATATTGCTCCTCTATAATAATAAATGACAACTTGATTCTTCATTATAATCAAGTAACTGATTGTGTTGTGCGGAAAGTCTGAGGTCTCTTCGTGAGAATTGCCTGAAGAGATATTGAGTGCTTTAATAAAATCCCCAACCTTTTGGAAACGTTTATTTTGGAACGGACTCATTGCTTTTGAGATTGCACCAGCCACTTCATCGTGTTGTATAACTTGTAAGTTTAGAATCTCAATACCTTCATTTAATATTTCAGACGCATTAGGTGGGCGTTTACCAGATAACATCTTATATAGGGTTGCCCCTAAAGCATATACGTCCATTGTAACTGGAAATCCTTGTCCGCTTTGATAGTTTGCTTGCTCAATAGGTGCATATCCCGGTGTGCCATGACCAATTGTGGTACTGGATTCAGGAACTCCTTTCTCATCAAATTCCTTAGTTAGCCCGAAATCAATTAAAATCGCATCGCCATTCTTATTAAGCATAACATTGGCAGGTTTAAGATCNAAANGGAGCATTNTTNTAGAGNGCATATACCCAAGTGCNGATGNTATATGCTCTATAATCGGATTCGCTTCAAAAAGAGATAATCCATTCTTGTCTGCAATAAGTTTGTCCAAACTTCCTCCATCCAAATACTCCATTACATAATAGGCTGTATTGTTTTCCTCAAACAAATCTAAAACCTTCACTATATTGGGATGTTTCAATTTACTTAGCGTATGCGCCTCCTTGATAAACCTTCGCTTGTAGTTGTAAAAAATACCGTCCTTATTCCCAGTTGTTACAGTCTCTCCGTTGCGTCCATTTACATCTCGCATGAAGAATTCCTTAATTGCCACTTTAGATTCTGTTGAAATCGAGCCTAAAGAGCCAATCAAATTGACCAACGCCAAATATGTAATGCCAAAACTTCCCTGACCAAGTATGGATTTAATTTGGTAACATCCGTTTTGAAGGAATGTGCCTACTGGTAAATTCATATTATGCTATAGACACTTTTTTGAGGAGACCTCTTTTATTTGCAACCTTATATAAGACATGGGCAACTACACACAGCAGTAGAGACAAAATGATAACGGTCATAAAGTTTACCAAGAATCTATATTTGTCATAGAATACTACAATATTAAACGAATTGATTGGCTTCCCGTAGATATCGTAATATTTACAATCGTCGTAATCATAAACTTTAATAACATTGTCAGAAATTACATTTTTCGATTTATCTGAAAACGGTATAATCACATTGCCATTTTTATCGTATATCGAAGA
>WFMC01000169.1 GCA_009177205.1 Bacteroidales bacterium
AAAGAGACAGAATTTGCGTCATAAAATAATTTATCAGAAAGAATTGCTGAGGCAACGGCTGCCACTGAAGAACCGGAAATGCTCAAATTCCAATCTTGAGTCTGACGACTTAAAATGACATACTGCATCATTTTTTCAATATCTTTATCTTCGGGGGATATCAAGCGCATCGCCTTGATGCATGAAGAGGTCAAAAGCAGCGACGATCCGTTTCCCATGGTTTCTTCAACTGTATCAAACCACATCCCCTTCTGAGGCTTATATGATGCAAATTCTTTTACTGAATTAATTATTGTTTGCGCTAAATTATGGTTGCCGTTCAGCTCCAGAATTACCGCAGCATTTATTTTATCTTTCAGACTCAATTTTTTCCATTCCGAGGGTAAACGTTTTAACAGATCCTCCTTAATTTTCCTGACACCTGATTTTTTGACTCCTATCTTGATGAAATCCTTATNCNCACGCTTATCTGCGAATCTATCGGANGTCAGCNATTCACGCATATATATGTATGAAAGTTNCTGCGATAATGGATACGGTTTCTTCACTTCNGAAANCCACTTATTGTAGTCTCTTTCTATTTTTATATCTGAATACTCAAGACCTTTGGAAAGAAGCGAAATCAATTTTTGATTATTCGGAAGATAACCTATATAATTCAATTCTCCCATTTTAGACAACACACGCAACGTGATATATTCCGATTCGGGCATCTGCTTCATCCAACTCCANCCACCTGAAGGATTNTGCAATTCTGTAAGTTTTGTTATCATCATATTGATTGCAGACTCACATTTACCTGTATTCAANTAATCTNCCAACNCTGCCATTCTGACATTTTCATTTTCCGCATTATTAATCCAAGGAGTGATTTGTAATGATTTTAACTTAAGCGAAGATTGCTGATACAGCGGAGAGAGCAAAGTTTCGTCAGAGTTATCCTCAATCAGTTTTTCCAAAACATTCTTTATATCAGTATTTGCATTCACCATTCCATACGATGTGGAATTGGCAAACAGCGCATCTGCCACTACCAATGCTGATTCTGAAGATGGCTGGAGAAGACCGCTCAATTCAGTTAAAACATACCATTGAGGATTAGCACAATAATTCAATGTAACCAGAGCATCCTTATTCAATTTGGGAATTGACACGACAGCGCTATTATTCGTTGCATCAGTATAGAATGTATAGGCATTATTGACAGGAGCGGTCGAAGGGAGAATCAGTATTTCCGTCTGTTCACCGTCTGATCCTCTTTCGCTATCGGCAATTACTCTTATAATCACACTTGAAAGATTGTCAGGAACATTCCAATCAATTGACTGAGTCCTGTTGGCAGCCGGCTCCACATCTCTGAAAGTCTCTTCAGTGAATCCCAAGACTGCCCCGCTCAAGGGATCAATTATCTCTATTTTAGCATGAATATCCAATTTATCATTACTGTTATTGAATATCATTGAGGATATTTCCGCTTTATCTCCCGTGCGAAGGAACGAAGGAGAGTTGACCGACACCATAATCGGTTTGGCTGCAACAATCTCATAATCTCCCTTACACGATTTTAAATTATGGTCATAACCCAATAATTGCAAAACCCATGTCGTGTTGAAATTCGGAACTAAAAAATCTATATTTACCATCCCCTCATCATTTGTTGAAAGGTCGGGCTTGAAAAATGCCAACGGATATTCCACCGGGCGCAACTCCACCTCTGGGTCAGCTTCCCCTTCATCAGTTTCGGCTTCAGCGATCTCATCCTTAACAGCACCGGATAATACGGCTTGTGTGGATTTTCCTGTTGCCAACATTTCCGGAGATGAGTTGAATGCAGCCATTTCGTTAGCCATATCTTCCACAATGGCTTCAGAAGTTGCTGCAGTTACAGCTCTACTTTCCTTTTTTAACCCTCTCACATATATTTTCCGGGAATTAATTAAGAATGATTGTCCCCATAGATTCCAATCGGGCAATGTGATTTGAGGACATTGCGCATTCTTTATATAATTAACGTTTGAGTTAAAGGAGACCCAATTAGAACCTGAGGGATTAAAGGAGATTCTCCCAACAGTGTAGTTTGACAGGATTCGAGCAGGATTAAAGTCCCATGAAAAAGGAGTAATGGCATTGAGCGCTTTATTGCTCATAACGGCTGCAACAGCAAATTTTTCTTGCTCCAACCCGGGAATGGAAATCCTGAATTTCCAATTTTCAGTATTTCCGGGAGAAACTTTATCGCGGAATGTAACTACTTTCCATTCCGGCTTTTTGTCGGAAGCATAAGGCTCAATATAAAGGTCTCCTTTTACCGCATTCAGATTATGAACGGCAAAATAACTAACCTTTATTCGATTACCCTTTTCAGGTGCGGGGACTTCCAACACGGTCATTTTTCCTCCGGGGGTCAACCATAATTTACTTATTACGGATGCACTATCTGAAATTTGACAAAAGATTTTTCCATCTTTATACGAATTGCCGATTTTCACAGGAACAGTCTTAACCCCTTTCTGAGCATATATTCTTTCTGCGGGCACCCATACAGCGGAACTGACGGGAGGTACTTTATCATCTTCCCTCCACAAAATTATTTTACCCTTTATAGTGTCAGCCACGCATCGGGATTTATTATCAGTCGACGCACTAAGATTAAGCGCATCCGGAAGGATGAATCTATATGAATACTCTCCGGAGGGTAGACTGGAAGCATTTATACTCAATACGGGCGACATGAATTCTCCCGATAAAATAAATTCAGAATGATTAAGGTTCTTTATTTCATATTTAATATTTTTATTTACAGGTTTGCCTGATAAATCTCTTACTGCAACATTAAACTCCACATCATCAGATGCAATTTCCATCTTTGCAGGCATGTAGGCAGAAAGGGTATAACCTTCACCGATGGTAAATGAGCGGGACTCGGAAACGCGTGATTCACCTGCAGAAGACACAGCTGAAGCGACAGCTCTGAAAACTCCCTGATTATATCCTTTATCGGCTAACCCCACAGTAGAAAGTCTCAACGTGAAATTTCCTTCTTTGTCTGTCTGTACTGTAGCTCCATAATGAGTCGCGGGATATGAGGACAACCAATATCTATATCGATTACTGAAAGTAATATCAATCGTTACGGGTGTATCACTTAAAGGCATACCTGAATAGGTCATTACCTTCCCTCTCAATCTGATAAGATCAGCGGGATGAGAATCTGACTCCTGACTATCTTCACCTCTATTCTGAATTAGAGTATTATCTATTTCCGGCATCTCCAAACTCACGAAGAATGTTGGAGACTTGTAGTCTTCAACTCTAATCGAGGTTGAGCCGATTAAATTATTTTCTCTCCACGTTTCGATTTGAAAAACACCGGTCAGACATTCTTCCGGAATTACGAAAGATGTCGTGGCACGCCCCATATTTTGGGTTATCAGTTCTTTTTCATTTATTGTTTTATAATTGGCATCCTTAAATAATAATTTAACTTTTAAGGAATCGGCAGGGGAAAGAGTATTATTGCGTACTTTACCTGCCACAGTCAGACATCTTACAGTGTCACCCGGATGATATATCGCCAGGTCGGGTAGTATTTCCGCCACGAATCTCCCCTGAATATAGGGATAATCGCCGTAAGAGTAGACATATTGTTGCAAATGGCTATTTCCATATTGGATTTTAACATCAGCTCTTGCAAACGGAGCTCTGACTGCCCCTGACTTATCGGTAGTAAGAATCTTAGATGAGGCTGATTTTCCCATCTCCTTAAAAGTCACTTTTGCTCCGGAGATCGGTTGACAGTTTCGGGCATCTACAATATATACAGAAGGTGTCTGTAAAGACTTCTTTTGAGAAGCGGGAGCAGAGAAATTTGAGAAGTCAGAATCAATAAACATGGATATATCACTGACATTCAGTATATCGGGATTTTGATTCTTCAAATTTGAATATAGCCCGGATAATGAGGAATTGGTTGAACCCAATACAGCATAATATCCGGCAGGAAGACCTTCCACAGTAATAGTATCATTTAAAACAAACGGTGCGGGTTTATCAGTTGTTATCACTCCCACATCAATGATTTTACCTGCAGGTTTTATATTTACCACCCTCAGATTAGTTGCTTCGGCTTGAGCCGTAGACAACGGAACTATTAATATATGAGTGTCTTTGAGATTGCGTGATTTGACAATTATTTGATTCTTTTCATTGCTCAGCCATTGACCAGAGAAAGAAAAATTCATTGAAGGGCGCAACAATTCCGACAATCTGTTTTTCAAACATCCGACAAATTCCGAATCGGGATATGCTTCGATGGTTGAAGTCAACAATGAATAACACTCTTTCATCCCTTCTTCGATTTCGTCATTGAGGGAGCCTTGCTCGAAAATAAGGGCAACAAGTTCCGGACGCAGCCGAGACCCTTGAGGATATAATTTCAATAATTCGAGAGCATATTCTTTTAAAGGCTCTACATTATAATATAACTTCAAGACACGTGCAGTGAATAATGCATAGGAATCATTATCTTTATTTGAGTTAATTTCTATCAGTTTATTCAATATATCAGAAAGGGTAAAACGAGAAGAATAGTTATCTGACTTATTTTCTGTTATCACTTTTCCTTCCGCGCCAACTATCTTAAAAGGGATTGAAGGTGAGTTTCCAATGTTGCTGTTCAAACCGGCGGAGGATGCAATTGACAAGATTTGAGTCAGTGCAAAATCAGCACACGTCAGGTCTTTAAAATCTTTATTTTTCCCTGATGTGATAAGCAATGAGATATCCGACAATGGAAAGTTCCGGAGGTCTCCGATATTATCAAGGACATTTCCCAGCAAACTAGAAATCTCACTTCTCATTTGTGCGCCACTCCACAACATAGGCTCTTCATTCAACTGATCATTGGATAATTCTCTTTGATTGAAGACATATCGCTGCGAATTATAAACATCCGAAAGGATTTTAGCCTCCATTAATTCAGACAGAAGAGAATATGGAAGGGGGCATCTTCGAGAAATTTCCCTATAACGTGCTATTGAATTTACAAGGCTATCGGAAGAGATCAATCTGTCGCTTAAGGTCAATTCATTGGCGCACAATAAAGCGGTCAACCCGTTCTTCTCTTTCAATGCCTGCTCATAAACAGGCAAAGCATCTTTTCTGACGGTTGCCGGAAATGAGAAATCGGGATTTACTATATTAGCCTTGACAGGGAATAACCATAAAACACAAAACAGGAGAACCACTAAGGATTTTCCTGTTTTATCAATATTATTTATTTTTTTCATTGTTCTTTTTTGTTTTTTCGCGATGTTTGCGACCCATTTCATGCATTTTCTTTCTGAATTTTTCCTGAGCCTCTTTCATCAGATAAATTTGTTTGGATGTCAGAAATGTTGAAAATTTAGCATCATATTCTTTTTCAAGTTCCAGATTCCGGGTCTTAAACTCCGTTATCTTTTCGGTAATCTTTTTATAATCCTCTTCTGAAGACTTATCATTCAATTGCTTTTCCAATTTCCTTATCTCTCTGAAGTTCTTTCCGAGAGCTTCATTATATTGAGCATAAATCTCTGCAAATTTCTCTTTTTGAGCATCTTTAAGATTCATCTCCTGAGCGAGAAATTTAATTTTATATTCCTGAATCTCCTTAAACATCTTTTCATGATGATCATGCTTCGAATCTCCGGAAGCAAAGGAATAACCGCAAAATGAAATTAAGAACAAAAATAAAAGTAAAAATTTTTTCATGACGCAACCATGTTTTTATATTCGGGAGATAAGTGATACCCAAAATCTTTCTCAAATTGAGCGATATCGGTATATTGCTGACTCACTTCTGTTTCTATCTCAAAATCTCCGCTTTCATNCTCAGCCCAATATTCATAATACTCCCCGGCATCGGAATTTTGCAAAGCCAACACCACTGATTCAGGCACAGCATCNAGGTTGGCTTGCTGAGCAGATTGNNAAGCTATGTGAAANATTTTCATCATACACCAAATGCCGGCAAACATTGNAGCCANATAAACGTAGGGCTTGATGCGCTGCCATTTTGTGAGAATTTGAGGNCGCNGANCTTCCNGATATGCCGGGAGCTCTTGCATAATTTTTTGGGTAAAATCATCAAAGTAGCCTTCCGGGNTTTTCATCCCGGTCTCTCTCCCAAATCTATTTTGAAGTCTATCCTCTTNTATCATAATGTTTTATCTAATCTAAAATTTATGTTTTTTTATTTACTCTTTATTGACAATCATAATCACAAATAGTTTAATCACATTTCCCATTATTTTTAATAATTTTTCAAGCAGAGTAGAAAGAGTGAAAAAATATTTTCTTTCTGCCAATATATTGAATTGGAAACATTAACTTTTTTTCTTAACTTTACACGCTCAAGAGCACATATTGAGTTAAAATATATAGCAATTTTGATAAGTGGAATTCCCGAAAGAGTCTCCATATAAGAAATTGACATTTCAGTTAACATGGCATTAACTTCATCGATCGACGAAAAGAAACTGATTGCTGACCTGCAGCGAGAATCAACTGCCCGCAAAGCTTTTGATTTGCTCGTGCGCACTTTTTCAGAACCAATCTATTGGCAAATCAGGAAAATGGTGTTTAATCATGATGATGCCAACGACCTTCTTCAAAATGTTTTCATTAAGGCGTGGAATAATGTGCATAATTTCCGAGGAGATGCTAAAATTTCAACATGGCTGTATAAAATTGCCATCAACGAATCCATAAATTTCATTAATCGCGAAAAGGCTCATCAGGCGGCATCCACTGATTCAGAAGATACCTCATTTCTTCTAAATAATATTGAGGCTGATGAATATTTTGATGGCGATGACCTTCAAAAAGAATTTTTAAGAGCTATTGCAAAATNGCNGGAANAACAGAAATTAGTGTTCAATATGANATATTTCGANGACATNNNATATGAANAAATTTCTGAAATACTCGGCACTNCANTCGNTGCTTTAAAAGCANCTTATCATNACGCTGTAAAGAAAATCACAGAAACGCTTTCAGCTCTCGAAAAATAATTTGAAATAACATTTAGGATTTAATCGTTGAAAAACATATTTTCAGTTTTAAATGTTAATAAGATAAAAATTACTTAATTTTAACATTTGAAAATTATGAAAAAGTTTTTCGCATATTTATCTCTCTTCACTTCTTTATTCTTTGGTGCTTCCAATGCAAAGGCTCAATATTATCAAATAGCCGAGCAAATTCCGGATCTCCTTCGACCCGCCCTTTCCGGAGCTTTCAATTATAAAGGTATCGTTGAAGCGCATTATCTGAAAGGTATAGGAGCAAATAATGTTGATTTCGCAGGGATTTCAACATCTCAAGGTTTTAAATACGGAAGTTGGTTTTTCATGGGTGCCGGTCTCGGAGTTGAAGGTGCTTTCTCGCATCTGAGCGATAATTTCGCATTTGCAGACTCTCCGATTTATGGTCAAACATACTCCACTTCAGCCGTGATGATTCCCATCTTTACAGATTTCAGATTCAATATCGGGAGTCAGACTTCCACATCTTTCTTTGCAGGAATTAAACTCGGATGCTCATTCCTCGCGAGCACAAATAATTTGAAAGTCAACAACGGTTACATGACCAGTCAGCAATATTTCATGTTGCGACCTTCAATGGGAGTCAGAATCCCTTTGCAGACTTCAAACAATAATAATGGAAAACAAGCGTTTAATATAGGGATAACATACCAATTATTGACTTCTAATTACTGGTATAATTATTATTCCAATATCTCAGTAAACTCTTTGGGTCTGGATGTGTCATTTGAATGGTAAGGATTCATTTCGGCAATCCCCCTTCTTTCTACCAATATTTGATTTAAACCTACACATGAAATATTATCTTAATACTCCACTGAAGCGTACTATGAAGTTCGCTTCAATCTTATTCCTGACAAATATATTCTTTACATTCGGACTAAGCGCAAAACCCGCTTATCCGGGTGTGATCAACTATACCCAACCGGACGGAACTAATATTCGCATTCGCATTGAAGGAGATGAAAATCGCCATTCAATATATTCGGAAGCCGGAATTTTGCTTGAAAAAGACTCTAATGGCTTTCTCCGTCCTGCCCCAAATAAGGCGAATTTCAATGCAATAATTAATGAAGAGAAGAAATTTCTTTTCTCAGGCACTCCTTTCCCCTCAGAAGGGGAGCCCTCGGCATTAGTCGTATTGGTCAACTTCAACGATCTTAGATTCTCCATGGCAAACCCACGGGATTTTTACGACAGGATGCTGAACGAGGAAGGTTTTTCCGATTATGGTGCCACCGGCTCTGCAAGAGATTATTTCATTGAGAATTCAATGGGAAAATTCAAGCCTCATTTTGATGTTTACGGGCCGATAACCCTGAATGAAAGAGCTTCATATTATGGTAGTAATGACATTTGGGGAAACGATTTGCATCCGGAATTAATGTGTATTGAGGCTTGTACGCAATTAGATTCTAATGTCGATTTCACACAATATGACTTAAATGGTGACGGATATATCGACAATCTCTTCATTTTTTATGCAGGCTTAGGGGAGGCTGACACAGGAAATACATCCTACATCTGGCCTCATTCCGCAAACATCGAGGACTTTCAACTCGACTCCCAATATGTGTTTGATGATGTGATTCTCAATCGTTATGCCATGAGTAATGAAATGGATTACACTTATCGTCGTCCGGACGGGATCGGTACGTTTGTACATGAATTCAGCCATGTAATGGGTCTGCCTGATCTATATGCAACCACCTATACCTACGCTGTGACCCCGGGAAATTATTCAATCCTGGATATGGGGACATATAATAATGAAGGGCGTACACCACCTTATTATTCGGCTTTCGAAAGAATGAGCCTTGGCTGGTTAAAGCCTGAATTGTTATGGCAATCGGGAGAATATGAGTTACTCCCGGTGAATGAATCCAATTGTGCATATATGATTCCTACGGATATGGAAGATGAGTTTTATCTCTTTGAAAGCAGAAAATTGGAAAAGGCGGATGCATTTCTCCCGGCGGAAGGTATGCTCGTCTGGCACATTGATTTCAATCAAACAGTCTGGGATAGCAATACAGTCAACAACCGCCCTGCACACCAATATGTAGATTTGATTGAAGCAGACGGCGCTGCCACTAAATATTCACGCGAAGGCGACACTTTCCCGGGCACAAAGAATGTTACCTCATTCTCTTTTAACACTAATCCGCAACTCAAAACATGGTCGGGAAAAGATACCGGATATGCTTTCTCGAATATTGCCTACAATAACGGATTGGTGAGTTTTAATTTGACAAATTCAAGTTCCGGAGTCAAGGATATCATATCTTCGGAACAGCCATCATATTGGTCATTGTCGGCAAACCTCCTGACAAACACATCATCAAATCAAGGAGAGTATTTGAAAGTCTATAATAGTTCAGGATTGCTCACCGCACAAATTCTCCCCGGAGAATCAATTTCCCTCACTCCCGGCATATATGTCATTTCCTCATCCTCCACTGCTTCAAAGATCTTGATAAAATAATAGACTTTGCAATAGACTTGTAATAGACTTGTAATAGACTTGTAATAGACTTTGCAATAGACTTGTAATAGACTT
>WFMC01000028.1 GCA_009177205.1 Bacteroidales bacterium
GCCTGCTTTATCATTCCGTTCATATTCTGAGCGCCGCCGCCCATTCCCTGAGGTAATCTTGCTTTCATTTTTTTCGACCTTTCTCCGCCGCTGTGAATTTTAATACGCTGCTCCGACGGTGAGCAATTATTTTTGATATTTTAATCAAACCCATTAGGGCGATTTTGCACGTTAATTTTGAGATGTTTCTATCGGTATATTGTTATCCTGCGCCTTTTTTAGTATTTTTTCCAGCTTTCCTTCCGTTTCGGAAGTCTGCTCCGTATACTTTGCGCGGACATTGAAGCTTTCTCCTGTGACGAGCTTTATGGCTTCCTTAAGCTTCGCGGCGTTCTCCTTATTTTTCAGCAGCTTCCATGTGCGATCCTGTAACTTTAATTCAAAACCGTTGGTCGAAGAATATCCAGAAATCATAGGAGGCTGGAAGAACATGATTCTTGCATCTTTCACTCCACCTGTTTTCATGAATAACTGACCAAGGATTGCGTTAGCCGATTCTGTGTTTTCATCACGCTCTTCCCACGGCTTAAGTTTAATGATAAATGAGCCGTATGTATTTCCCTGTCCGCCAATGAAGCTGTAGCCATTGATTGCCACACGGCTGCTGACAGCCGGAATAGTACCTACANTACTATCAACCTTATTNATGACATTTTGAGTCCGCTCTTGAGATNTGCCGGGCGNCATTGTAATAGCACCCATNNTCGTTCCGGTATCTTCAGTGGGAACAAGTGAAGTAGGTGTAATTGCCATCAGCCATACGAGTATTGCTATGGAAGCCGCAACAAATCCGAATCCGATGACCTTATGCCTGCAGAACCATTTAACGAATCGATTGTAAACGTGAAGCAATTTGTCAAAACCGTTATTAAACGATTCCAGGAATCGCTTTGAGAAGATGCCTATTAGAGTTAGAATTGCAGTGGCGGCAGCGATACATAACTTCAAAATATTTTCAAGAGAAAACCATCCCAATACAAGGAAAACGATTGTCGCAATCAAAAATACAGTTGTTAGCAGAGGTGGGAAGCTGAAACGTTTGCGATATGTCTGAGCCATTGTTCTCGCAGCTTCTCCATAAGCCTCCTTCATATTCTCCTTTAATGTTTTGGAATCATCATGTCCTTTCAGGAAAAGAGCGCATAATGCCGGCGAAAGTGTCAGTGCATTGACAGCTGACAGACCTATCGCCATCGCCATTGTCAAACCAAACTGACGATAAAAAATACCGGAGGTTCCACCAAGGAATGAAACCGGGATAAACACGAGCATCATGACAAGGGTGATGGATATCAATGCTCCTGAAATTTCGCGCATTGCGTCAATTGAAGCTTTGCGGGCTGATTTATATCCTTCATCAAGTTTGGCGTGAACCGCCTCTACCACGACTATGGCATCATCGACGACAATCGCGATTGCCAATACCAAAGCGGATAGTGTCAGGAGGTTAAGGGTGAAACCGAATATATTAAGAAGGAAGAATGTGCCAATAAGCGCTACCGGGATGGCAATCATCGGGATGATTGTGGAGCGTATATCCTGAAGGAAGATGAAAACGACCAGAAACACCAGGACAAAGGCTTCCAAAAGGGTCTTGACAACTTCAGCCATTGACGCAAACAGGAAGTCGTTGACCGACATCGTTGTGACCAGTTGCATTCCCTTAGGCAAATCCTTGCGTGCTGTGTCGAGATATTTTTCAATGTTTTCAATAACTTCAGTAGCATTTGAGCCGGCACTCTGGAAGATAATCGCAGAGCTGCCGTAATGACCGTTGAGCTTGTTTTGGAAACTATATGTCAAACGACCGAGTTCTACATCAGCCACATCACCTAATCTGAGAATTTCACCATCAGAAGAGGCTCTGAGGATGATATCNTCAAATTCCTTCTCGNCCGTGAGCCTTCNTTTATATCGCAATACATACTGGAAACTTTGGTTTCCTTGCTCTCCGAATTGACCGGGCGCAGCCTCAATATTTTGTTCTGCAAGAGCTGCTNNTATATCGCTNGGCATCAGTTTATATTGAGCCATTATATCAGGCTTAAGCCAAATACGCATGGAATAATCAGCTCCGAATGACATGGCCTCACCAACGCCCGAAACACGCTTGATTTGCGGAAGGACATTGATGTTCATGTAGTTGTCGATAAACTGTACAGTATATCTATCGGCAGGGTCATAAAGACCGATTACCATCAACATGGAAGTCTGGCGTTTTTGGGTGATTACGCCGACCTGGTTTACTTCCGATGGTAGGAATGAAGCAGCTTTGGCAACACGATTCTGAACATCAACAGCAGCGATATCCGGGTCAGTCCCTTGCTTGAAATGGACTTCGATTGAGGCACTACCGTTATTTGAAGCGGAGGATGTCATATAATCCATATTTTCCGCACCATTGATTTGCTCTTCAAGCGGTGCGATTACGGCATTCAATACAGTTTGAGCGTTAGCGCCGGTATATGTAGTGGATACTCTGACTGTCGGAGGAGCAATATCCGGATATTGCTCAATTGGAAGACTCATGAGTCCGAGGATACCGAAAATTACGATAAAAATCGATATTACGGTAGACAGTACAGGTCTGTTTATAAAATTGTCAAGTTTCATTTCAAAGATGTGGTTATTACAATTTTATTATTTCCATTAATTATTTAGCAGCCGGTACGCTTCCGGATTTCGGTTTTATTGTCATACCGTCCTGAACGGAAATTCCAATACCTTCCACCACAACTTGGTCACCTTGTTTCAAGCCGGAGGTTATTATATAATTTTGTCCGTCTGATAATTCAGAAACAGTAATGGGGGTGGAATGAACTTTAGCGCTGTCGCCTACGACATAACAGAATTTCATGTCTTGAATTTCGTATGTAGCGCTTTGCGGGATTTGAATAACTCCTGAATTTAAATTTGGAATCAAAACTTGACCGGTATTGCCGCTTCTTAACATTCCGTCAGGGTTGGGAAAAGAGGCACGTACAGTTGCAGAGCCTGTGGCTTGGTCGAGTACACCCGAAATTGAAATGATTTTTCCGGGATAAGGGTAAATACTTCCGTCGGCGAGCATCAATTTAACTTCCGGCATGGAATTTTTAGCGGATTCAACAGTGCGTTTACCTCCGTCTGTCAAAGCGAGAACCTCCTTTTCTGTCATAGAAAAGAGAGCCTCCATTGCATTATTATTAGAAATAATAGTCAAAAGAGTCTGAGGACTGACTAATGTGCCTTCCTTATAATCGATAGTTCCAACCATTCCGGCAACCGGAGCTTTCACAACAGAATAAGAAAGTGCTTTCTGAGCCGATACCAAAGTAGCTTGTGCTTGGTTTAATTGTGCTTTGGCAGCATTCAAAGCATCGGCAGATGTCTGATATGCAGGAGCTCCGATGATCCCTTTATCCAAAAGCATCTTATTGTTGTTGGCATTTGTCTGGGCTGTATTTACGTTTGCCTGGGCTACTGCTACTGCAGCTCTTGCCTGNTCTACATTTGCCTGNAGTTGAACTTTATCGATTTCAAAANGTNTCTGACCTTTCANCACNTGTTGACCCTCTTTTACGCATACTTGAGTAAGGAATCCGGTGGCTTGCGGACGAATTTCAACATCATTTTCACCTTGTAGAGTTGTTGGATATGCCGTATCGAGCGTTACATCTGAAGTTCCGACCGTCATCACTGCCAATTCGGGAACCTGTTGCACTTGATTCTGTTGCTCTTTCTTACATCCTGAAAAGCCGATTGAAAGGCTTGCCAAGATAAATCCGGCAAATAAATAATTACGTCTCATTTTGGATTTGTTATAATTATGTTTAGTCTTAGTATAGTTTAAATTTTATGAAAAATTCACACAAATATAACGCTTTTTTTTGACTTTTGTTTATGTTAATTCAATAAAAAAACGCTATTCTCAGCTTTCATAATGATATTTTTGGCTTAATATTTGTTATCTTTGTAGAGATGAAATTTAAATATAAACTTATATTTGAGATAATATATAAAAATNCCAAATAATATATTGACAGACAAGATANTAGAGGCTATTCAAGATAAAAAGGNTCAAAAAATCACATTAATAGACCTTTCTAAAATNCATTNTTCTCCCGCTCCCGAATTAATTATTTGTCAAGCACGTTCCACTTCCCAGGTTTCAGCGATAGCAGATAATATAAAAGATTCAATTCAAAATAATTTGCACATAAAGCCTTTTGCAGTTGACGGATATAAAAATTGCCAGTGGATTATTGTGGATTATGGAAGTGTGATGGTGCATATTTTCCTTCCTGAACCGAGAGAATTTTATGCTCTTGAAGAATTATGGAGCGATGGTGATGTAAAGGAGATTGCCGATTTGGATTGAGTAATAGGATTTATTTTCATAGAAACAGAAAAATTTAAATAGAATGTTAAATCTAACCCCAAAGAAGCCCAATAATAAGAATCGTATGAATCGCAAGCCGATGCTTAATATGTATTGGATGTATGGCTTGATAATAGTATGTTTGTTGGGTCTTTATTATTTTCAGGAAAACAATCAGGTAAAGAATGTCAATTGGACAGAATTTGAAGAAGCCGCATTGGCAGGACAATTTGATAAAATCACAGTCTTGTCGGAAAATGGTGTGGCTGAAGGTCACCTCACTCATGAGGGAGCCAAAGCACAAAAAATTGATACAAATATCCTCGACACCTCAGATGTGTTATTAAAAGCTACCATTCCTTCGGCAGACAAGATTTCTGATAAAATAGATCAATGGAATGCCAAACTTCAATCGGAGGGGAAACCTGAAATCGCAGTTACATACGAGAAAGGGTCAGATTTAATGAAAATCTTATGGTATTTCGGTCCGATTGCTTTTTTCATTCTGTTTATGATAATAATGTCTAAACGAATGGGTGGCGGTGCCGGTGGTGCCGGTGGCATTTTCAGTGTAGGAAAATCAAAAGCTAAAGTATTTGATAAGACTGACGGAACCCATGTAACATTTAAGGATGTTGCAGGACTTGCAGAAGCCAAAGTAGAAATAGAAGAGATTGTAGAATTCTTAAAGAATCCTCAGCGATATACAGAGTTAGGCGCAAAGATTCCCAAAGGCGCACTCCTTGTCGGTCCTCCGGGAACCGGTAAGACCCTTCTTGCCAAAGCTGTGGCAGGAGAAGCAAACGTTCCGTTCTTATCCATGTCCGGATCAGACTTTGTGGAGATGTTTGTCGGTGTTGGCGCAGCGCGTGTTAGAGATCTTTTTAAGCAAGCTAAAGATAAAGCACCGTGTATTGTGTTTATCGATGAGATTGATGCAGTAGGTCGTGCAAGAGGAAAGAATCCTAATATGGGTTCAAATGACGAANGANAGAANACNCTCAACCAAATGCNNANAGAAATGGANGGCTTTGGTAGTAATAACGGGGTGATTATTCTTGCTGCCACCAACCGAGCAGACATGCTTGAT
>WFMC01000194.1 GCA_009177205.1 Bacteroidales bacterium
TCAGCGTGGAGCAAAAGCCCCTAGTCAAGTAGGTCAGTGCGGCAATATAACGTGTATCAAAACCGCCGGAGTAATCCCCGTTGCTCCCAACACCGGATTCAACCTATATTCTCCCACAATCTGCCGCGGCTTAAAAAAAGATGAACTCAAGCAACTCGCCAAAGACTTCGGCGTAGCTGTCAACACAGCCCGCGATGCCGGTTTCGACTGCGTGGAAGTACACTCGGGACACGGCTATCTCATTTCTCAGTTCCTGTCGCCATATACTAATCATCGCCGCGATGAATTCGGCGGCTCGCTGGAAAACAGAATGCACTTCATGCATCTTTGTCTTGATGAGGTGATGAAGCAAGCCGGCTCAGACATGGGGGTGATAGTCAAAACAAATATGCGCGATGGCTTCAAAGGGGGGCTCGAAATAGATGATTGCATCACGATTGCCAAAGAGATAGAGAAACATGGCGTACATGCCATGGTGCTCTCCGGAGGATTTGTCAGCAAAGCCCCAATGTATGTGATGCGTGGAGAAATGCCTATCTTCACCATGACTCATTATATGAAGCAGTTGTGGCTGAAATATGGAGTCAGGATGGTGGGGAAATACATGATTCCCAAAGAGAAATTTACCCCTCTCTATTTTCTGGAGGATGCAAAAGTTTTCCGCAAGGAACTCAATCTGCCACTCATCTACGTAGGAGGTGTAATCGACCGTCAGGGAGCAGACAAAGTTATGGATGAAGGTTTCGAATTTGTCCAGATGGGACGCGCACTTCTCAATGAGCCCGATTTCGTCAACAAAATGAAAGCAGACCTCAATCATCGCTGTGGATGCGACCATGTCAATTATTGCATCGCCAGAATGTATTCAAAAGATATGGCTTGTCACAAACACCTCTCCGAACCTCTCCCTAAAGGGATTCAAAAAGAGATAGAAAAGATTAAGGCAAGAGGTTAATAACTCATTTAATGTCAGTCGATAAATTATTTTCCTCAAATATGATAGATGTCAGAAACAAATTAGCGGTAGTCACCGGAGCCTCCGGAGGAATTGGACTGGAATTTTGTAAAACACTCGCTGAATTAGGGAGCGACCTGCTGATGATATCTATTGAAGATGAGCCGCTCAAGCAAGCCGCTGAAATTATCCGTCAGACCTACGGCATCAAGACATATCCTCTTACACTTGACTTATGCGCCGATGACGCTGTAGACCGGATACGCTCTTTTATTGAGAACTTCAAACTCTCCCCTTATATTCTCATCAACAATGCAGGCATTTTCTCTTTTGCTCCCGTGGCTTCAATTCCGGAAAAGAAAATCGATATGTTTATTGATTTGCACGTGAGGGCGGCAACAAAACTCTCCATTACTTTCGCCAGAGAATTTGCATTTTCAGGAGAGGAATCCTATATTTCACCCGAATCCCATCAATCAGCCTCAAAATTTCAGAAATCCGGAAGATTCCTGAAATCTAAAAAACTTGCTTCAAAAAATCAACCCAAGAAAGGGTATATACTCAATATGAGTAGCATGTCCTGCTGGATGCCGATGCCGGGGATCGCTATGTATTCCGCTACTAAAGCGTATATCAGGGTCTTCAGCAGAGCCTTGAATTATGAGATGCGCGACCTCGGAGTGAGCGTCATGGTGGCTTGTCCGGGCGGAATAGCAACCGATCTTTTCGGGTTGCCCGGGAATCTGAAGCGACTGGCTCTCCGCATTGGGGCAATTGACCGTCCTGACCGATTTGCTCAAAAAGCCGTGAAACGCATGCTTAAAGGGAAACAACAGTATATCAACGGACTCACCAATCGTCTGGCGATATTCTTCATAGGAATCCTCCCGACTTCAATCCGGATGATGGTGAAACATCACCTTCTTGATAAAGGCATCACAAAACCCTGATTTAGTATGGCGAATGATATTATCGAAATACCCGAGGATGTGAAGCGTGTCAAGCAACGCTTCAAAATAATCGGCAACTCCCCTGCCCTAATAGTCGCTATTGAACGCGCCGTCAAGGTAGCTCCTATCGACTTGTCAGTACTCGTCACGGGCGAAAGCGGTGCAGGAAAAGAGTTCTTCCCTCAGATCATTCATAATTCGGGCGCCAGGAAACATAAGAAATATATCGCTGTCAATTGTGGGGCAATCCCTGAAGGCACAATCGATTCAGAACTTTTCGGTCACGAAAAGGGAGCCTTCACAGGCGCTGTGTCAACCCGAAAAGGTTATTTCGAAGAAGCCGACGGAGGCACAATCTTCCTTGATGAAGTGGCAGAACTCCCGCTGACAACTCAAGCGCGCCTGCTGCGCGTCCTGGAGACCGGCGAATTCCTTAAAGTCGGCTCCTCAATCGTGCAACGCACCAACGTCAGAATAGTAGCCGCTACAAATGTGGATTTGCTCAAAGCCGTGAAAAAGGGTAAATTTAGAGAAGACCTTTATTATCGCCTCTCTACAATTCTGATAAATGTGCCCAACCTCCACGACCGGAGGGAAGATATAATACTGTTGGCTCGAAAATTTGCGGCAGATTTTTCTGAAAAATATATGACTCCGCTCATAACCTTCTCCGAAGAAGCCGCACGAGCAATGCTGCTGTATAATTGGCCCGGAAATGTAAGGCAACTGAAAAATGTGGTGGAGCAACTCGCCCTTTTCAATTCAGGTGAAGAGATAAGCCGACATCTGCTCCTGGAGCATCTTCCACTNTCCTCAGCATCAAAAGATGAGAGAGCCACACCCGTTGTAGACACCCACTCCTACGAACTTGAAAGAGACTATCTGTGGCAATCGGTTTTCGCTCTCCGGACTGAAATATCCGAAATTAAAGATGTGCTGAAAAAAGCCGGAGTGGAATTTCCTTCCGACAATTCCTTCTCCGCTTCTCCTCAACATCTACTGCCAAGTTACAAGCCCTCAGTCGGGAAGGAAGAGAATATTAAGAATCTCATAGAACCCGAAAAATCCGGACATTTAAGCCTTGAAGAGGCGGAAAAGGAGACAATAGCAGACGCGCTAAACTCCAATTCAGGCGATAAAAAACTTGCTGCCGAGCAACTTGGAATCTCCGTGAGAACCCTCTACCGAAAAATAAGGGAATTCGGTCTGGAAGATAATTGAAGTCTTTTAATATGCGTAAGTACAAATACATATCAATATTCCATAGTCTGCTCGTAATCGTTACGTTTGCCGGGCTTTGCTCCTCATGCATCCCATCGTATAAATTAAACGGGTCGGCAATCAATTATGATATATATAAGACAATTAACGTAACCGATTTCCCGATTCGCGCAGCATTGGTCTATCCCCCTCTGCAACAAGAGTTTCAAAATCAATTGATGAACACAATCACCCGCCAGACGCGCCTGCAGATAGTCGACGGCAATGCCAATGCCGAAATGACGGGAGAAATAACCGGATATAATTTGTCACCGCAAGCTGTGGGGCAGGATGCTTACGCCACTGAAACGAGACTCACAATAACAGTACATGTCAAATATACCGACCATGTCAACCCCGCAAACAGTATCGACCAGAATTTCTCGGCTTATCGTCAATTCTCCTCCTCATTATTGCTGATTGACGTGCAAGACGATCTTTGTCGTGAAATTTCGCAGGAATTGACCGACTTGATTTTCAATGCTACATTAGGAAATTGGTAAGCAATCATAACAAATCATAGCAAAAAACAATTAATTGATAATGTCACCCGAAGAACTCCTCAAAAAATACCCTTACTTTGCTTTTGCAGCCCTCCAAGCCCTTAAAGAAGCGGAAACACCCGAAGAGAAGACCCGGCTTAAAGGTATTCTCAGCGCAAATATCGGCTCCGAGTCCGATTTGCGTGAGATTATAGGCTTGAACTCGGAATCATTTGTCAATTTTTATCCCGATGAGGAGCAAGTGAAACTCTCCACCGATGAAACCATCGATTCATTTATTGAGAAATTCGGTTCTTCCGAAGCTGCCATAGCGCAACCCCCCGTATCAGACTACGCCTCAACATTACTTGCTGAAGACCCCGACGCCCCACTCCCCGATTTAGGACTGCCGGAAGATTCAGTGTTCCTGAAGCCGACACCGAAGACTTCTCCGGCTGCCGACACATCAGCCGAAGATGAGAAAACAGATGACATTCAGATTGAAAAAGATATAACAACCGACGAAACCCGCATTGAAAAAATTGATGAATCAGACAAAACTCCGGCTGAAGGACTGACGGAAAGTTTTGCTAAAATTCTTATAAAGAATCATAATTATTCCAAAGCATTGGAAATTATTGAGGAATTAAATTTGNANNATCCCNNAAAAAGTGTTTACTTTGCAGCNCAAATACGCTTCCTTAAGAAGTTGATAATAACTCAATCAAAGTCTTCCGCCATCTCCAAATAGGGGTCGGCGAATCGGAAAGTGTGTAAATTTATGTTTAACTATTTGAAATAAAAACAGTTAATAAAATGTATATTTTTCTTAGCATCTTAATCGTACTTGCATGCATATTATTGATATGCGTAGTGTTAATTCAAAAATCTAAAGGGGGCGGCTTGGCTTCTGATTATTCAGGAGGCAACCAATACCTCGGTTATAGAAAAACAACAGATTTTATTGAGAAAGCTACATGGGGACTTGCAATTTTCATCTGCATCGTCAGCATCTGCGCTTCTTTCG
>WFMC01000004.1 GCA_009177205.1 Bacteroidales bacterium
AATATGTTTGGCATAAAGGAATTTTACAATTATGTCAACAAGAAAAATTCCGGAAAGCCGGATGAGGAGAAATTCAAGCCCATCATAGGCTGCGAAATGTATGTTGCCAAAGATAAAATGACCGACCGACGGGGTAAATCTGATGCTTCCGGATACCACCTTATCGTGTTGGCTAAAAACCTTAAAGGGTATCACAATCTTATCAAATTGGTGAGTAAGGCGTGGACTGAAGGGTATTATTACAAACCGCGCACCGACCGCTCTGAACTTGCAGCTCATGCAGAAGGTCTGATTATTTGTTCGGCTTGTCTCGGCGGGGAAATTCCGCAATTTATTCTTGAAGGGGATTTGCAGGCGGCTGAAGAACGCGTAAAGTGGTATAAAGATACTTTCGGTGATGATTATTACCTTGAATTGCAACGTCATCAAACTTTTAAAGAGAATGCCAATCGCGAGGTTTATATAGAGCAAATGAAAGTAAATGAGAAATTGCTTGAATTTGCCAAGAAATACGATATTAAAGTCGTGGCTACCAACGATGTGCACTTTGTTAATGAGGAGGATGGGGAAGCCCACGACAGATTGATTTGCGTATCTATGGGTAAAAAGTTCAACGAACCCCGCATGCACTATACTAAGCAGGAATGGTTGAAAACTACGGAAGAGATGAGCAATATCTTTGCAGACATCCCCGAAGCCATTGAAAATACCCGCGAAATACTTGATAAAATAGAGCTTTATAGCATTGACCATGCCCCTATCATGCCGAATTTTGAAATTCCCGAAGATTTCGGCACCGAAGAGGAATATCGTTCCCGAATCACAGAAGAAGAATTATTTAATGAATTTACCCGCGATGAACATGGGAATGTCGTTCTTTCACAAGAAGAAGCAGAAAAGAAAATTCAACGTCTTGGAGGGTATGATAAACTGTATAGAATTAAATTTGAAGCGGATTATCTTGAAAAATTGACCCTGGAAGGTGCGAAAGAAAAATATGGCGAACCACTTCCGGAAGATGTTAAGGAGCGATTGAAATTTGAGCTCTATATAATGAAGACCATGGGATTTCCGGGGTATTTCCTTATAGTGCAGGATTTCATCAATACCGCCCGAAAAAAACTTGGTGTCAGCGTCGGACCCGGACGTGGCTCCGCCGCCGGCTCTGCTGCCGCTTATTGTCTGGGTATTACTCAAATAGACCCCATCAAATATGACCTTCTTTTTGAGAGATTCCTGAATCCTGACCGTATCTCTTTACCTGATATCGACGTGGACTTCGACGATGACGGTCGTTATGAAGTTCTGAAATATGTTACTGACAAGTATGGCGCGGAGAAAGTTGCCCATATCATTACTTATCAGACAATGGCTACAAAATCCGCCATAAAGGATGTGGCTCGCGTAATGGATTTATCGGTGGCGGAATCAAATAAACTCGCTAAATTAGTTGTTGACCGTTTGCCCGATGTTAACGGCAAAGCGCCGAAAATCAACTTTCCCAATTTGGTGAAATACTCAAAGGAATTTAATGCTGCTTACAATAGCGAAGACCCGAGAATAAGGGAGGTGATGCAATATGCGGGGCAATTGGAAGGGAATGTCAGAGGAACAGGTATACATGCTTGCGGAGTAATAATCGGTAGGGATGACATTACTGATTGGGTGCCGGTCTCTACTGCATCTGATGGAGATGAAGATTTGATTGTAACTCAATACGAAGGGAGTATCATAGAAGAGACCGGAATGATAAAAATGGACTTCCTCGGATTGAAAACACTTTCAATTATCAAAGAAGCCCTTGAAAATATTAAAGAAGCAAGAGGAATAAATGTAGACATTGATAATATCCCTCTCAACGATGAATTGNCATTCANATTATATTGCGAAGGACGCNCCACCTCAACTTTCCAATTTGAGTCTCCGGGAATGCAGAAATCTTTAAGAGANCTTCAACCTTCAAAATTTGAAGACCTCATAGCAATGAACGCACTTTATCGCCCGGGACCGATGGATTATATACCCTCATTTATCGCCCGTAAGCATGGCAGAGAGCCAATAGCATACGACATTCCGATAATGAAACAATATCTCGAAGAGACCTACGGAATCACTGTCTATCAAGAACAGGTGATGCTTCTGTCACGTCTTTTAGCAAATTTCACCCGTGGCGAATCTGACATGTTGCGTAAAGCTATGGGTAAGAAGCAAATTGACAAGATGGCGAAACTGAAGGTTAAATTCCTTGAGCAAGGTCAGCAAAACGGACATAAACCGGAAGTACTCGAGAAAATATGGGCTGACTGGGAGAAATTCGCCTCTTACGCTTTCAATAAGAGTCACGCCACCTGCTATTCGTGGGTAGCCTATCAGACCGCCTACTTGAAAGCCCATTACCCGGCGGAATATATGGCGGGTGTTCTGAGCAGAAACCTCAACGCTGCCGATAAGCTTGCTAAAATAATGGACGAGTGCAAGCGGATGGGTTTAACAGTCAAGGGACCGGATATTAATGAATCAGGTCATAAATTCTCTGTTACTAAAAACGGAGAAATACGTTTTGGACTCAGCGGAATTAAGAGTGTGGGAGATTCGGCTGTGAATGCAATTGTTAGCGAAAGAAAAAAGAACGGCCCCTACAGGGATATATATGATTTTGTAGAGAGGGTTAATCTTTCTGCTTGCAACAGAGGCTCGATAGAAAATCTTTCATTGGCTGGAGCATTCGACAGTTTCAACATTCCGCGCGAGATGCTTTCCGCTCCCATGTTTGATTCCACTTATGCTGAGCAACTCGTGAGATATGGTCAAAACATTCAAAATGACGCCAATTCACTTCAGGCTTCCCTCTTCGATGATTTGGAGCCTATTGAAACCAATAAACCGCCCTTCCCCGATTTCGAACCTTGGAGCAGGCTCAAACTCCTTGAAGCAGAAAAGAATCTCGTCACTATCTATCTCTCCGCTCATCCCCTCGACCCGTATTATATGGAATTAACCTACGGTTGTAACACGGATTGCGAACATTTTGAATCAATGCAGGAGGATGGAGCCGAACTTACGTTCGGAGGAATGGTGGTGAGTGCCGAAGAGAAAATCGGTAAGAAAGGAAATCCCTTTGGCATTGTCACAATCGAAGATTTTTCCGGAAAAGCCACATTGCGACTTTTCGGTAAAACTTATGAAAGATATAAAAATCAATTTATTGCCGGCGACACTGTCTTAATTAAAACAAAANNTNAGCAAAGNCNTTTCAATCCGAATTATANAGATATGAAAATTGAGGAAATTAAAAATCTTGNAGCTATAAAAGGGAAAATTGCCAATTCCTTGAGAANCACNATGGANTNAAGATATAACGACCCGGTATTTTTTGAAGGTCTTAAAGAATTTGAAAGTCAAAATCAAGAAGACAGAAAAGGAGATTTATATCTTCGACTTCTTGACTATGAAAGAAAACAGTTTATTACGATTCATTCAAGGAAAAAATTTAAAATTGATAAGGATTTCACAGACTTCCTCAATTCTTTGGATATGAAATTTGAAATCTCCACTTCCCAAAATTAAGACGTCCGGAATTTTATATTTCAATATTTATTGATACCTTTGCAAATGAACGAAAGGGATTAAATTTTTGTTTATTAATTAAGTTCTCTAATAGAAAAAATTAACTGAAATAATAAAAATAACTGAAAATCTAAACTAAATGGCACAACAATTCACAGATCAGTCAGCCCGCGAGGCTATTGAATCCGGCAAGCCGGTTGTTATTGATTTTTGGGCAACTTGGTGTGGCCCATGTATCAAACTTGGTCCTATAGTCGAAGAATTGGCTGAAAAATATCCGGATGTAACCATCGGAAAGTTAAACATTGATGAAAATGACGAGATTGCAGGCGAAAACAGAGTTCGCAACATCCCTACAGTTCTTTTCTTCAAAGATGGCGAATTAAAAGAAAGAAGCGTTGGATTGGTGAAATTATCCGACCTCGAAGACAAACTTAAAGCTATTCTCTAAATTACAAAAGTTAGAGGGTATCCGTCAGCAACTGAATGGCGCGAATGACGCCTTAAATAAAATGGGCTCGAACCGGAAATTTTGCGAATAGCAACAACCGGGGCGAGCCTAAATTTTATATATTGGTTCTTAATCTGTTATTCCACTCCCGGAACCTTGCCGTAGCAGATGAACGTTTTTTGATAATACGGAGTAGTCACATTCGAAATTACCACACCCTTGCTTGAACTTGAATGAATGAAATTCTCCTTGTCAAGCATTATGCCGACATGAGAAATCCTATCCTCAGACTTGCCGGTTGCAAAAAATACCAAATCTCCCGGCTTGACCTTTGACGGCTTTATTTTATCACAGAATTCCGCCTGTTNNGCAGAGTTTCGGNGCAATNTAATCGAAGTGACCTTTTCATAAACCCGCAACACCATACCGCTGCAATCAGTGCACTCATTTTTTTCAGCACCGGCATACTTATACGGAGTACCCAACCATCCTTCCGCCTCTTTTAATATCTTTTTTC
>WFMC01000196.1 GCA_009177205.1 Bacteroidales bacterium
CCGTCTTCTCCCCAAATTTTGACGACACATCGGTCATGACCTTCGAAATAAGCAGTCTCGAGCGAATCTGTCAAACGAGATACTTCATCCTTATCGCCACTGACTGCTATTCGATCGATCAGAAGCCTATATCCTAATGCTTCATCATCGGAAATGGTACCCTTTTCAAGTCTATCATAGACGTCTGAAATATCTTCAAATCGACCATCTTTTTCAAGTCTGGAATATCCTTCCTTTCTGTATATCTCAAGCTGGGTCAGGATATCCCTTCCCTCGGGGACGTTTAAATTGATAAGCAGAGCTATTCTTGTACCCTGTGGGAGAGAAAGAATTTGACCGACCATATCCTCTATAGATTCTCGTTTGACTTCCTCTCCGGAGACAGGAGAGAAAGTGCGTCCCGCACTCGTGAACAGCCTACGCATAGAATCGTAAATCTCGGTAGATGTCCCTACTGTGATTCGTGGATTGCGTGTGTTGACTTTCTGTTCGATTGCTATCGCGGGAGGGAGTCCTTTAATATAATCACACTCAGGCTTCTGCATTCTACCCAAAAATTGGCGGGCATAACTTGACAAACTCTCCACATATCTGCGTTGACCCTCGGCGTAAAGAGTGTCAAAAGCAAGACTAGATTTTCCGCTTCCGGAAACTCCCGTCATCACAGTGAATTCATTCAAGGGAATTTTGACATCAACATTCTTAAGATTATTGACGCGTGCGCCCTTAACTTCAATATATTTTTTATCTTTATTTTTGTTCATCTGTTTCCGGTTATTACAACGCTTATAACAGCAATTTACCGGNCTGAATATCTTAAAAAATTAAAAATAATCNCTTCNTTTCCCTTTTAATTGTTAATGNNCNTNAATGCAGTCTGATATTTTGCCATCGATGAGGCTTTTTTAATCGCTTTCCATGCCTTTCTGCCAATTTCGGACTCAGCATATTCCCAAAAAGGCAATATCTTCGACAAAACCTGATGATCTCCTCCGATAAGTGTCTCTTTATAATGACTGAATAAAGATTGATGAAATCTCTTCATTTCCTGCAATCTCAATTTTTCATCAAGGTCTTTTCCATCTGCTATCTCCATAAAAATTGAAGGACGATTTAAGGCTCCGCGACCTATCATTATACCCTTTAATTCAGGAAATTGAGACATGAGTTTTCGTGCATCCTCCGGGGAATGGATATCTCCATTGTAAACAATCGGGTTTTTGCTACACTGATAAATTTTTTTGAAGGACTCCATATTGATAGTATCCGGAGTATATTGGTCTGATGCCAAACGCGGATGCACAGAGATATGATCTAACTTCACCTCGTTTAAAACATTAATCAAATCCTTCCATTCCTCTTGCTTCATGCCGAGCCGCATCTTCACGCTGAAGTTGATCTCGGGATTTTCCGTTACAACCCGCTTGACTGCATCTGCACACTCTGAATTGGCAATTGTTGCAGCTCCTCTGCCGCGTGCCGTTTGAAGAGGGAAAGGACAACCCATATTGATATCAATAGATGTTGCTCCGTTCTCTTTCATTATATCCACGAGTTTAAGCAATTCCTCTTCATTTTTGAAAATCACTTGTGGAATAACTTCGATGCCCTCATTCAAAGGGTTGAATGCATCTTTCAAATCTTTCTTTCTGATTTCCCCCTTTTCAAGACGTATAAACGGGGTGGTATATATGGGCGGACTTTTATAATGGTGTGCGTGGAAATGGCGATAAGCTGCGTCTGTGTGTTCCTGTATAGGTGATAAATACATGTTCATACTGCAAAATTACTGAAAATAGTTCTTTTATTTGTAATTTTGTCTTTAAAATTGTTTAAATATTGAATAAAGCATTAATTTGCTTCCTAAATATCTAACTAATAATAGTTTTAGAAATGTATATACGCAAAATAACCGACAGAATAGATTATGTCGGTGTCAACGATCGCAATAAAAGCCGTTTTGAAGGACTTTGGCCTTTACCTTACGGTGTCAGTTATAACTCCTACATTGTAAAAGGTTCTGAAAAATCTGCACTTATCGACACTGTAGAGATAGGGTATTTCCGCGAATTTTTAAATACCATTAAAGAAAATGGCGTTGAGAAAATTGATTACTTGGTAATCAATCACATGGAACCCGACCATTCAAGCGGCATCCCCGGCATTCTGATGGAATTCCCGGATTTGAAAATCATCGGCAACAAGAAGACTATTGAAATGATAAAGGGGTTCTATCATATTGACACGGATGATATTTTCTTGGAAATAGGGGACAACGATGAAGTCTCTCTCGGTGACCGCACATTACGCTTCTATTTGACTCCGATGGTGCATTGGCCCGAAACAATGATGACATACGTTCCGGAAGAAAAGTTACTTTTCTCCGGAGATGCTTTCGGCTGCTTCGGAGCCTTGAACGGGGGACTGACCGACGATGAAATGGATTGCTCTATCTATTTTGAAGAGATGTATCGCTATTACAGCAATATCGTTGGAAAATACGGTCAATTCGTCTTGAAAGCCATTGATAAACTCCACAACATTAAGTTGGATTATATCTGTTCCACACACGGACCCGTATGGCATACTCTAATTCCAAAAGTTATGGAGATAGTTGTGCGCCTCGCAAGTTACGAGCCGGAAGAGGGCGTAACGATTATCTATGGCTCAATGTATGGAAATACTACTGAAATGGTGGAGTTCTTCGCGCGTGAAATCAATAAAGCCGGAATTAAAAATATTCACATCCACAATGCTGTGAATTCCGAATTAAGTTTCATGATTTCCGATGCGTTCAGATATAAAGGACTTGTAGTGGCTGCTCCGACGTATAACACCGAAATATTTCCGCCGGTAGCCGAATTTGTAAATGCAATGCAGGGGAGAGGAATGAAAAATAAAGTTGTGGCATCATTGGGGGGATTTTCATGGGCTTCAGCAGCATGCAAAAAAATTTCTGATGCTTTTGACGCTTTGAATATGAAAAATGCAGGAAGCATCAATATGAAACATTCCATTTCAGGAGATGTCAAAAATCAAATAAAAGAATTAGCTCAAAATTTCATTGAATTAATCAAATAATTCTCAAATATACACTAACCGATTATTAAAAGATGCAAGAAAATCCTGAATTAACCACAAATTCATCAGAGACACACCCGTTAAGACCATTTCTCCCGAAAGGTGCCAGACTTTTGATGTGTGGCACTTTCCCTCCGCAGAAACATCGTTGGAGCATGAATTTTTATTATCCGAATTTCATCAACGATATGTGGAGAATTTTCGGAATCATTTACTTCAATGATTCCGATGCCTTAGTGGATAAAGAACGAAAGACCTTTCGCCTGGAGTTATTGAAAGCGATATTGGAGAAATATGGCATAGCGTTGAGCGACACCGGCAGAGAAGTTATTCGCACAGCCGGAAATGCTTCCGATAAATTTCTTGATATTCGCCAACAGATAGATTTACCTGCCATTCTTGCTGAGATTCCTGATTGTATAGCCATTGCAACCACCGGCGAGAAAGCCGCCGGAGTTATCGCAGAGATGACCTCAACCGAGATTCCCAAAATAGGAGAGTATCAGGAATGTGAACTTCGGGATTCAGCAGGAGTGTTGCGAAAATTCTCACATTGGCGAATGCCCTCCTCATCCCGGGCTTACCCCATGCCTTTGAAGTCAAAAGCAGAGATATACTCTAAAATGATTGAGGCCCTTAATTTAAAATGAAATATTTTTTTCAAATCGAATAAAAACTGTTATGCTTGATATGCTACCCCTGGCACTTTTTGATGCCGCGCAATTCTTTGATTGGTTTGTCAACAATGCCAATTATTGGTTTGTGTTTATCTTCATGGTGATTGAAAGTTCTTTCATTCCTTTTCCTTCTGAAGTGATTGTTCCCCCCGCTGCATATCTTGCTTGCAGAAATGTAGGAGCGGGAGCGGATATGAATATTTGGATGGTAGTTGTTATCGCTACAGCAGGAGCGCTCACCGGGGCATTTATCAACTATTATCTGGCTCTCTGGATAGGTCGTCCCGTAGTCTATAAGTTCGCTGATTCCCGCTTGGGACACGCTTGTTTAATCGACCGTCAGAAAGTGGATAAAGCAGAAGCATATTTTGATAAACATGGAGCAATATCAACATTTATCGGAAGATTAATCCCCGCCATTCGGCAATTAATTTCCATCCCTGCCGGTATTTCAAAAATGAATATCGGGCAATTTGCGCTTTTCACCACTTTGGGGGCTCTCCTATGGAATAGTATTTTAGCATTTTTGGGTTATTGGCTCTCAACGACAGTGGATGAGAAAATGTTGTTTGAAAAAGTTGAAGAATACAACAGATATTTGACTTGGGCGGGCTATGCATTGGCGCTCTTGTGCCTGGTCTATATCTTATATAATGCTTTCAGACCGCAAAAGTCAACTTCCAAACATTCACAATCCTGATGTTGGTTCATTGAAATCCGTCACTTGCAATTTTTATATTAAAGTGTGCAGTTATAAGAAAACGTGCGATTTTAATTCTTAATTCTTAATTTGTAATTCTTAATTCATGAAAGTTTCCCCATCTTTGCTCTCTGCAAATTTTGCCAACCTCACTCCGGAGATAGAAATGATAAATGCCTCGGATTGTGATTTTCTTCATCTCGATGTGATGGACGGAGTCTTTGTGCCCAACATCTCTTTCGGCTTCCCCGTGATGAAAGCCGTCAGCAAAATCTGCACAAAACCACTTGATGTGCATCTCATGATTGTTGAGCCACAAAATTGGATTTCTCAAGTAAAAGATTTAAATGCCGAATACATGGTGTTTCATCAGGAAGCATGTGTTCACATTCATCGCACAGTCCAAGCCATCCACGCTGCCGGAATGAAAGCAGGAGTCTCCTTATGTCCCGCTACTCCCGTCAATACTCTTGAAGATATCATCACTGACCTTGACCAGATACTCTTAATGTCAGTTAACCCGGGATTCGGCGGGCAACCCTTTATTCCTCAAACAGTGGAAAAGGTAAAGCGCCTGCGTAGACTGATTGATGAATCCGGAAGTAAGGCGTTAATTAACATTGATGGAGGAGTAAACGGAGAAACCGGCAAACTTTTGAAAGATGCCGGTGCAGATATTCTTGTGGCAGGTAGCTACGTTTTCGGTGCCGAAAATCCCAATGAAGCTATCAATAACTTAAAAAATCTTTAAGTTGAACGGGAATAAACAGAGTTACTCAGATTCATTCTCTTTCTGAATCATATTTAAGAATTCCTCTTCATTTATAATTGGAATTTCAAGGGCTTTGCATTTCTCCAATTTGGAAGGTCCCATATTTTCTCCTGCCAAGACGAAACTGGTCTTCTTGGAAATGCTTCCGGCATTTTTGCCCCCCTGACTCTCAATGATTTCCTTATATTCGTCACGAGAATGTTTTGAAAAAGTGCCTGATATAACTATCGTTTTTCCTTCAAGTGCGTCACCCGTTGGAGTAAGTTTATCCTCTGAAAGAGACATCTGTACGCCTGCTTCGGTCAATCTTTTAATATTCTCTATATTCACCGGATCACGCAGGAAATCATATATACATTGCCCTATGACCGGTCCGATATCTTGAATTGCCTGCAACTCCTCAACACTCATCTTCTGCATGTTCTCCATGCTTTTCACTGATTTGGCGAGACGTTTGGCTGTAGTTTCTCCTACATTAGGAATGGATAGTGCATAGACCACTCTTTCAAACGGCACTGTTTTGGATGCCTCAATGCCGGCGATTATCTTTTCAGCACTCTTTTGTCCGAGTCGTTCGAGACCCGCCAATTTATCAACGGCCAAATCGTAAATATCAGCTATTCTCTCCACAAGTCCAACATCGAAAAGCAATTCTGCCGTCTCCTCTCCAATGCCGTCGATATTCATCATTCTTCTTGCACAGAAATGCTCGATCTTTCCTGTCAGCTGAGGTCTACACCCATAATGATTCGGACAACACCAAGCCGCTTCTCCGTAAATTCTTTCAAGAGGAGTGCCACACTCAGGGCAGTTCTTCACAAATTGAATCGGCAAAGCTTCCGGACTGCGTTGACTCTTATCAACACCTACAATCTTGGGAATAATTTCACCACCTTTTTCCACATAAAGCCAATCACCCTGGTGAATATCCAACTCCTGAATTATATCATCATTATGGAGCGAAGCGCGCTTCACAATAGTACCCGACAAAAGGACCGGCTCAAGATTAGCCACAGGCGTAACGATGCCCATGCGTCCCGTCTCAAAAGAGACAAATCGTAGAGGAGTGCATGCGCGCTCAGGATTAAATTTAAATGCTATTGCCCAACGTGGAGATTTGGCTGTGTAACCCAAATTGAGTTGCTGACGCAACGAATTGACCTTAAACACCAGTCCGTCTGTAGCCACCGGTAATTCTTTTCGCGCCACATCCCAATAATTGATATACTCATCCACTTCTTCAAGAGTGCGGAGAAGTTTCATATTCTTGGATACTTTGAAGCCCCATTTCCGTGCGGCTTCCATATTGTCATAATGATTATCAAAAGGCAAATTATCCGAAAGCAGATAATAGAAACGGGCATCCAAATGCCGAGACGCCACAATTCGCGGATCCTGCATTTTCAGAGTACCCGATGCTGCATTACGGGGATTTGCAAACAAAGGTTCTTCATTATATGCCCTCTCGGCATTAAGCTTTTCAAACACCTCCCACGGCATCAGAATCTCACCCCTGATTTCAAATTCTTCAGGCCAATCTCCGGGGAGTAATTGCAACGGAATAGAGCGAATAGTCTTCACATTCGCTGTCACGTCATCTCCTTGCGTACCATCTCCACGCGTAACGGCGCGAATCAATCTCCCGTGTTTATAGGTTATCGAAATGGAAGTACCGTCAAATTTCAATTCTCCGACGATAGAGAATTTTTCACCTTCGAGTGCTTTCTTTACCCTGTCAAACCATTCATCAACCTCCTCAATAGAATAAGAATTAGAAAGGGACATCATCGGGCGTGCATGCACCACATGCTCGAAATCCTTTGTTAAATCCGAACCTACTCTTTGAGTAGGTGAGAGCTTATCGGTAAATTCCGGATTATCTGTTTCGAGTTTCTCCAATTCTTTCAATAATTGGTCAAATTCATAGTCAGATATCTCTGGAGAGTTCAAAACATAATAATTATAATTATGCCGATTTAACTCCTCTCTTAACCCTTCAATTCTCTTTTTGATCTCTTCTTTCATGGATTCGGATTTAACTTAACCGTTATAATAACAAAAGGATTCTCTTATATATATGGATACTTGNTATCCCATAGAAATANCGCCTGAGGAGGCATGGATGTTCCGGCAGAACATCTNTCGCNCANTTCAATTATCTCTCTGAAATCATCCACACTCAATTTACCTTTCCCAACATCTACTAATGTTCCAACCACAGCTCTGACCATATTTCTCAAAAATCTGTCAGCTGATATGGTGAATACTGATCCGGGGACGTTAAATATATTATGATACGGTTCCCAAATAGCCTTTTTCACTTTGCAGATATTCGTTTTGGCATCGCTATGCAATTTGGCAAAAGATGTGAAATCCTCCGTANCCAAANGAANAGCCGCCGCATCATTCATCTTCTCTACATCAAGACTTACGTGAGCATGCCATGAAGAAGATGATAAAAAAGGGGATTTTTCATAGATCACAAAATATTTATATGTCCGTTCTGTGGCATCAAAACGCGCATGTGCATCCGGAGCAACCTCTATAATCTGTTGGAAGGAAATTGAAGGACCCGCAAGTTTGTTAATACCGCTTAATAATTTTTTCTTGTCTGATATTTCTGAATCCAGATCGAAATGGGCATACATCATCCGTGCATTAACTCCCGTATCTGTTCTCCCTGCTCCTGTTATAACTATGGGAGTTCTGAAAACGGTGGACAATGCCTCCTCAACAACCTGTTGGACTCCGATTGCATTCGGTTGGGATTGCCAACCGTGGAAAGGAGCGCCATCGAATGCCAATTTCAAGAAATATCTGCTCATTCCCGCTCTTCNAGATAGGTTATTCCATAAAGTCCCGAACGATAAATATTCAGGAATTGCCTACCTTCTTCTGAAGATATGGAGCCCTCCTTAATCGATTTGGATACCCATGATTCAAGATTTCTGACCAATTTCTTCGGATTGTATTCCACATAATCCAATACGTCTGCCACCGGCTCTCCATCTATTATCTGTTCTATTTGATAACCCTCTTTCGAGCCGCTGATATGCACAGCAGCCGTGTCGCCGAAGAGATTATGCAAATCACCCAATATCTCTTGATAAGCACCCACAAGGAACACTCCTATGTAATAATGACCTCCATGTTCAAATTTATGAATCGGAAGGGAATAAGATACTCCATGCGGTGATACAAAACGGTTGATTTTGCCGTCGGAGTCACATGTAATATCTTGTATCGTGCAGAGTTGTGTAGGCTTCTTATCAAGGTGAGAGATTGGCATAACCGGGAAAAGCTGGTCAATCGCCCAAGAATCAGGCAAAGACTGAAACAGAGAGAAATTACAAAAATATTTTTCGGGCAACATTCTCGCTACCTTGCGCAATTCTTCCGGCGGATGTTTCATTGAAGATGCGATGGAATTCACATCGCGAGCTACACTCCAGAAAAGTTTTTCAATCTGAGCGCGTGTCTTCAAATCAAGCATGCCTAAAGAGAAAAGGTCTAAAGCCTCCTCGCGTATCTGCAATGCATCATGCCAATCCTCAAACACGCGAGCCGGATTAATTTTATCCCATATATCATATAATTCCTTAGTTAACTCATGCGCATCCTCGCCAACCTTATCTTTATTATCATTCCATTCCGGGAGATTGGTTGNCTNCAATNCTNCAATAANCAATACCGAATNGTGNGCAGTAAGCGANCTNCCACTCTCATTGATAATATTCGNATGGGGGAGATCATTCTTTNCANACNCATCCACCNATGAAGCTACAGAGTCATTCACATACTCCTGTATGGAATAATTCATCGAATTGTCGCCCGAACCGGAACGAGTTCCGTCATAATCCACTCCGAGACCACCTCCGATATCTATAAACTCAACAGAGAAGCCCATCTTTGAGAGTTGAACATAAAATTGCATTGCCTCTCTTAGCG
>WFMC01000044.1 GCA_009177205.1 Bacteroidales bacterium
TCAACACCTACCGCCAACAAATAATCTCATACGACGCCCTAAGTACTATGAGTGTCAATAAAATTTACGATACCCGCGATTTGTCCCTTACAATACGCTACAATTTCAATGCAGCGCGCTCGCGATTCAAAGGTCGGGGTGCCACAAATTCCGAAAAGGACAGATTTTGAAAACAAATATATTCATGCAAGGAATGGAAGCTCTCGGCAGTGATGTCGGGGGCTTTTTTATGGCGTAGCGGCACCGCCGCCGGGCTAATGCGGTTACACCGTTGAGCCTGTAGTCTCAATCCATAAGGGAGAATATCCCTAACGCGGACTCTCGGAGAAATCCGGGCGTCTGTTGTTTTTGTACTTTTTGCCGCCGGCAAATGATAATGGATTGTTGCTTCGGAGTGGCGAACATCCTTTGCAGAGCAAAGCGACAAGTCGATTACACGGTGGAGCAGCGTATTTGGTTGGGGTTGGGAGAACCGCCGAAGATGTAACGTATAGGTCAGATTTTGGCAGTGCCTTCAATCGGCTGCACTCGGCATAGCCCGAACAAGTTCGGCTCTGCTCTCATTTGCACGAGAATTACTGCAATAATTTTATAAAAAATGGTACAAACCTCATTTTTGACCGNGCAAGCCTTAAAATTATCTTNAAATTTTTGCTTCCACTCGCTTTCTCAGTTCTCCCAAACATTGCGCGTAAAATCTAAAGTGCTTCGGCACATCACTATTAAACAAAATCATTATGATAACTCCCGAAAATCGTATCAAGCAAGAGGACTACGCGAACCTCACCGACTATTCGCTCAAACGCCCTGAAGGTGCAAAGCAGTTCTACGCCTTCGTCACTTTTACTGATATGTCAACCTGCATGCGGGACTACATCTTCACACGCGACCGCTTTTGCGCCCACATGCTCGTCCTCGAAAAATTCCACGATTGCCTGAACTACATTCATTCAATCTCGCTCCACGAGTCCGAATATTGAACGACCCTCTCAACCGACAGGCGTCTCCCTTTCCGGGAGTCGCTTTCGCTGTCATTTCTGTGTCTGTCGGACTACCGTACTTTTGCTGAAAATTATATATCCCTATGGAAACCGTCTCAATCAATTTTCAAATCCCCGAAGACTGGCACGAACTATCCGATAAACAATTACAGTATGTTTATCAAATGTTCGCTGACGACTGTTCGTGCCAACGAGAGCAGAGGTCAAACTTGTTTGAACCTATGCCGAGTGCAGCCGAACTTGAAAGTAACCAACTCGCCAGCTATGTAGTCAAAGGTAATCTTACCGAATGTTATTTCAGCAAATTGCGATTGTCATCATTACTCTCCAATATGCTCATTTGATGAATTGCTATTTGGTTCAGTTTAATAAGACGCTCAGATTGTGGCATTTCTTGCTCAATAAATATCGCATTGAGGTTTTCCATATTGGAAAGGCATATTAATTCGTTGATTGAGGCATAGTCGCGAATGTTACCTTTAAGGTCCGGATTTTCTTCTCGCCACTGGCGAGCAGTCTTACCGAACATCGCCACATTCAAGACATCGGCTTCGTCGGCATAAACATATGAAGCCTGTGTGCTTGTAATTTCTGCAGGAAGAAGATGTGTTTTAATGGCATCAGTATGAATGCGGTAGTTGATTTTCGAGAGTTCACGTTTCGCCGACCATCCGAGCAATTTCTGTTCCTCGGTTTTGAGACGCTGAAATTCTTCTATCAAATATAACTTGAACGGAACGCTAATTGCAGAACCAAATTCAAATGCAATATCCTTGTGAGCGTATGTGCCACCATAGCGACCCTTTCTAACCGACAAGCCTATTGCATTAGTACGCTCAATCCATTCTGATGCACTTAATACAAATGAGGGCAATCCGGCACTCATTCTAAAGTNGTCAAATTCGACCACTTTAAAATTCGGATNATGTATTACNTCCCATGTGCCAANANATTCAATGNNATNANGATGTGCGCAACCAATTCTTTATAATATCAGCAGAGCGGCTTTCGCTATCTTTTGCTCCAGCCATATCTGTGAGAGAAATGTAATCCTCTCCGTCAATGCCAAGAACGGTAATATTCGTATTTTGTACGATAATTTTTGCCATAGTTTTTGAAGTCGTTAATTTTCAATGCAAAAATACGAAAAATTCCATGTACTTTGGTATTTGGCAGTGTCTTTTCCTTATCAAAATTAAACTCTTTGTCCGTTCCTGAAAAATAGGCACACCCTCATTTTATAACTATCCATCCGTTTTTTGCTTATTTCAATATCGGGTTATTTTTAAGTGCGATAAGTTACAGCTGCAGGATTCCACTTGTCGAGCGGAGTATGACCCTGAGCGATATAGCCGACCGGAATCACATTAAAGGGAACNNAATCCTCNGGAAGATTCAAAATTTGCCATACAGTTNANATTCTGTCTTGATGAGGATAAAGAGCTGTCCATACGGCACCGAGACCTAATGCATGGGTAGCCAGGAGAATATTTTCCGACGCCGCCGATAAATCCTGTACCCAAAGTTGATTGTCAACTCCTTCAAGGAAACGACTCTTATCCCCACACACAACTATCGCGAAAGCAGCCTCATTCGCACAATGGCAGTATGGAAGTGACGCGGCAAGTTGCTTTAACAGTTCTTTATTTGACACCACTACAAATTGCCATGGCTGACGGTTCACTCCTGACGGGGCAGCCATGCCGGCACGCAATATGGTTTCGATTGTTTCCTCGCCAACCTCCTTATCGGGGACAAACATTCTGTCGCTTGTGCGACTCATTATANTCTTCAATATNATCTCGACATTCTGATTATTTTCCATAATATCAAATTATTTATTCTTNTTTATTCATTCTTAATTTTTAATTCGCATGTCTGATNCAGTTCTCATTCAGCGGAGCAGCGTATCTAATTCAATAACATTTTTTCTTATCATTTCGTTGAATTATTCTTCCATTCCTCAGCAACCTTAATTGCGGCATTCGCCAATCTTACGCGGGCGACATTCCTGTCAAGGGGATTCTCTTCGATTGGATAACCGGAATTAATGTCAATTGCCTTCAAAAAACCTCTTTTCTTCAACAATTCCCCGTCTTTAATTCNCCCTGCCAACAGAATCACCTCCACTCCCTTTCTCTCTCCATAATCCAAAACTCCGGACGCCGCCTTCCCTTGACAAGTCTGAGCATCGGCACTCCCTTCACCTGTAATAATGAAATCAGCATCTTCAATCGCTTTTTCAAAATCTAACTTCTCCAATATATAATCTATCCCTCTTTCAGCACGAGCATTTAAAAATGAATACATACCCCCACCGGCACCTCCTGCAGCTCCGACTCCGATGTAATTTCGCGGGTTTCTGCCTGTTGAGCGTTCCATTATTTCCGCCAACCGAATCATATCAGAATCTAATTTTTCAATATTTAATCCTGAATCACCTTTTTGTGAAGCATACATTTGGACAGCCCCTTTTTTACCGCAAAAGTCAATATCCGCATCATATAAGTATTTAACCTTTATTCCCTTAACAAGTTTATTCAATTCTGCGGTGTCAAAATCCACAATCTCACCTAAATCCGTAGCAGTAGCCGGTGAATGCATCAATCCGGACTTTTTAAATATTTTCAAACCTAATGCCTGCAATGCTCCCAAGCCTGCATCATTCGTGCAACTTCCTCCCAATGTCAAGATTATCTCTTTGCATCCTGTTTCTATTGCCTTTTTGATTTGCATCCCAAATCCATAACTTGAAGTTTTCATTACCTGTCGCTCCTCTTTATTCAACNTCTNTAATNCTACAGATTTTGCCNTTTCNATNATTGCTATTTTCTTTCCTTCCGCAGACATGAAAACAAAAAATTCACTCTCTATATCCCTCCCCAGACCATCTTTCACAAGGCATTTTTCCCTATATCCCATAAATTTATCATCAATTGCGTCAATAAATCCCTCACCCCCATCGGAGATGGCAAAAACTTTTACAACTGACCGGGGCTCAACTGATAAAATTCCTGTTTTAACTGAATCTCCGGCTTCTTTTGAGGTCATACAATCCTTAAAGGAATCCATCGCAATAATAACTTTCATTTTCGGTTAGCATATTTTTTGTAAAGATAATATGAATGCATTTATTTTTGACATATATTGAATTTTTTTGTAATTTTGTAACCCGTATAATCAGTAAATATTATGAAATACGGTTTCGACAACGGTAAATATCTTAANATTCANTCNGAACACATTAAGNAAAGAATAGCGAAGTTCGGAAACAAACTTTATCTTGAACTTGGAGGAAAACTTTTTGACGATTACCACGCAAGTCGCGTGCTCCCCGGCTTTGAACCTGACAGCAAATTGAAGATGCTTGGTCAGTTGGCTGATCAAGCAGAAATTGTCATTGTCATCAGCGCCAAAGATATTGAGAAAAATAAAATAAGGACAGATTTAGGAATAACCTACGATGTTGATGTCTTGCGTCTACGAGATGAATTCACTAAAAGGGGCTTCCTGGTTTCATCTGTCGTAATTACTCATTATAACGGTCAAAGCAGTGCCGAAGCCTTTCGCAAAAAACTTGAAAACCTCGGAATTGCCACTTATTTACATTACACGATTGAAGGGTATCCGGATAATGTGGCTTTAATTGATTCGGATGAAGGGTTTGGTAAAAATGAATATGTCAAGACAACTCGTCCGCTGGTTATAGTTACCGCCCCGGGACCGGGGAGTGGAAAGATGGCTGTCTGTCTCTCACAATTATACAATGAAAATAAACGAGGAATCAAAGCAGGCTATGCAAAATTTGAAACTTTCCCTGTTTGGAGTCTTCCTCTGCGTCATCCTGTAAACATTGCCTACGAAGCAGCCACAGCCGACCTCAATGATATCAATATGATTGACCCATTCCACTTGGAAGCATACGGGAAAACAGCCATAAATTATAATCGCGATATTGAAATTTATCCTGTCTTAAACGCTCTGTTTGAAGGAATATATGGGGAGAATCCTTATAAATCACCTACAGATATGGGTGTAAACATGGTTGGATTCTGCATCAGTGATGATGCCGTATGCCGGGAAGCTTCTCGTCAGGAAATCGTGAGACGCTATTTCCGTGCCTTGAATGATTTTGCTTCAGGGAGTGATAACGAAAAGGAAATATCTAAAATAAATCTACTTTTCAAACAGGCAGGGATTAACCCGGAATACCGCCTTCCCCTCGTTGCCGCACGTGAACGCGCTAAAGCGTTGGGAGTTCCATGCGCAGCAATAGAATTGTCTGACGGCACAATTATCACAGCCAAATCAGGCGAACTGCTCGGATCAAGTTCTGCTCTTCTGCTAAACACTTTAAAACATTTGGCTGGAATTGACCATAATCAAAAACTGATCCCGCAATCTCTTATTGAACCTGTGCAACACACCAAAACTTCATATCTACATAGCCGGAATCCTCGCCTGCATACAGATGAGGTAATCGTGGCTCTGTCAGTCCTTTCCCCTACGGATGAGAATTGCAAAAAAGCCTTGGAAATGTTGCCGAAACTTGTCGGATGCCAAATGCACGTTACCGAAATGCTTGGAGAAGTCGACCATAAGATTTTCAAGAAACTCGGTGTCGGTCTCACGACAGACCCGACCTCTAAACGAGTTGCCCCCAAATCTATTGGAAAAGATTAAGGCAGGCTATATCTGTATTTGAAATAATTTCAAAATCAATTTTTTAATCCGATACACCGGCGNAGAACTCCTGCGCCGGGTCCTTTNTANTGTTNNAACAAANTGGAAATGACGACAGGTAAATATATCCCTACAATAATACAGACAAGCCACCACAGTAGGTAAGTGCCGGTAACAGGAAATTTTTGATAAAACATTTTTACTATCACTTGACCGAAAATGCCTATCAGAAATATTTGATACGTATAATTCCGAAAACTCCTGAACAGATTGGAGGTCAAGTATCTGTCGGTCAAAAGAGCTAATCCCCAAAGAAGCCAGCACCCGGCAATAGAATTAATTAAATCCATGAATAGGGATTTATGATCTTGACTGACAACTAATAAAATAAGGATAATCGCCAATCCGATATATGAACTCAGATATTTTTCCAAATGGCGGCTCGCCATTAAGAGTCCGAGATAAAAGTAAACGAAAAGGTGAATCCCCTTATTTATTGCCAAAAATCGAGTAACATTTAAATATGGAATAAAAAACATTATGACCGCAATGATAAGTCCAACTATAGAGAGGTATTTATTTTGGAGAATAGGTCTGTAAAGAGGATACAACAGGAAATAGAGAAGAATTGCTGCCACAAACCACANTTCGCGCATTNCCCCGTCGAATNGATGGGTNTAATTTCTTATAATTCCGAATATTGAGATTTCTTGCGGATGTTGAGAAGGATATACAATCTTAATTAAAAGGGCAATGGTAATTATAAAGAGATATGGAATTCCGAGACGGAGCCATTTGTCTTTCAACATATCCTTATATTTCCAATTTTTGGAAACACGGGTATGATAGAAAAGATACCCTGAAATCATCATAAAGAGGGGCATTCGAATATATCCGCCATAATAATAGCAATAAAAAGCTANTTNTTNAGCAAATAAATCCAGCCGGTTAATATCAGATGAGTCCGAAGGGAGAGCAGGTGTAGANAAANCCANTGNNGCATGACCAATGACTACCCAAANCATGGTCAAGCCTTGCANCATAAGCAACCATGTGAATTTCTTTCCTTCCGACTTTGGATTCATATCAAATATTCAGTATTCCTCTGAAAACCTTGTGAGATTAATTTTTATTATTCAGGGTAATTAAAATTTTCCTCTTTTGGATTTTCAAGAATCTCTTGCAAATATTTCTTTGCCGCCGTTTTCGCTTCTTTCATGTCCATAAAGCTGTAATTGCCACAATCGCGGGGAGAAGCTCCCGGAATTTCTCCTGAAAATTCGCTGACAAATTGCATTGTCTCTTTCATTAGGGGTAAAATTTCGCGACTGTCGTAAGAACCGGATAGAAG
>WFMC01000007.1 GCA_009177205.1 Bacteroidales bacterium
TGGAATAAACCTTTTCATCTGCCAACGACAGAAGGGGATTTACTGCATTCCCTATTCCGGAATTTTGCATGTAGACCACGGGAAGATTTTTTGTAGCGAGGAAATGCCCGCATGCTACACCTATCGCGTTCCCCTCATTGGCTGTTATGATATTATGTTTCGAATCAAAATTATCAGTGATGTAGGCACATAGATTTTTTAATAAAGAATCCGGGACTCCGGTGTAAAAATCCACACCATTCTCACTTAATGTCTTGACAAATTTCTCGGGAGAAATCATTCTTATGTTTTTATTGGATGAGNANTATTTTGTGCNNNGAATCAACTCAAGTANTTCCTTAATGGGCATACNATATTCATTGGNTTCGTATGACCTTTCATTGGTTAAGATGCTTAAAGCCGNTCGCATCATGGCAGGATACGCGCTNNGCAACATGTGGTTTGCATAGATTACTATATTTGCTCCCCATTCAGCCAGTTCCTCTTCCTTGATATGATTATATGTAGTAGGTACGACCACTAAAGGAATTGAAGGATGAAGCCCTCTGAACTTCTTACAAAATTCCTTTATATCCTCTCCGGATTTATCTTTACTGTGTATCATTATGCCGTCGGCTCCTGCTTTTACGTATGCATCTGCTCTCTCCAAAGCATCCTCAACATTTTTACCGGCTATCAAACTTTCAATCCGGGCTATTATCATGAAGTCCTTTGTTATCTGCGCTCTCTTGCCGGCTTTTATTTTTTCACAGAAGTGTTCTATGGTATCTTGAGTTTGAATAGCATCTGTGCCGAATAAGGAATTTTTCTTTAACCCAATCTTATCTTCAATAATTACTGCGGAAATTCCGTGACGCTCCAAAGTACGAACAGTGAAAACGAAATGTTCTATCTTTCCACCTGTGTCACCATCAAATATAATTGGTTTGGTGGTACATTCCAGGATGTTATTCAAATCTTGAAGACGGGTAGTCAAGTCTACTGCTTCAATATCAGGTTTTCCTTTGGATGTGGAATCAGTCAGCGATGATGACCACATCCCGTCAAATTCCTTTTTAACTCCATTAATAGACACTGATGCATTTTCAATAATCAGTCCTGTCAAGCCACTATGAGCCTCTAAAATCCTCACTATCGGTTTAGCCTCGATAAGTCTTTTGAGACGTTTCTGTCTAATTTCCGGAGTGGTGCCGATTTCCTTTAATTTCTCATTTAGTTGAGTGGAGGAAATTCCTTGAGTATAGGGTATATCAATTACTTTTCCATTCCATTCTTTTAGACAGTCTATCACTTTTTGACGTGTCTCTTTTTGAACCCCCTCTTTCCAGTCATCCCCATGAACAACATAATCCGGCTTAATCCTTTTTAAATTTGGAACATAATCCAGAGTTGTTTGAGGAATTACTTCGGAAACTCCCTTTAGATTAGACACGACTGCAGCACGCTGCTCATAATTTAAATAAGGTAACCGTTTATAACTTGCANTNGCCTCGTCTNTCAATACACCCNNTATAACNTTACCNAATTTTTGCGNTTNGTNGATAATGTTCAAATGACCGGGNTGGATAATATCNGCACTCATGCCAACATATACAATTTTATCTTCCATTCTTGTAAGATTACAGTATATAAGTGTACCCGTATATCAATAGAGATTAATTACAGGAACTTTATTTAAATTTTCGGGGATTGGTTAGGGGAAATTATGGTAGAAGTTGGATGTAGGAGGGGGAGATTTCGATGGCAGCTGTGAGGATACCGGGTAATTCTACCAACAGTCTGCGCTTTTTGCTGCCACGAATACTCAACAATCGACCTTCGTAGCCGTCTAATGGTCCGCCATCAGCGATTTTAACTAACGAGCCGATGTTGGCGCGCGACAATTCTTCAGGCGTCAAATATTTGACGTCGCTTTCTTCTACACTTTCTATCGCTGTTATGAAGCGGTGCATCTCCTCCGGTCGCACCGTCATGGGATTTTGGAAGTTCTGTCCGGGAGCGTAACGATATTGCAAAGTGGGAGTCTGCAATATTATCGGATCTAATTCGTTTTTCTCTGCTTGCGCAAATAGTAAATCGGGAATGACCGGTACGCGCTCGCGCGTCTTCTTCGCTCCTTGCGTATGAAGTTTGGTTGTGAACGGTGTAAATACACGTATACCTTCTGATTCCAACAGGTTGTATGCCCGTTCTTTAGCGTTGGATCGCTTTAAATCTCGAAGTACAAACCAGGACACGAGGAAATTAAAATTAATAGTTTGAGTCCTGCTTAAGCGTATATCTCGTTTTAGCTTAGGCAGTTACAAACAATCTTTATAAAGTTCGAACCTTTGCATTAAAAATTTAGGCTCCTTTTCCGCCTACAAAGTTAGCAATTTTTCCGTTCATTTCCAAATTCCCCGATAGCATAGAGATTCCATATATTTTCCGATACGCTACGCGCACCGGAGGGTGGTGGAGGATACGCTTCTAATACACGCACCGGCAATGCCGGTACGTGCCTACATTATTGGGCACGCTATGCGCGCCATGTCCCCGCAGCTCTTCTACTACATGCACCCGCTACGCCGATACGTGCCTACATTATGTGGCACGCTATGCGCGCCAGGTGCAGGCACGGAGGGGTCGCAATATTTTATCATGCCGGCGCGCATAGTGCATCGAATATATTAGGCATGTATCGGGTATTCAGCGTAGCGGAATATCCGGTGCGTGTATCCCATCGGCAATCNCATCCCTAACCTACGGTGCGCGTAGCGTATNGCACACGNTCGGCAGGCTATGCNCGTCATAATCNACTCTTAATTCTTAATTTCCAAACGTTTTAGCCATCCTTATAATTGTATTTACAAAGTTTTTATTATTTTTGTGTTTAATAAAATATTAAAATTGTATATCATTGGTTTTTAGAACGGCTATGCTTAGTAATAATTTTAAATCTTTTATTCCGATTCTTAGACGATATTTTAAAGATAAACCCGTTGATCGTGCATGGTTGTTCGGCTCATATTCTCGTGGAGAAGAAAGAGATTCCAGTGATATTGACATCCTGGTGGATTACGATAATTCAAATGGGAGAGTTTCCTTATTTACAATGGGTGGTATGCTGATGGATTTGTCAGATATTTTGGGTAAGCATGTGGACTTGGTTGACAATAACAGTTTGAAAGAATTTGCCCGGAAAAGCGTGGATAATGATAAAATTTTAATTTATGAGAGAACCGATAAAAGATAAAGGCCGTTTGGAACACATGCTAGAAATGGCAATGAATCTTGATGAGGCAAGAAAGAAACATAACTTTATTGAAATTCAACAAGATAAAATTTTATTTTTCGGATTAAGTAAAATGGTTGAAATCTTGGGAGAGGCGGCTTATAAAATATCCAATGATTTTAAAGAAGCTAATTCTGAGTTACCATGGCGACAAATAATGGGTATGCGCCACATTCTTGTGCATGGCTATTACACTGTGAGTCCTGAAATTCTCTGGGATGTGATTGAACACGATATACCGAATTTAATTCCAATTCTTAGAAATTATATTTCACAATTTAAACCTTTTTAATTCTATGCATGCGTGCTTGATTGCTACAGCATAGCGATCTATTTTTATCCGATACGCTACGCGCACACTCGGCAGGCTATGGACTCCATTCTTAATTCTTAATTCTTAATTCTTATCTCCTAATTCCTATCTCCCTTTCTTAATTCTTCAATTAGTCTTTCTTCTATTTCTTGTGGAGTGATTTTTAATAGAGGATTGAGAGATGCGAAACCACTATCCGGCGCAAATCTTTCCGAGCGAGTAAGCATTGCTATTAAATTCTTGGACTTTAACCTATGTCCGGAATATTTCAATGCTAACTGTATCATTTCTTGTAAACCANTTCCCTTTTCTATCAATGTATATATATCATAATAATCTCTAAATTTACTACGGCGTAACATNANCTNCATTTTCATCGCACCAATTGATAAAAGGTCGGCAACTTTTAAGTTATTATAGGTTAATAATTCCTCTTGGGGTAATGGAGAATAATTAGGATTAGCATAAAAGGATATCTTCACTGAATCCACAAGAAATTCCACATGATTAATATCCAAAATATCCACTNTTTCTATGTTCCCNATTCNTTCTAACTCTCTTTTTATTAAATGCNAGTCTACNTCTCTTTTATCAGTCTTATTTTGTCTCCATGACATAAAATCCAAATCCTCACTCTCCCTCATCCCAATCTGAAGCGAAAGTGCTGTGCCACCGACTAATACGTATGGCTAATATTCTCCATCTTTGATATTTTTTCAAATATTTCAGCTGTCTTTGGAGCTAACCCTTTTACGTTATCCATATATTCGATTATAATGACGAGTTATCAAAGATTTTAGATATGCATCAGGCTTTTTAGCGTTAAAATAATACCAAGCAAAAAATCTATTTAAAGTATAGAGATATTCACCTTCGGGAACAAGAATTTTTTTCCACGCTTGCTTTATTTTATTGTAAGAATATATTTCAAACAACAGCTTTATTTCATCCAAGTCCAAATAACGCAGCGTGTCGGCGATGAGTTGATCATCCGGATAGTTGGAGAGTGTGATTGAATTTGAATTGTAAGACCAAAACGCATTCTCATTTTTAAGAGAATCAATTAGACTCTCTTTTGCTATATCTTTCTTGGAGGGTTTCTGGCACTTCATATTGCAAAGATAATCTTTTCCCAATTAAAAACTTAAATATAAGAATTAAAAATTTTTAATTCTATCCATGCGTGCCTGATTGCAACCGCAAAGCGATCTATTTTTATCCGATACGCTACGCGCACACACTCGGCGGCTATGCGCGCCATTCTTAATTTTTAATTCTTAATACCTTCAGGTATTTCTCTATCAGGCGTGCTTGCTTGCGCTTTGAATAAAACAAACGAGGAGTCTTGTAATAATTCAATACTTTCCATGCCGATATGGGTGTGAGCGGATTATCCTTTAGTTTTTTGAACAATACTTTATAGTAGCGCCTGATCTTCTTTTTGTCGGTTAACCAATACCGATGACGCCTTATCTCAAGCATCATTTCAAACACCCATTTCGCCCATGGTGCATCCCAATGATATTCCCTTTCAAATATATCACAACAAAGTTTATATATATTATCTACTTTTCTATCAAAGTAGTTTGGTTGATNCATAATAGAANNGGCNNGCATACGATATAAATATGTTATGTCACGCGTGAAGGCGATAGTTCTTATTGCATGATAAGCCCTCACCATCCAATGATTATCCTCATGGATGATTCCCTCCATAAAATACAATTCATTGTTTTCAATGAAGTCACGCAGAATCAATTTGTTCCACACAACGACAGGAAAGTTTTCCAGGAAAATTACTCTAATCCATTTTAAATCTTCAGAATATTCAGGAAATTCCTTCCCCTCCAGTGAAATTTCTCTAAATCCGCCTTTTTCCGGAAAGGTTTGAAAATCACCTGTAACCATTTCTACCCCGGGGTATTTTTCAGTCAGGACATAGAGTTTTTTGATGCAGTCTGAGGTTAATATATCATCAGAGTCAAGAAAAAAAATGTATCTCCCCTTTGCTTCGCGCAATCCCGTGTTTCGGGTCGCCGAAGGACCGCCATTTTTCTCCCGCTTTAATATTTTAAATTCTATCGATCCGGAATATTTATCAACAAAGTTTTGCGCAATCTCTATTGATTTATCATTTCCTCTNTCNTCNACTATGATACATTCCNTCCGACATCCGGCAGTCTNCTCAACCANAGATTGCAAACAGGATTCAATATATTCCTCTACTTTATAGACCGGAATAATTATGGATACATCAATGCAGGAAGACATATTATCGGGTTTTATTTTCAGTTCTGATATTTTAACTCTTTTCTAAGAATTTTATTGATAAATAAGCGATAAATTTTCGCTCTCATCCTTACTTCTGCCAAATACATTTTGTTGTCAAATCCCCAGAGTTTCATAAGTTCCTTACGGATGTTTTCATTGATAAATTCTCCGTATTTTATCCTTTTATAATATTTATAAAGTATATGATAGAGCAAAGGTGATTTCAGATATCCGGATTCCATCAGATATTTGGTAATCCTGTATTCCTCTCTCAAGGTTGTGCCGTCAATCAGACTGCGGGGCGACACTTTATTGTCATGTTGGCGGAAATAGTTGAGAAATTCATTTATATGCACCACTTTTCCTTTTTCCGCCATCTCTATCCAGAAGAGTTTGTCGCCACAAGCTTTGAAATCCTGATATCGGGGATTGATTCGTTCTGCAACTCTCTTATTGAAAATTGCCGAACTGGCATTCCAGATGGCAGAACCATAACACATCTTGTCTTTGATAAACTGTTCTCCGGAATAAGTGTATAGCGGACAAGACATATCATATTCCCATCCCAAGTCTTCTCCTTTACTGTCTACAGTTTTGGAGGTGGTATATACAACGGATATATCCGAATCTTTCAGATACTCCGATACACATTTTTCGAGGAAAACAGGCTCGCAATAATCATCACTTTCCGCAATCCAAATAATCTCGCCCTTTGCATAGGTGAAGCCGAGGTGCCACTGTTTGAAGGGGGAGCCACTATTTTTCTCATTAAAAATTATTTTTGAAATGCGGGGGTTATCTTTATACCTCTCTATGNCTTCACGACTGTTGTCGGACGAGCAATCATCCAAAATAATGAGTTCAAAATTTTGGTAGGTTTGATTCAGAATACTCTCGATGCGTTGCGGCAAATACTTTGCGTGATTATAGTTGGGAAGAATGACACTAACGAAAGGATCGTTCATCTCTTATATGCTTTATATTCATGATGATACACTCGCTGCTCCGGGGGAGGCGGAGTCATATAATCTCCATAGATTTGAGTCAGGAATGCATCATAACCTACCGGAGCATTAAACATTTTCCCCTCAAAGGGTACTTTAACTGCCGATTTGAACATTTCTTTATCGAAATATGCCTGAGTTCCATCAGGCGCAAAACACCAATTAGCGCAACCTACAAATTTAGATACTTCATAATCATGAAGTTTCCCCTGATGTTCGAGTTTTCTTAGATAGTCGCGATGGCTCACCAATCTTTTGAATCCGAATTTCAAGAAGGTTCTGACTCTCTTTCCTAATTTCATATTGGCAAGAGAGGAACTGTCAAAATTCAAAATCTCGGAAATGCGGAAACTCCAATGCCGTGACTTAGACATTATTCCCGCCGCTTCTTCCTTGTCATTGCCAAGTCCGTCGAAAGGATAAAGGTCTATAAATATACCCATTCCGCAGTTTTCACCCTTTATTTCTTTTTCTATGATATAGTCAGTGTCGCAAATCCGGGTTATTCCATAAGGGTATTTTCTTAGTGTCCGCGGATTAAAAATTTTATACTTTCCGAATTTGTTGCCGTTAGATTTACAAATTCTCAAAAACTTTTCATAATCCGCCCGAGGCATGATGACATCGATATCATCATCCCATGGAATGAATCCTTTATGGCGCAAAGCACCGATCAGGGTGCCGTATGCCAAGAAATATTGCAGATTCTCTTTCTCACAAAAATCAGCGAAGTCCACAAGGATTTTAAAAGCTATTTTCTGAACATCCTTCATGCCCAGAGGTTGCGACCGATTAATCTTGCGTTGTGATTTATGCATAAATTATCAGCTCGGGGTTATTATTCCAAGCGTGGATTATGAGCAATGTCCAGAATGGTGTCAAGAAATTCGCGTTTACCTGGTGATTGATTCAGGTATCTGTTGGTGGCGGAGAGCCGATGTATATCGCTTCCGGTGACTTCAACCATTCCTTTCTTAAGCAACCATTCCGCTTTCTTACGCGCTGATTCACCATACATACCCACAAGAGACATGAAATTCAACTGGAATGCCACTCCCCTTTCACGCAAGCTCAGATAGTCTTTCTCTTCCATATAGCGATAACGCTCCGGATGAGCCAGCAATGGGAAGTATCCTGCACTTTTGATTCCGTCTATAAGTTCATCAAAATTCATCGGTGGTGAGAAATATGATGTCTCTACTAAAAGATGGTTGCCTTNCTCACCAATAGGCAANAAGTCTNTANTTGCCAATCGCTCTTCAAAAAGGGNATCGNGCATATTCTCCGCTGCGNGATGCAATTCTATATNACCGTCATANTCGAGTTGCAATTCTGCGAACCGCTCTTGCAATTTTTGTGGTTCGTTGGGGAAATCCTCCATTATGTGAGGCGTCAACCACACTTTTTTCACTCCGGCTTTTTCGTAGGATTTCAGCACCTCCAGGGCTTTCTCCATATCGGGAATGCCATCATCCACTCCGGGCAGAATATGAGAATGCCAATCCGTGAAGTGCCATAAGAGCCCTCCCTCTGCAAGACTTTCCACTTTCTTTTTAAACGGCCAGATTCCCATATTTTCTTAAGTTTAATTGTTACCTTCAGATAACGCTCAAGAAATCAGTATTGATGATAGTTGCCGTAGGTGTAATATGAGCTGTGAGCTTCATCAGTGGCATTCAATATCAAACTCATTCTCTTAAGCTTGTTTTCCTGATATAACAAAGAAATGTCGTTTAAGGTTGAGCGCTTGAACAATCCGGCGCGCACGACAAAGAGAGTCGCGTCAACATATTTGTTGATTATTTGAGTGTCCACCACGATATTTACCGGCGGGCAGTCAATTATGACTTCATCGTATTCCTGCTTCAAGGTTTCTATCATTTCGCCAAACTTCTTACTGTCGATAAGTTCGGCAGGATTAGGAGCGCGTTTGCCTATAGGAATTATTGACAATCCCTCAATTCCCTTGACAGGATATATAATCTTTGACAAATCATTTGTCTGACCCGACAGATATGAGGTTAGTCCGACACTCGGAGTTCCTACATAAGTAGAGAGTGAGCCATGGCGCAAGTCACCGTCGATAAGCAATACTTTCTTGTGACGCAAAGCAAAGGTTGCACCAATATTATAGCATATAAATGATTTGCCGCTTCCGGGATTAAACGAGGTTATAGCCATGACATCGTGGCGATGGTTTGTGCCGAGCATCAACTCGATGTTACTGCGCACAACGCGGAATGCCTCGTTAGGTACGTCTCGTTTTCCCTCTTCAACAATTGGCAACGGTGTGTCAATAATCTTCTGGATAGCTTTCTTAGTCCTGAACAGATTTTTGAAACGTTGTTTCTTGCCGATAAGCGGTATTTCTCCGGTGAATGGTATCGGAAGATTTTCCAAATCAGAACGACTATGCACCGTGGTGTCGCTGATGGTCTTAAGATAAATCCAAAGTGCAGGAATGAGCAAGCCCAACATGAATGCTGCTATAATGGTCATGCCTCTCTTTGGAGAGATCGGAGCCGACGGACCGTAAGGAGGAGTAATTATTCGCGTATTATAAGCATTAAATGCTTGGGTCAGATTAGTCTCTTCGCGCTTTTGAAGAAGGAAGAGATATAATTGTTCTTTTACGCTCTGGTCACGCTGGATAGTTGCCATATACTTGGCCTCATCAGGCATAGAGGCAAGTTTGGATTTATTATCACCGAGAGATTGCTTAACTTGATTGAGATGTGTGGTCAAAGTTCCCAATTGAGTTTTTATGCTCTTAATCAAAGCCTCTCTCATCCCCTTTGCCTGACGTTCATAATCCTTGATGAGGGGGTTGTTCTCGCTCGAGTTGGAACGAAGATTATCCATCGTCAGAATTATCGTATTATATTGGGAAATTTGCTGTTCAAGAACATTTGAACCCAAATTTGAATTATATGGAATTACGGAGTTAGCATTTGCGGGATTACTGATATAATCGCTCAAATATTTCGTTATTGCTATCTCATTGTTCAGAGTCTGATAAGAAGAGTCAAGAGCGGTATTCTTCTCTATACTCTGAGTGGCATTCATTCCCATATATACCAATTCGTGCTCTTTCTTAAAATCGGCAATTTCATTGTCTACGACTTCCAATTCTTTGACGATGTCATTAAGACGTTCATTTATGAATTCTGAAGTGGCAACCGCCATACGGTTTTTATCCCTAACCCAAAATTCATTATATACATCAATTACGGTTTCGAGAATATCCTGGGCACGCTGCACATTGACATCTGTGATTGAAAGTTCGATAACTTCTGCATCTACGTTTTCCAAATCGGCAGAGAGCTTTGATGTGTAGGCTTCTACTGCTCCTTTGTCGGGCACAACGTTGACTTTAATAGTCATTTTCTGGTCTCTGTTGTTGGTGTAAAGCCCGTTAGGACGGAATTCAAATGTGCCGACAGGGGTTACGACCGAATTAAATCCAATTTTTCCTTTTACAGTTTTATCTATTTCCACCGGCCTGTTTGCACCCTGAGGAACGTAAGAGAAGTCTTTCAAAATATATGTGTCGTCCGGCTGAAGTTCCATCTCAAACTTGGCGTTTGAATTAGCCTCTTTGTCGGGCCATACAAAATCGAACNGACAAGAANACTTGTATAGAGCCACATTATGANGGAAAGTGCTTTCTTCAATGAAAGCATATAGTTGGAGCCTATTAACAACTTCATACATCACAGCAGGAGAAGCGAGCGACACCATCTCGTTATAGACGTTTGTCGAAGCGCCTCCAAGTCCAAAGTCTTTAAAGGCATTTGACATACTCATTCCTGAGCCACCCTCATCATCTTGGATAAGGACAAGCATGTAACGCGAATAAACCGGTTGGCGAGTTACATAATAGAGTATGCCGAGTCCCACGCATACGATAATGGAAATTANAAACCATTTCCAACTTGAGANGCAATCTACAATAAANTCTTTAAATGAGAAGCCGGCTTCTTCAGAGATATTTGATGACGTATTGGAATTATTAGCCATTCTTTATTGAAATCAAAAAAGATAGATTGGAATTAGAGATCCGGAGAGTTAAGACAGGGAGAGGTATTATTTAAGGTTATTATTTTGCCAAATTCACTACAAGCACAGCCACTGATGTCAGCATTGAAATTACTGAAAGCCAGAAGCCTGCAGAGAGTGCTGTGTTACCATTATTGGTAGTGTCGCGCTTGCGCATATCGTTAGGCTCTACATAAACTATATCATCCTGCTGCAAATAGAAGCCGGGAGATTTGTAGAGTTCTTTGGCATTGGTGAGGTCAACAAGATAAACTTTAGTTTGACCATTCTCTTTACGGAGGATTTTAACATTCTGACGTTGACCTTGAATGTTAAGGTCACCTGCCAATGCAAGGGCATCCAAAATAGTAATTTCATCGCGATTGATGATATATCTACCCGGGGATCTAACTTCGCCAAGCACGCTGACTCCCGTATTCAAAAATTCCACATTCACCGTGGGGTCTTTTATGAGGTCGCGTCCCATAAGTTCCCCTTTAATATAGCCGGCGAGTTCTTCACGAGTCATGCCCGCAACGTGAAGTTTGCCGAGCACCGGGAAATCAATGTCACCGTTTGTGCTGACAGTATATGCAGCAAGCCCTTCTGTATTCGAGGATGTATTTCCGGAAATGGAGGTGCCGTAATTACCTGTATTTTGACCGATGCGACTTGTANNAACCGGAAGATTNANNAGCATANCCAATTGANGNTCTTTTGAATGAACGATNATCTGGATCTTATCANCCGGCTGGATTCTGATAGCTTGACGCACTNGATTTTCAAATGTCATTNCTGTATTAGCATCCTGAAAATATGCTATATTCTTGGGAGTCTTACAGCCTGTAAGTGCTGCCATTGCTACTACTAAAGTGGCGCCTAATAGAAATTTTTTAGTTTTCATCATGATGTGTAAGTTGAAATTTTATAATCCTGAAGCAAAAAAATCCTCCGGGACTTCCATGTTTCAAATTCGGCTTATAAAATTTATTAAACGTTTATACTTTTTTAACGATAAAGAAGGCGCTTTATTGAAAAAGCACCTCAAAATTTTAAGTTATTTTTATTTTATTTTTCAATCATATAATTTTTCTCCCAATCGACTTTCGCGAATGCGGATTGCCTTGGTCAAACACAAATGACCCACAACCCAAAACGCCATGTCTAAAAGAAGAAGCAGATTTATGTTTAGTATCATTGACAACCAAAGGTTGGCAATGCAATAAATCAATGCGAGAATTAGAATGAGGAAGAGGGCTTTGGAGGAGGATAAGCCAAGATCCAAAAGTTTGTGATGTATATGGCTCCGGTCAGCAATAAACGGATTGCGGCGCCTTTTGATTCGATGGTAAAATACCCGGGCGACATCAAACACAGGCACTATCAGCGGGGCAAAACCGATAACCAAAGGATTGGCACAATTCAAATGCTCTTCCGCCGGGTTAATGTTGCAAACCACCAAGGCTTCAAACACCAATAACAGCCCTATGGTAAGAGACCCGGTGTCACCCATAAAAATTTTGCGACATTTATCAGGATCACCGAAAATATTGTAATATAGGAAAGGGAGTAATGACCCGAGTCCTGCCCATGCCAACATTGAATACATATATTGGTGGGCAAACATCAGGATTATGCCGTAATAGGTGAACGCTATCGCTGCCAAACCGGCTGCCAGACCATCAATTCCATCTATCAGATTTATAGCATTAACACAATAAACCACTATAAATCCTGTGATTAACCAGCCAATAAATTCAGGAATACTATTCATCCATATCAGTCCGTGAAGATTTGTGATGCAAACCCCCGAGCCGATTATCAATGCAGCTGCAATTATCTGAAACAAGAATTTTGCGCTATAACGCACTCCTATAAGGTCATCTGCCATCCCCACTAAGAACAAGAGAAGTAGGGCGCAAAACAGAAACATTATAGGCACAAAGTTATTTGCAAGTAGTTCACCTATTGTTATGGGCCAGAGAAAAACATCTAAGCCTATAATAAAAGTAATCGAGCATATTATGGCAGGCACAAAAGCAATTCCTCCAAGACGCGGCACAATTCCTTCATGAATCTTTCTGGCATCTTGAACGTCAAACAATTTCTTGCGAAATGCTATTACAAGTATTTGCGGAATAAGCNTCCAGGTNAACAGGAATGATATTCCAAAAGTCGCTATGTTATTNATTAGCNAATGTTGCATNTTGTCANCAANTNAAAAAGTTGCAAAACATAAATTATTGCAAAGATAATTAAAATATCTCAAAGTTTCAAATATCTATTTTTTATCAATTTATCAAATTGATAATTTTTATGCAGTTATTTTTCATTTTGTTATTTCTGAAAGATGCAAGAATGAGATTTAATATGCTTCACATTGAAAAGATTTTACGACGCCATGAAACTTATGTAAATATGTTGGAATAGGAGGCGGCTACAGATTCAGGTGAAAATTTCCCCCTTACCGATTCATACATGGTTTCCCTCATTCGAACCATATCTTCTTTATCTCCTTCTAATTTTTCTATCGCTCTCTCAATGGCTATAACTAAATTCTCCGCCCGCTTTTTTAAATCCGAATCCCATTCAGCCAATTCTCCCGACACTCCATCCGAAATTATATCTTTTTGACCACCGCGGTCGAAGGCTACCGGTATGCACCCAAATGCCTGTCCTTCTATCAAAGTTCCCGGCAATGTCTCATAGGAAGATGAAGATACTACAATATCCGATTCTTCGTAGTATTCCTGGATTTTTTGAGCATCTCTTATTAATCCTAATCTTTCAAATTTTATGGGCAACTCATTGAGTAAACTTTCATTTTTAATTCCCCCTATTAATTTAAGGGATAGTTTTTCAGATAATTCCGGATTTCTGTCAAGTAATATTCTAACCGATTCAATGAATGTGGGGAAATCCTTTATTTCATCATCAAGTCTTGCAGNTACAAATATCAANCGGNTTTTTTCATCATCCTNNTTTCTTTTGATATCTTTCTTATCAGGNAATGGAAATGNGTTTGGAATAACTGCAACTTTCTGATTGGNAAGGAGTGTGCTTTTCCGTGCACATTCCGCAAGNCAATTNCTCACTGCCACAAATTGGATTTGTCCTTNTTTATACAGATACTGTTTGCGTTTAAAAATTTTATGAGCAAATTTTTTATTTGCATATCTAATTTTTAGCAACGGACACGTCTCACACTCTTCAGGCTTAAGATATTCCCGACNATCNTCNGAGTGATGNCAANTACCTGTNAAATTCCACATATCATGCATGNTCCAGATAATCCTCTTCCCTGATTTTANTANCAGTCTTATTTCATTAAGGGATAACACTCCTTGATTTATCCAATTGATTATCACCACATCAGCAGATATCACATCAGGATGATGTGCGACCGGCAATCCGGAGAATGCCCCGTCAATTTTGAAAAGGGATTTTCGATTAAAACCATTATTAAGAAATACCGGCAGTCTATCAGCAATAAACCGTGTGTTAATCTTGATATCATCCTAAATTATCAAAACATTTTTCTCACCTACTAATTTTTCTGTCACAATCATTTTGACATCATGTCCCTCCTGAATAAGCGCATTCATAAATCTATGAGACACGACAGCCGCTCCACCTGTGGAATCCGATT
>WFMC01000175.1 GCA_009177205.1 Bacteroidales bacterium
AGGTTGCATACGTGTTACTCACCCGTGCGCCGCTCGCCGGCGGGAGGAGCAAGCTCCTCCCCCGCTGCCGCTCGACTTGCATGTGTTAAGCCTGCCGCTAGCGTTCATCCTGAGCCAGGATCAAACTCTCCGCTGTTAGTATCTTTAGTTTCCTATTTTCTACTTTAAGTTTTGTGTCTTGTCTGACTCCGCTCTCTTACGCTTTTTCCTTCCGTGTCGATACTTATTATATAAAGTATATACAGTTTATTATATGACTTATATATTATATGACGACACGAAAAACAGGTTGCGTGTATAGAATTGTTATTTATCTTTTCAGATTGACGGAAACGATCTATGTTCGTGTTCCTTGGTTTTCTTACACCTTCTCTTCTGTGGCAATTTTGTCATTGTTCTCTGGCGCGTCCGACCCTTACGTATGTCATCACGGCAGCCTTCCGCCGCCGCTTTTCAGATGCCCTCCGGCTCAAACGCGAATGCAAAGTTACTGCTTTTCTCCTCACGCTCCAAATATTTTTGAAAGAAAAATCAACTTTTATCACTTTTTATTCGCAAAACCGTTGTATATTAGCGAAATAAAAATGTGTAAAATTATGTTAATAAATGTTAAGAGTCAAAAGTTAAGGGGGAAGTAATGATATTATATTGAAGAATCCGGCTAATTCTAAACTTAAAATTGTTCTACTTTACTCCATAAAAACAGATATGAGACATATCACTATCTACAATGGAATGATGTGCATTCAGAAAAATACGAGACACAAATTAACTTTTTTTAACATTTGGTTTTGCTGATTTATAATGATTTGTTATAATTTAGCAAATGAGTTAGTATTATTGTCAATAATATTTACCTTTTCATTATATGTTATCATTATTTCTTAAGGTAAATCGAATTTAGATAGATTCAAACATATTTATAATATTATCTCCTATATTTCTTAAGTATTGTTGTATCATTATTATAAACTATCTTAAATGAAAAAATCTGTTTTTAAACTTTACTCCCCATCACACAAAAGTATAGTTTGTGTGTTTCTCGCGTTGTTGGCAACGTTGGCATCTGCATTTTCTGCTTACGCCGTTGACCCACTATACACTATGCCGCGTCCTCAAAGCCCGTCACCCAACTCCGAAATTCCCTCTTGCATCGGGGTTGACCAACTCGTAATCAACGTTCCCGGAGGCGGAGATTTAGGCATTGAATCAATTGACAGAACGGGACTGAATGTCAATATCACATTAGATGGCGAACCTTATATGAAGATTAACTCTTCAAACACCGATGCCATCAAATTCAGCCCGAGCAGTATCAATGAATTCATTGTCAATTGCGGTAAATTAACCGAACCTGGCAAGTATACCGTCACCCTCCCCAAAGGGCTTGTAAAAATGGCAATTGACAATTCAAGTGTAAGTTCCGATCAAAGCGAGGAGGAAGATTTGCCGATATATTACAGCGCAGAGCTTACTTACTCCTTCACTATCGTCGCTCTTCCGGAATATTCCATTACCCCAAAACCGGGACTATACCAACCGTCAGAATTGAATCAGTTCACTTTGGCTTTCCCGGAAGGTTCGGAAATATCAATGAGTTCCGCCAACAGCTTTTATCTATATAATGTGGATTTGAAAAAAAGTTCTACGGCATCCGCTGTTGTCAGTTATTCAGCCACAATCTCCGGAAATAAAGTAATTTTCACTTGCACCAATACATCAAAAATCGAGCCACTGAACAATGGATTAAGTTTGACATGGGACTATTTTACCGTTCCTAGAGGGGCTCTTACCATAAAATTAAATGGTGAAACATACTCAAATCCCGTTTTAAATTTTGAAAAATATGATGTTAGAGTAAGTGGTGCGACAGGATTCAGTATCTCCCCCTCATCAGCTGACGGACTCCTTCCTGTTGATGTTAGAAATTTCGTAATTCAATATCCTGCCGGTAAGAATCTGGAATCTAATGTCAAAGTTGGCAGCGTCATTGCTTCATTGAAACAGGTTGGTGTAGGAGATGAAAGTAAAAACAAATACAGCGGCATAATTTTCGGAGACATGGTTGTTACGGAAATTGACACGGAAAACAGACAAATCAAATTAATGATGCAGGAACCTGAATCGGATTTATCATATTACAATAATCCTAAAAATATGGAGACAGGATATTATGCACTGTCTATCTACCCACGTACATTCTCCGGCATTTCCACTCTTAATTTTACCGGATATGGCGTAGTAGGAAAAGAAGGTTGTATGGTTTCTGAAGCTCGGCTGTATTACAATAATACTCTTTACGATGAACTTGACCTGCCAAAAGGCTCAGCATTTAACGGCATTGAATTATATTTCCCGTTAGACGTGAAAGTTCTGAATTCCTCAAATGTCATAAGCCTTAAGAAGAATGGTGAAACAGTCTGGAGTTCAACAGCTTCAGCTGCCGGATTTAAATCTTCATACGAAAAGTNTTATAATATCAAGATGAATTTNNAGAAAACAGCTGGAGAATATATTCTCAACATTCCAGCCGGCACTGTAATGCAAAATNGATACGGAGATTATCCCANTCTCGAACAAAATATCAAAATAATCATTCGGGGCACAGTTGATGTTGACGAAATTGAATGTGCTGAAGATGTCAACGAACCAACTTCATATTATACACTTGACGGTTTGAAAGTTGATTCCAATAATCTCGCCAAAGGTATTTACATCAAGAAAACAGGAGTGAAAACTGAAAAGATTCTTGTGAAATAAACAATTAATAAAAATGAATTAGAGGATTGCAAAACTGAATTTGCAATCCTCTATTTTATATAATATAAGGTATAATCAGAATTGGAAATATATGAAGGGTGCTACTTCGGAGGTCATAAATTCAATAACTAATTGCACGGCTATCAAAAAAACTCCCAGTTTTATAACCCAAGGTGATTTTATAAACCAATTCTGAAGATTCTCTCCCCATCGTTCCGGAAGGAAATGAAAGATTATCAGAAGAACCATCATAATACACNATTCNGGCCTCTGCAACGGGAATTCGAGAAGTTGAGCAGGNATAAAGNCTACAAATATATTTTTTATAATCAGGACACTGTCGGAAAATGAAGCAGCTCTGAAGAAGACCCAAAGAAGCGATACATAAATAAAGGTTAAAGCCCAGGATATAAAAATAGTCAGCGCATTGTCGGGAATTTTTGACAATACCGGTTTGCAGGCTTTATGAATAGCCAAGCCGACACCATGCATAGCGCCCCAGAATACGAATTTCCACGCGGCTCCATGCCAAAGTCCACCTATAAGCATTGTCAGGAAGTTATTTACATAAGTCCTGAAAGTTCCCTTTCGATTCCCACCGAGAGGAATGTAAAGATAATCCCTGAGCCATGACGAANGCGAGATATGCCATCTGCGCCAAAATTCAGTAAGGTTGCGGCTTTGATATGGGGAATTGAAATTAATACCAAGCCTGAAACCCATTATAAGTGCCAAGCCGATAGCCATATCTGAATATCCTGAGAAGTCGCAATAAATTTGCATCGTATAGCCCAAAACTCCCATAAGTGTCTGGACTCCTGTGTATAAATGTGGGTCATTAAAAATTAAATCGTTGTATTGAGCGATATAATCCGCTATGACGGCTTTCTTTATGATGCCTATGATAATCAACCATAAGCCTGTCCAAATCATGTCGGAATCAGCTTTTTGATTTTTCTCAAGTTGCGGTAAGAAATAGTCCGCTCTCACAATCGGACCGGCAACAAGTGCAGGGAAAAATGACAAAAAGAATAAATAATCAATCCAATAGCGCGTAGGCTCGATTCTACCTTTATAGACATCAACAATATATGATATTGATTGGAAAGTATAGAAAGAGATACCGACCGGAAGAATTATATCCAACGGTTGGAAATTACCTTCAACCATCTGATTCCAGTTCCATAAGAAGAAATTGGCATATTTGAAATAGCCTAATATGGAGAGTGAAATAATTATGGATAACCACATCCATGTCAATTTTTTTACACGAGTCTTGCAGTTCGCAATTCTATGTTAAATCAACCAGTCAATCAATTATTTTGCTATCAGCATCATGAAGAAAAATCCGGAGGATTACTAATAGAACTATAGTGAGAACCCCACAACGAAAATAGACATTTTCCATTTTGAGCTTTTCAGTAGCGAATAGACCGGAAGAAAAATTATGAAGAGCAACCAAAACAAGCCGCTCGAAAAAAGCATCGGAGCTGACGCGTCATAACTGAGCATCGAGGCTATATTTTTGCCAACAAGGTCGATGTTTTCAAATATATCGGATATATGCAGCAGCATTATTTATCAGTGGCTTTAAGAAATTTAATATTCGGGTTAACTTTTCCAATTGAATCTGCGGGTGCATCCAGAAGTATCGGATGAGAGGATTTATTAATCCACCTCGCTATACTGTCAATCCAGAGCGCCGAGGCTTCGCGGGTGGGATGAATACCATCTTTTTTTCTCTTGAATTCCATTCCCTCACTTCTGAAGAAAGATCCGGGGGCACATGTCTCTTGAAGCATATCGTTGACACCGAAATCCTCTTTCCAGTTGGGTGGACCAATCCATACATAAGGGACTTCACCTATTTGCGAAAGTATTTTCTCCACATATTGAACATGGGTTTGAGGATTCTTCAAATAGAGTTCATTGCTGCCGAGAGAAACAAAAACGTAAGTAACACCGTATTCCTCAATATAATCAGCGAGATGGCTGCTGTTGCCCCATTTGATGGTATTGCTGGAATCCCAATTGACTGCATGGAAATCGTGTCCGTTCTGCTTTGCATATTGAGCCAATCTGAAAGCAAGATTCATAGTCATCGAATCTCCTATCAAGAGGATTGACTGAGGAGTGCTGTCAACACGAATAATTTTACGTTCCTGCTCCAATATCTTTGCAGAGTGAATGGAATCCGCTATCTCTTTTTCTCGAAGTTCTTTAGCTTTATCAGTAAGCAGAGCTTCAGCGTAAGGTGCTTTCTTAATTTTCCACTCCCCTATATTTATATCATCTGCAAAGGCTATAAGAAGAACTATAATCAATGCAGTGACCAACAATAACCAAATACCTGTATAACTTGACTTCATTATTGGTGTTTATTTTCTTACCTATAAAAAATTTTTACCTGTCTTTTATATTATCACATTATTTCAAATCCACTACCGTTATACCGGCTCCTCCAAATCTTACATCTTCATCCCGATATGACTTTACGTTTGGATTTGCATCAAGTTGCTGACGAATCAAAGTTTTAAGAATGCCCGTTCCTGTGCCGTGTAAAATTCTAAGCCTTGAAGCGGAGAATTGCACTGCATCATCAAGAAAATAGATAATCGTCTGCACAGCTTCTTCTCCTCTCATACCTCGGATATCTATATCTTGCTTGAAATTCAATTGGCGTTCACGTGAAGAATCGAAAGTATTTCGGCTGATGGAATACCCTTGTGAAGCAACGCTCTCTTTCGGTTTTGAAGCGGCAATTAATTTGTTCAGCTCCACCATTGTGCGAATTGCTCCGAAGGCGACTTCTGCTCGTTTTCCTTCAATCTTGATTACCTGACCTGCAACATTACCGTCTTTCATTTTCACATAACTTCCGACCTCAATGTTCCTTTTGTCTCCTACTTTATTTTCATTATTTCGCTTTTTCAGTTGAGCCTGTTCGCGCTTTTTACGACTTTTGTGCTTTTGTTCTTTCAATAATTCCTGAGATTCCCGGGATGCAGAGTTATCTAAGAGATCAGACTTGAAATCCTCCAGGTCTTTTCTGATAATTTTAGTTTTTTCCTTATCAGCCTGTGCCTCGCGAATCTCTCTTATAGCCTTTTCTATGCGTGCATTGGCGCTTGCCAAAATCTCTTTTGCCTCAAGCTGAGCTTCCTTGATAATCTGATTACGCTTTGACTTCAAATCGTCAGCCTTATCTTCGTAAAGTGATAAAATCTTGTCGAGGTGATTCTCTTTCTCCTTGATATTCTGACGTTTATTTGCCCAATAACGCCTGTCGCGAGCTACATCCAAAAGATATTTATCCAGGTTGACATAATCGCTACCAACTATTTCACGCGCTTTATTGATGACATCTTCTCCAAGTCCGATTTTTCTCGCTATCTCAATAGCAAAAGAACTTCCCGGATTCCCTATGGAGAGTTGAAAAGTAGGACTAAGGTGCTGCCGGTCATACATCATCGCTCCATTGATAAAGCCTTCCTTCTCACCGGCAAATGTTTTAAGATTTTGATAATGGGTTGTTATGATTCCAAGACATTTTGTTTCGGAGAGTTTCTCCAAAATCGATTGAGCTAATGCACCACCTATTTGAGGTTCGGTGCCCGACCCCATTTCATCAATCAGGATCAATGTTTTTTCAGTTGTGAAGCGAAGAAAATATTTCATATTCTTCAAGTGAGAAGAATATGTCGACAAGTCATTTTCCATTGATTGCTCATCACCTATATCTACAAACAGATTATCGAAAATTCCCAAATGAGAATTTTCATAGATGGTCGGGAGCAAACCGCATTGTGCCATATATTGCACTACACCGGTGGTCTTCAGACAAACAGATTTACCACCTGCATTCGGACCGGAAATAATTAATATTNTCTGAGAATTATCAAGAGTTAAATNCAGAGGTANNACTTCTTTACCGGCTNTTCGGAGTNCAATAAGCAATTGAGGATGCACGGCATGATACCATTCAATCATCCTTTTGGGAGTGAGGTTAGGCATACGACCGTCAACTTCTTGGGCAAACAACGCTTTAGCTCTGATGAAATCCAGTTTTGCAAGAATTTTGCAAGAATTTAATATGGAATCAATATGCGCACGAATCTCAGCGCAAATATTTTTAAGAATTTCAATCTCTTCGTGTTGAATTTCGATTTCGAGTTCGCGAATTTTATTTCCGGCTTCGACCACCTCCAGAGGCTCTATAAAAACTGTCTTTCCCGTAGAGGAAGCATCATGAATAATGCCGTTCAACATTCTCTTTTTGCCGGCTTCCACAGGCAAAACCAGTCTGCCATCTCGCATTGACGGAGCCACATCTTTATCCACCAAACCTTCAGCTACAGCTCTGTCAAGAACTCTCCTCATAGCCTTTGACATCGAGCCGGATGCAAGTCTTAAATTTCTGCGAAGTTCGTATAATTTTTCTGATGCATTATCTTTAATCTCTCCAAATTTGTTNATGCANTGATTNNTACGTNCGATTAATTGCGGANAGNTGGTTAATTCTTTTGCTATTGCCAACAAACCGGGATAATTGTTATGAATCTCACCTTTATCATCTTCTCTATCGGATTTTTGGAAAAAGTCTGTTATCTCCTGAGCCTGTTCAAGCACTTTGAGCAGACTAAACAGTTTTTTTGATGATAAATATGAACCTTCAACTTTCAATTCAATAAGCGACACATTTATATCCCCCATATCTTTCAACGGAAGATCTAAATTGGCATTCATGATTCCCAGCATTTCAAAAGTCTCATTCAAGCGACGTCTTACTACTTCATAATTGCTTGAAAACGCCATCTGAATCGCTTCCTCTTTGCTTAAAGCGCCGGAACATTTTTCAATTACAGCCAATCTTATTTTATCAAAACCTATTTTATTTTCGAAAGAAGCCGGATAGAGCATCTGATAAAAATTCTCGTTTAAACTATCGTTTTTTAAATTGACTTGCAAAGTTAATAAATAATAAGAAAACGAAACGCATCAGATAGAAGAATCTGATGCGTTTTTTTACAAAAATTTTTATTATGCCCCATGGGCACTATGGAATATAAAAAATCTATAAATGAGGGGAGTTCTTTAGCCTTTTTTTGCGGCTTCTTCTTCAAGAATCTTGATCGCTTTATCATAGATAGTGGTGTCATCCAAAACTACAATACCGCCATCAGGACCCGGCTCAATGTGCATACCGATATTTTTGCCAAATTGATAATTCACGCCACCAAAGTAATTACGCACTGTTTGAACTGTAAGATTTAATTCATCGGCGATACGATGGGTTGCGCCATCAGGCAAACTGTCTTTCAGACGACGAAGCTCATTGAAACTGATTGTCTTGCTCATATTGTTAGATTTTAAGTAATTAACTCTTTTTACTTTCGGAAAAATTTATTTTCCGCTTTATCATTTGCTAAATTAAATATTTTTTAAACAATTAACAAATATTTGTCTTTATTTTTATTGTGTTTTATAACATATTTCAATTTTCTTCTTTTATAGGGGTCAAATCCTGAACCGGCAACCATCCGACATTAGAACTGTTAAGTCTGACTTTATACCAACCTATCTTCCCCACGGCGTTTAATTCTTTATCAAGAATTTCAAATTTTGTGCCTCGATGCAGAGGGTAACCCAACAACTCTCCCTTGTCGGAAGGTTCTGAAAGAAGAGTCGCCTTAAAAGCTGTAAGTATCACTTCGTTCTTTTTTTCGAATTGACTTGCACCCATCTCGGCAAACACTACAAAAATAACTGAGAATGACAATAATATAAGTCCGCTGAAAAAACCGATTTTCTTTATCTTTACATTATTACTGAAGAAATATAATGCCNACGCCAGGATAAACAAAATGAANGAAGTAGCTGCCATCTCCGCCCANGNANTTGAAGAGTAATCAACAGCCACGTATTGATGGATTTTACCAAAGAATCCCGNCTCGTCAGGCATAACATTCCCTTTTTTTCCTTTTTACTCCCCTTTATTCGCATCATTTATGCGC
>WFMC01000151.1 GCA_009177205.1 Bacteroidales bacterium
GAATGTCTCTCTTTTTGACAATTTTAATTAACCGACAGATGAGCATAAAATTGAAAAGGATAATTAAAAATATATCATACTTGATTGTGGCGGCAATTATAGGATTGTCTTCATTCTCTTATCCTGTGGAAATATATGCTCAGAATGCAAGAGGAAAAAAGAAGTCTTCAACTATAACTAAAAAAGCTACAAATAAGAATACCTCAAAAGTTGCAAAGCAGAGTAATACTAAAAACAATAAGGGTGGCTCAAAAAAATCCGGTACGGGAACAAATAAACAGAAGCAGCAGAAAGGAGGCAAGAAATTAAACGAAAATTTGAGTTCGGCTGAATTAAAAAAGCGCCAGCAGAATCTTCAGGCAGAGGTTAATGCCACAAAAGAGGAGATTAAAAAAAATAATGCTTCAATTAAAAAGGGTCTGAATGAATTGTCAAAATTGGAAGAAGGAATTAAAACTTCAAAAAAAGAGACCGATGCCCTTGGAGTGGAGGTGAAGCGCCTGAGTAGTGATATTGAGCAACTCGAAGAGAAAATAGCACTTCATTCCTCGGAAGTGGATAAATTACGCTCGGAATATCTGAAGGCAATAAAGAAGATGAGGGTTTCAAAGAAAAATTCTTCATCTTTAGTATATGTTCTGGGTGCCAAAAATCTTGCGCAAGCAGAACGTCGTATGCGCTATTTAAAAGAGTTTGCCACATGGAAAGAGAAGCAAACAAAGTTGATAGAGAGCAAGGTGGCGCAGCTTGAAAAAGAGAAGGAAGACCTGAAGACTTCAAAGTCGGATAAAGATATAATTTTAGGTCGCGAACTGACTGCCCAGAAGAAACTTACGGAGCAACGCCAGCGCCAGAATATTGTCATTGCCGATTTGAAAGCGAATGGCGAAGCTCTGAATGCTCATTTGGCTAAGAAACAATCTGAGGTGAATCAATTGCGCAATCAAGTAGCTGCAGTTATAGCTGCAGAGCAGCGTAAGGCTGAGGAACAGAGAAAAGCGGAGGAGCGTCGCAAGGCAGAGGAGCGTCGCAAAGCTGAAGAGCGGAAGAGAGAGGAANAAGCTAAAAAANTAGAANAGNCTCAGAAAGCTNAAGAACNCAAGAAANAGGAATTGGNTNAAAATTCGNCAAAGTCCAAAAATGAAAAGCAAGAGAAATCAAAGAATGTAAAGCAGAATAACTCAAAGAGTGAAAAACCGACAAAGAAACAACCGGAAAAATCTGTTAAACAGGAAAAGGTTGAGAACACTCCTGATTACGCTTCTGCACGCAAAAGAAAGCCCCGGAACGAACAAACCAAAAAGGGGGAAACTGCAAAAAATCAACCGAAGACTGATTTAAAAACCCCGACATCATCTGATTTTGCCGCTCACAAAGGCTCATTGCCGCGTCCGGTCAGCGGAAGTTGGAGGATTGTCAGTCCTTTTGGCAAACACTCGTTGCCCGATTTGCCTCATGTTACTTATGACAATCCCGGTATCGATGCCGAGGTGGCTAAAGGTGCCACAGCACAGGCAGTATATGCGGGTTCAGTGTCAGGGGTTTATATGATTCCCGGATTCTCAACGGTAGTGATTGTGAATCACGGAGATTATTATACGGTGTATGGCAATATAGCCGCTGCGTCAGTGAAGATAGGTCAAAAGGTTACGCAGGGTCAAGCCGTAGGTAAATTGGCAATTGANCCCGATAATCCCGACCACAGCGAGATTCACTTNGAGGTTTGGAAANGNCGAGAAAAACTCAATCCCGCAGCGTGGATTAAATAACAATATTGAGGAATGTCGNAAATCAAAATTGTAAGATATACAAAAGATAAAAAATGGGAGTGGAACAAATTTGTTGAAAATTCTAAAAATTCAACATTTTTGTTTTTTCGCGACTATATGGATTATCATTCCGACCGATTTGAGGACTTCTCATTAATGGTTTATAAAGGGGAGCGTCTATCGGCATTATTACCCGCCAATATTTTGCAAAAGGATAAATCCGCTATTCTTCAAAGCCATGGAGGATTGACCTACGGCGGATTCATCTTGCCGAAGCGACATTTCGATGCTGTTGATTTATTAAATACGTTTGACGCGTTAAGGGATTTTTCAATCAAAAACGGTATAATCGGACTGGATTATAAAATTTTACCGGACATATATGCGGAAATGCCATCTGAAGAAGATCGGTATGCCCTTTTTCGACAGGAAGCGGAACTAACGGAATGTAATTTATCGGCAACCATAAGATTGTCGGAAAATCCCGGATTCAATACTCTCCAAAAGCGCAACTTAAAAAAAGCCGAAAATTATGGCTTTAAAATAATTGAAGACTGCGATATCACTCAATTTCATACTCTTCTTGAAAATTGTCTGGCAGAGCGGCATAACGCCACACCTGTGCATACTGCCGAGGAATTGGAAAGACTAAAAAAATTTTTTCCTGAGAATATTGAATTTTACGGTGTGGAAGATTCGGGAAAACTGATAGCGGGGATATGTATTTATTTAAGTAAGCAAGTTGCACATGCTCAATATATCTGTTCTTCGGCTGAGGGAAGGGATAAAGGAGCATTGACTCTCCTCTTCAACCGACTCATATCGAAATACGAAGGCTCCTGTCGGTATTTTGATTTCGGGATTTCAAATGAAGATCATGGTTTAATCCTAAATGAGGGACTATATCGTCAGAAATCTGCGTTAGGTGGGAGCGGAGTTGCATACGAGAGATATTATCTTGATTATACCCGATGAGAAAATGCCTGAATAAAAATAATCAAGAGCAAAGGAGTGCTGAGATTAAAAAAATCGGTGGTTCTTCTACAAGTAAGAAGGTGCTGAAAGTGATGAGTATATTCACCGGAGTGGAGAGTTTCGGCATACTCTGTTCGATGATAAAGATGAAGATAATTGCCCTTTGGTTGGATGCCACCGGAATCGGGTTATTGAATATGTTTAATTCCACTGTGGAGACCACAACTTTCCTTACCGGATTGGGTATTCGGCAAAGCAGTGTACGCGACTTATCCCAGGGGCATAAGAGGGGGGAGAGCCGGATGCGGGAGATAGTGAGAGTAGTGAGGAGTTGGAGTGTTGTGGCAGCGCTTTTGGGAGGATTGGGGCTCACTGCATTATCTTTTCCTTTGGCAGAGATTCTGTTTGAAGACTCGAGTATGTGGTGGAATTTCGTCATTCTCGGTGGAGCGGTTTTGCTGAATGCGTTATACGCGGGAGAAAGTGCAATTTTTCAGGCATCGGAAGCATTTCAGAAATTGGCAAAAGCGGGAGTCTCGGGTGCGTTTTTCGGATTAATAATTTCAATCCCCCTATATAGATATTTGGGAGAAAATAGTATCTCCATAAGTATATTGGTCTACAGCTTATGTAGCGTCATAGCCGCTTTTTTATTACGAAATAAAAAGTTGGATTCATGCCGACCGAGTCGCGGCGGATTAAAATCGGGAGTTCAAATGATCCGGTTGGGCGCATGGATTTCAATAGCCGGTTTTTTCTCGACGTTGTGTCAACTTATATTATTCGCATGGCTGAATCGCAATGCGTCAATAGCTGAGGTAGGCTTATATGGCGCCGGACTGACTTTGGTGGTGCGCTATACGGGATTGGTGTTCAATTCAGTTTCATTGGAGTTTTATCCGAGAGTTTCAGCCAACATCCATTATAACAATAGAGTGAATGTGTTTTTAAATCATGAAATTAATCTGTTGTTATTGCTCTTCACTCCAATGATGTTGGTGTTTTTGATTTTCAGGGAATGGATAGTCTTATTGCTCTACAGTCAGGAATTCCTTCTGATAATCCCGTTTATCACGTGGGGTATCGCCTTGATTCTTTTCAGAGCGGTAAGCAACACTATGGCGATGTGCATATTAGCAAAAGGGGAAGGAAAGATTTATACCTTCACAGAGGTTGCGGACACATTATTGGGGTTGGGATTGAGTATATTGTTTTATCTGAAGATGGGCTTGACAGGATTGGGCGTGGCGCTTGTGGTGTGGCACTTTGTATATTTAGTCATAGTAGCTCTGATCTGCCGCTTCAGATACTTTCTTAAAATTAATTTGACGAGTACTTACAGTATTATTGCAAGTCTATCCACGGCTGCTGTTTCCATTGCTTCCCTTTTCTTATTGACCAAGTCAATATCTATCCCCATTTTGCTTATCTTATTGAGTGTTTACGGAGTATTCGTATATCGTTTTTTCAAGAAAAAGAGAATGAGGAAGAGCGGTTCAGGCGCTTCAAATCCCTGACACCGGTAAGCCAATTCCTGCAATAATCAAGTCGCTCCTTAAACCCTTTCCTTGATCTGAGGGCATGGGTTATCATTCTCAAAAACCATATACGAGGGCTGATAATGGATATGCAAGCCCCTTTTGTGCGGATATATTCGGGTGTTTCTCCGATTTTATGAATTGTAGAAGCTGAGGGGTGAGTGCATATATCAATGGGTATAAATCTGGCTGTCAGTTTATGTTTTCTTATAGCATCCAGAAAAAGGTCTTCTTCGGCAGCACAGAAATAGCCCCCTATGCCGAATCTTTCGTCAAAACGTATTCCCAGACGATTTATGGGCTCCAGCCGCCATGCCATCTCTATTCCTCCTACATAATAATCCTTAGGAAGTTTTCTTTCGTTTAGACTACATTCTTTCAGAGGATATTTCCGCGGATTTTTTTCGCTATAATATCTAAAAGAGAGAAAGTCGGCATCAGGATTTGCTTCGAAGGCATCGATAACGCTTTGAAGTTGTGTAGGGGTATAAGACACATCATCATCGCTGCTCAGAATCAAAGGGGCGGTGGCTTTCTCCAAAACATTGTTGCGATTGCGGGCAACGCCACGTCCGGGATGAATAAAAACTTTAAAATCCGGGCGTTGAAGCAATGAATCGGGAATCACCGGGGGAGCATCGGCATTTTGCCAACTCACTAAATATTCAACCCCATCCAGTTTTGGATGGGGAAGAGAGGCTACCGAGTCAATACCTTTTTTCCCGTAAGCCACAATCAGGACCTGCAAACGCGGAGTGTCCATATTGAGTTTTAGATATTTGAAATAGTATTAAGATTTATTTCTTTCTTCTGCGCACGGATTTGCTCGCGTTGCTGTTAGGAGTAGAATTACTGCTGCTTACGCTCTTCGGCTTCTTGGCAGCACGTTTTTTAGTCGTTTTCTTGGTAGTCGTAGTTGCAGAAATTCTTTTTGAATTTCGTTTTTGAGCAATTTGTTCTTCCACGACGGTGAGAGAAGAGATAGTATCGCCTCTTTCTGCCGCAAGTTTCTTTTGCTCTTCAAGTTCCTTCTGGGCAAGGTATTCCTCCCGCGTGGGAACCCAAAGATTCTTGCCATATTGCTTAAGACGATTATCTATGCTGTCTTGAGCCTGCTTACGTTCATCCGGGTCGGGGAACATTTGATTCATGGAGAGGTTGCGCAAATTGCGTGTTTTGTATATTTCTCCGTCATACATTCCGAGATTAAAATAATCGTCGAGAGAGTATTGGGGAAGATTATTGTCATCAGTGAGGAATATATATTGACTTGCGAGGAACGGACGCAAGGCATCAAATTTCACCCAGAACATCGGATATCGGGTTTCACCTCCGAAATCGCCCATACGGTTAAGGACAGGGCAAATAGCTTCCACTCGGGTCTTCATTTGATTTGAGCGGCGGTCGAATTCCCATTTTTCAAGGATATAGTAATTAAGAACCTGACCGGTAGGAACGTCGGCTTCTTCAATTGTGATTTTTTGATTTTTGCCCGAGCCGGAAGTTTGATAATAGATGCCGAAACGGTCAAGCATTTCNGGCACATTAATTTTATNNTGGTCTGTAAAANCTTCTCTTCCATCGAGATATTCGTATGCGGGAACTTTTCCATCCNCCNCGTTGGANAGAATAAGNCGGAAGAGGTTTTTTTGACCGTCAACGACATCTTCCGGGAAATAGAGAGGAGTGTTTGCATCTTTAGTCAAATCGAGTTGACGATAAATTTGGCGCATATACTCCAGATCGGCATCATGCGGGGCTTTATTTTCAAAAAAGTCTTGCATTCTTTCGGTTACTCCCGGAGAAGTGGCTTCATTTTTCTTTTTGTCTCTTTCCGAGCGTTTACGCACACCCGAGCCCTCGGAATTGACTTGCGCAAATCCGGCAATGATAGTTGCTGAGAGCAGCAGGGTTGGAATTATTTTCTTAAAGACTTTCATAGTCATAATTATATTCGTTAGTGGAGTATATTTTAAAGGATTAGTTCAATGCTACTTCCATTGGAGAAATGTCTCGCGTAATTCCGTCGGGTCCTTTTGCTTTAACGCCGGAGATGAAGAATGATTTTCCTGTCTTTAGGCGTTTGAATTGCTCTTTCTGACGTTCGGAGAAGTTAGCGCCTGCACTGACTTCGGGAATGGCATTACCCATAGAGTCAAAAAAGATAGTGGAGAACGAAACCACAGTGTATGTGACGTTGATAATTCCGTCGTCGACGGCTGCTCCCAAACCGGTAGCCGACATTAATTGCGCTTTGGAGATGCGTTTCGGAGTCCCCTTGTATGCCACGGTGTTGCCGGAAGCATCCTTGACAGCAATGTACGGGTCCGGATCAGGCAATTTTCTGACTCTGAATTTCATTGAACCGACGCTTTGACGCGAACCCTCCATATCGGCTGTGACGGAGATTTCAACTTCGGTGCCGACTTGAGAAACATGAGCAATCCAGGTGTCGCCGTTGCGGGTAAGTGTCCCGGCAGAGATGGATGCCTGAATATTGCTCATCGGCACTCCGGGCACTGAGATTGAGATAGGGTTGTTGATGCCGGCATAAAGCACATTCATCATCGTGGGAGAAATAGTCGCCATTGGCTCAATGACAGTGTATTTATGAGAGAACGGGCGTTTGTCGAGTGTGCCGTCCCCTTTCATCACTTCGATAAATCCGGAATACTCATGTGTGCCTACGGAGTTTGCAGTAAATTCATACAAGCCGGATTGATTCGAAAGTTTTGAGCCGTTGATATAAATAGTCGGTCGCATTGTGGTGTCAATCGCCGCCAGCACGATATTGGCAGAATACTTGCCTCCACGAATAATCATGTTGGAATTAGGTATGACGTAAGCGTTGAGTTCATTAACGCGAATATCGCCTATATCCACATTGGTTATAAGATTAGTCATAGCCTCGGATTCCGCTTGCCTGATATCATNCTGAAGTTTTNTNAGGAGTGNAACNGCGGCAATCGCNNNCATNTTGTCAAACNNTTTCTGCTCCNNGAAGTANGGTCCGACAGTACCCTTAGGGGGCTTGACGGAAGTGGAAAGCATTTCTAATACTGCATTCCGTTTTGTAGAGTCCGGAATCATTGTGGTCACGTAAGAGCGATAAGATTCTATGGCTTTACGCAGGTTTTGTCCTTTTAAGGTTGCCGGATTAAGCATAGTCACGGACGCAGCTTCCAAATCATCAAGATTTCTGAGATTATTGAAATCTCCATCCGGACCGTCAGCCTTCACGGCAATTTCGGCTTTAAGAGAATCTATGGAGAGATAGAGCTCTGTGGAGCGTGCATGCAAATCCTTCCCTTTCTCATACCAGGGTCCGACTTTTGTTGGATTCTTGTCATAGAGATCCTTGAGATACTTGAATTGTATCTCGTTCTTAGCCGACATATTCATTGAAGTCCGGGAGAGCCCCTCTTGAACCTGGCTGAATCCGTTGAGTACATCGCTTGACACATTCAGAGCCAACATGGCTGTGAGGACGATATACATCAGGTTGATCATCCTTTGGCGAGGCGACATTCTCGCGACATTATTACCACCTGCCATCTTTTAAGCCTCCTCTTTTTCGGCGAAGGGATTAAAGTCGGGGCGACCGCCTTGGGGCGCTCCTCCCATCATCGGATTATACATATTGATAGTCATGGCGTGAATCATTTTCTCGTACACACTGTTAAGTTGCTTCATGTAACGCGCCATTTTCTCTGTTTCTTCACAATAGTGGGCACTTTCGGCAGCAGATTTCTCATACATATCGCGAATATCTTTTAAGCCGCGATTAACTCTGTCGATAGATTCCAGTTGGGAAGAGATACTCTTGAGTTGAATTTCGTAAATGGTGTTGAGTCCTCCGATATTTCGGTTGAGGTCTTCCATTTTATCCACATATCCTTCAGCGGAGCGAGAGATAGTGTCGGAATTTTGAGTGATGGCTTGATAAGAATTCAGGAGCACTGATGAAACTTCGTTGAGGGCACCTGTCGTAGCGCGCAATTGATTCATTTGCTCGGCGATTCCCGAAAGCTGGCTCAGATAATCTTGAGTGGCGGTAGCCAATTCAGCCATTTGCGAAAGTTGCTCTGAAGCCTGCGAAAGGCGGGAAATACTTTCGCGCAGGGAGACTGTGTCATCTTCCGAAAGGTCAATTCCCCCGGGGAGTCCGGCTGCTTCTTTTGCGCCGGAAGCACTGACAGTCAGTCCTCCCTCAGGAATATTTCCGGAGCCGTTGCCCGTAATAATAACGCCGCCTCCGCCCGCGAAATCAGGACGATCCTCATGAGAGTGAGTGTCAAGCACCGGGAAAACCTCTTCCCAGGAATACTCTTTTGGCGGACGGTCGAATGCCGTCAATATGAACATCGCAATTTCGGTGCCCATACCGATACACAACAAAGTGGAGCCGCCGGGGAGGTGGAGAATCTTAAACAGTGCGCCCCAGATGACGATTGCCGCACCTATTGAATAGGCAAAGTTGAAGAATCTTTGACCCTTTTCTCCGTGAAGGAAACGTTCAATGCCGTTAGCGTATTTTCTTATTTTAACCATGATATGTATGCAGAGGAATTTCGGATTAAGTGAGGATGAGATTAAAAGATATCTTTAAAATTATTTGCGTTTCTTTTGAGTTCCTTTAGCAAAGCCGATCTGCGACCTTACGCATCGGAATCCGATATAGGAGCGTTGCTCATTTTGATATTCCCACATTCGCAAGTCGGAACGCAGATTTTGAGCCACATCTTTCCATGAGCCGCCACGCACAATCTTACGCTTCATCTTGTAGGGATCTTCTTTTGCGGCATCATAACGATATTCCGGATTCAGATCGGAGGTCAACTTATTTATTGATTCCGTGTAGGCGGTGGAAGTCCATTCAGAAACATTACCTGCCATATCATATAGACCGAAATCGTTGGGCGCGAAAGTTCCGACTTTAGAAGTAATCACGTGCCCGTCGCGCACGAAGTCTCCTTCCATCGGCTTGAAGTTGGCATAGAAGCATCCGCGTTCATCGTAGGGGAGAGTCTCTTCCCAGGGGTAAGATGATTCGGAACGTCCGGCACGTGCGGCATATTCCCATTCCGCTTCAGTAGGAAGTCTGAAAGGCTCAACATAGACCCCCTCTTTGCCGAGTGAGCGGCGCAGATAATCTGTGCGCCAGTTGGCAAAAGCGTTAGCTTGCTCCCAGCTTACACCTACCACGGGATAATCATTGTAGCCGGCGTGTGAGAAATACAATCGGGTATATGGCTCGTTATAGGCATTGTCAAAATCGTTAATCCATGCAGTCGTGTCGGGATATACATTGACAATGTATGTATTTAGGAAATCATAGTTCCCGGTGAGCGGGCGAGAGATGGTCTCTCTTACGATTTTGCCTTCATCAGTCAGATATGCCGTGTCCTTGGAGATAACGGGCAATTCATCACTTACGGGTATATCAGTGTTATATTCACGTGTTTCCGGGTCAAGACGATTTTTCCTCTTAGCTGCGGCTGTGTGATTATAAACTTCATAGCGATAATTGAGTTGTGTCGGGTCTAATTCGCGACGTCCGGTGATCGGATTAGTACGATATACAGACTCGATTGCTCTCATTTCGTCTTCGTTAGCATTTTTCCAGGGAATTGCCTTGTTCCAATTCAAATAAGGAGTAATGGGATTACCCTCTTTGTCTTCTTCGATTTTGAAAGCCTCGTTGCCTCCGAAAGCGGGGTCGGCAAGACGTTCCCGGATAATGGAGTCGCGTACCCAAAACACAAATTGCTTGTATTTTGAATTGGTTACCTCCGTGTCATCCATCCAAAAAGAGTCAACAGAAACGCCGCGAGGATTCGCTTTGATTCCTCGAAGTGTATCATCCGTGACGGGACCCATTGCGTAAGCACCGCGATCAACGAGCACCATACCGTAAGGTGTAGGTTCGGCAAATGTCGACCCGCCAACGCCTGTCACTTCACCCCCGGCGCTTCCACCTTTGGGAGCGGCACATGCACCTGCCAAAACCAGAAGGCATGCAATTGGGAGAAAGTCTTTCTTTAAAAAGGACTTTGTCCTGAAATATTTGTGAATTATTTTATTCATGACTGTCATAGACACTACATTAATCTGATTGACCGATGTTTATTTTTGTTTTTGCCGGAAAAGTCAAGTTTTAATTGATATCCGACCACTACTTCATGGCTTCCGGAAGATGCGCGATTAATCGGGGAGAGAGGATAATCAAAAGCATATCCCAGGAAGAAGTTCTTATATTCAGCGCCTGCCATTACGCTCAGCGCTTCTTTCCAACGATAGCCCACTCCGAATGTGATGAATCGATTATATGTGGCGCGCGCTGTGAGTTCTGCAGAAAAATTGGCAAAATCAGTGCGAACCAACATAGAGGGCTGCAAAGAAAATAACGTGTTTTTTAATGGAATATTGCCATCAACCATAAAATAAAGATTGCGTGGCAACTCAGTTTCATATTCGTGAGTATCGGAATTTTCAGAACCTTCTATCTTTAAATTCACTTTGGGATTAAGAAGATGTAATCCTCCTATGCCCACTGAGAAATATTTATGGGTATAATGAACTCCGGCAGAAAGATCAAATGCGCTACCCGTCAAATCCTGAGAGGGGAGTGAAGGGTCATCGCTTTCATGATAATCATCATTGTCGGGGATATAAATCTCAGAACCTTTAAATTTTGAATTATAATAGCCGGCTTGAATACCCACGCTGAATTCTCCTTTCAAGAGTCTGAATTTATAGGCTGCCTGTATGTTGGCTTGCAAATTTGAAAAAAGTCCGAGCGAAGTTTGAGAAAAGTTTACTCCTAATCCTATCTTTTGCTTGCCGAATTTCAAGGGGGAATCGGCTGTAAGCAAGAATGTTCGCGGCGCGTTGGTGATTCCCAGCCATTGAAGTTTAAATCCACCCCTTATCCTGAGATAATCCGATGTGCCGATAGCAGCGGGATTATAGTAAGAGGGGAGAGCCCAATACTGAGTCATCTGGNCTTNAGCTTGNGCAAANATNTTATATNNCANCAACATAAATAAAACCACCGTCAATANGCGCGTTGCTTTATTAAAAGATTGTAGAATATTTTTTGATTCAAAGGAGGGAAGTGTCATAATTTCATCTGATGGGTGAAAACTATTCAAAATAGAAGTTAATGACCACCATATTCGACTTAACTTTTGACAAAGATTGAGTCATTTTGAAAGTATGAGGGTCTAAATCCAGATCCGGGCGATTGTGTTTGAGGATGTCGGTCAGTCCGAAGCAGAACTTAATCTCCGGAATAAATTTAAAGAATGGGAGATAAAAATCGCAACCTAAGCCGACAGTCAGATAGAAATCGAAAGGATTAAACATCAGATAATCGGAGCGCCGTTTGCTGATTTCAAATGCCGGCATCACTCCTGCCGTGACATACGGACGAGCATTTCGCAATCTGTCTCCGGAAATTTTCAGGTCCAACGGAATCACAACGTAAGCGTTCTTAACGGTTTGAGTGGCGCTGACGGGCATGAAATTTTCATCATCTGCCGGTGTATTGTTCTCTGAAGCATTGTAGTCAATCATATTGACAGTCTTAGAGCCGAAATAGATTCCGGGCGAAAGTCTGAGATTCAAATACTTGTGCAATCGTAAATCTCCGAGCACATTGACGCAGAAACCTGGTGAAATGGAAGGGACTTGAGCCACCCATTTCTGCCCGTCGGGGGTTAAATAGCCGTTATGGGTAAAATTTAAATCCTGAAAGTGCATGCCCACGGAAAATCCGAGATGCATTCTTTTCAAATCTGCGTAAGGACGATTGTTCAATTTCTCACGCGGAGCAGCTTCTGCCACAACAGAGTTGAGGAGAATAACCGCCAACAGAAGAATTGCCGGCGCCAATCGAAATATTTTGCAGAAAAATTGACGCATGATGAAAAAAATTAAAATCATCTTGAATGATAACGTGAAAAGTAATGGCATTATTTCAAAAAATCATTAAATTTGTAGATGAATAATGCTTAATAATTAAAAAATGAGCATTACAACGTCAAAATTAACTATACCTAACTATTCATCAGATAATGGAATGGCGAAAATTAATTAGCGACAAGCGCCTCGGATTGGAGGAATATCATGACCCGCGAAGACATATAAGAAGCGATTTCCAGCGGGATTATGACCGCCTGATATTTTCGTCTCCATTNCGCAGAATGCAGAATAAAACCCAGGTTTTCCCTTTGCCGGGGAGTATATTCGTGCATAACCGATTGACTCATAGTCTTGAAGTCTCCTCAGTAGGCAGGTCGATGGCTAATGAGGTCGCCCTGCAATTATTGGATAAATATAAAAATGAAGAATGGGTAGGAAAGTTAAGACACATAGGAGATATCGTAGCCACAGCTTGCCTGAGCCATGACCTCGGAAATCCACCTTTCGGTCATAACGGAGAAAAAACAATCTCAACGTTTTTCACTGAAGGTGCGGGTCAGATTTTAGAGACAAAGGTGACGCCGCGTCAATGGATGGATTTGACTCATTTTGAAGGTAATGCCAATTCATTCCGCCTACTCAGCCATCAATTTGAAGGGCGCCGCTGAAGGGGGCTTTGCTATGACTTACAGTTCATTGGCATCGGTGGTGAAATATCCTTATTCTTCAATGAACTCCAATTCTCATGGAAAATTCGGCTTCTTCGAAAGTGAAGAGAAAATTTTTGAAAAAGTAGCTGATGATTTGGGAATTAGTAAGGAAGCAGAAGGCGTATATGTGCGCCATCCGCTCGTATGGCTCGTTGAAGCGGCTGATGACATCTGTTATCAAGTGATGGATATAGAGGATTCTCATAGATTGAAAATTCTTTCTACCGGCGAAGTTAAAGACCTGTTTCTGAATTTCTTTGACGAAGATAAAAGGAATCGTTTAGAGCGATCTATGTCAAGGCTTCAGGATCCGAATGAACAGATCGGATATTTAAGATCGAATGTTATCGGGGCTATGGTCAACGATTGTGCAAATATTTTTGTTGACGGGGAAAACGAGTTTTTAAAAGGGAATATGGAAGGAAGCCTGACCGGAATGATGAGTCCCCGATTGAGAGATGCCTACAAGGCGTGTAGCGAGATAGCATGGGAAAGAATTTATAGAAGTTCGGAAGTAATCGATATTGAAATTGCCGGCAATAGGATATTAACATATCTTCTTGAAGTTTTGACTGAAGCAGCATTGCATCCGGATAGAAACTTTTCAAGATTATTGTTTGAGAAAGTTCCCGCGCAATATAGCCTTAGGGATGAGGATTTATTCAGAAGGATTCAAGGGGTATTGGATCATGTCAGCGGCATGACGGATGTTTATGCTTTGAATTTATATCGGCAATTGAGAGGATTAACTCTTCCGGCAGTCTGAACGGAATAATTGAATAAGAACGTTTAAGCAAATAAAAAATACAAGATGAGAGAATTAAATGGGAATTTGAGAATAAGGTCGGGAGTGTTGATGACTCTAATTTATATAGTTGTCTGTTTCTCGGCTTCAGCCATTCCTCCAAAAGATTTGGAAAATCCAAATTTGGGTAATCCCTCCAACTATGTGTGCGACCCATCACATCTTTTATCTAACAGCACNGTATCTTATGTTAATGAGCGCATAGGAGAGGTTCGNCGNCNGACCACTGCCGNGATAGCAGTTGCAGTAGTGCAGAATCTTGACGGACTGCCGATAGAAGATTATGCCTATCAACTTTTCACTCAGTGGGGACTTGGCAAGAAAGATAAAAATAATGGTGTTTTATTGCTGATAGCAATCGACGACAGAAGATGCTTCATTCAGGTTGGCTCAGGAGCTGAGGGTGTATTGCCGGATATTTCCTGTGCCAATATTATCCGAAGATATATCGTTCCCACAATGAAGGAGGGAAATTTAAATCAATCCGTATCTTCAGCTGTCAATGAGATTGCTAAGGTCTTGACAGACCCTGTGGCTGCCGAGGAAATAAAGAGTACGCAAGGAGAAAATATAGGGTCTAAATTTAAAGAATTGGATTCCACTGTGATATGGGAATTTCTTCTCATGGTGGCAGGTTTCGTCTTCCTTTTTACGTTGGTGATGTTTATAATAGACTTGTCGAATACGCGTAAGCGCGACAATTATCGCCGCGCCATGACGTGGAAGAGTCATCTGGCAACTTACTGGTGGGGTTCGGTGTTTTCTTTAGGCACAGCACTTCCGATTGCTCTATTGGCATACTNTCTATATAAGNGTTCACGTAATGTCAGGGAAATTTGCGACACCTGCGGAGCGTTAATGGATAAACTCTCGGAAGATGATGACAATGCATTTTTGAGTGCATCGCAAGATTTTGAAGAGAAGTTGGGCACGGTAGATTATGATGTATGGTTATGTCCGGATTGTGGCACAGTGGCTCGCTTCCCCTTTGTGGAGAAACAATTGAAATATAAGGAGTGTCCCAATTGCCATACTATTGCGATGAACCTTGTAATGGATAAAGTTGTTGAACCTCCGACCACGCGCAAACAAGGACATGGAGAAAAATTATATCAGTGTCAGTTTTGCAAGCATAAGCGGAGGGAGGGTTATGTAATTCCCAAGAAGGATAATGATGCAGCCGTTTTAGGCGCATTGGCTGCCGGAGCAGCTTTAGGGAGTCGCCACCATGGCGGTGGCTTCGGCGGAGGATTTGGTGGAGGAATGACCAGTGGCGGAGGAGCCGGGGGAAGATGGTAAGAAATAAAAGAATAAGAGAATGAAAAGAATTAAAATCGCCGGGATTGCAGGAGTTGCTATAATCGGCATGATGTTGACATTATTCTCTTGCGGAGATAAAACAAATTCTTCAAAAGAGTCCGTAGGTTTTGATACCTTCAGTTTTAAATCTTACGCTATCGGCAATGATGCCGATTCAATTAAATCCATCGACCCGGAGTATAGCGGTTTATGGGAAATATCCGCTACCGGCGTCATACCGGCAAGTGTCGGTAAGCACGACGTAAAGCAATTGCGCGACACCCTTTTGGCATTGGCGAACATAAAAGAGGTAGATGGAAAGTTGACCTCATTGGTGCCTGATTATTTAACCGATTATACTGAAAAGGTTGACACGACTAAAGTTCGAAGTGTCCAGACCACAAATCTTTCCGTTAAGTTGATGAATACGCAGGTGCTCGTGATGCAAATATTCAATTTTGCCTATTCGGAAGGTGCGGCTCATGGCAATTTTTCTAATCTTTATCTGAATTATGATTTGCAGAATGGGAAAATTCTGAGTGTAACTGATATCTTTCTGCCCGGATTTGAAGATATCCTCATGCCGGAGATTCTTGCCCAATTAAAAGGGAACGGGGTTCTGTTGTTAGACGAGGATAATGTAACATTCCCTCAGACTTTCAGATTGACTGAAGATGGGGTTGAATTTGTTTACGGCATTTATTCCATTGCCCCTTATGCGGCGGGCGAGCCGCGTGTCGGTTTCTATTCTTCAGACTTACAAGATGTTTTAACCCCGGAAGGGAAAAGATTAGTCAGCAGTTATTAGTGATCCCTAATCCAAGGCTTTCAGGATGAGGGAGGAATCGTGAAAAGGGAATTGTAATGAAAGTTCGTCTTCCGAAAGAAGACGGGCTTTTAAATTGTTAGTCAATCTTGAGCCGAAGGGGTCAATCCATTCCAAATCAAAAACTTCCTGTATGCCGGTGAACTTAAGTCTACCTTTCAACATCCCTCGTTTCCAATCCCGGGCATTAATAGAGGCTCCATCTAGATAGATAATATCGTATGAGGAATCGGGGGCTTTAATCAATGCCACCAGATAATCTCCACCCTTTGCTAAATATTTATCATTTAGATTAATGTCATAAATTTTCCATACTTTCTCCAGTGGGTCTGAGGTGGAGTGTAATCTTTTTTCTATATCTTCCAAATTATATGAAGCCCGGAATTTGCCCGGAAAATCCGGGACTTTAAATCTTAATTCTTTTAAATTAACTGAACTCCCCGGATAAAGGCATAAAGAAACGTCAGTGATATTTCCAAGTTCTTTCGGCAAATCAAAGATGGTGCTTAATTTGTGATTGCCTCCCCTTAATGTCAATGTCTCGGAATCCCATAACAGGCGATAATGGTTGAATTCATTGCCGGTGTTAAGACCTGCTGAAACAATAGAATTTTTCAATGCTCCTGAAAAAAAAGTATCCGCATGCGGAAATATATCAAATTCTGCAGCGGGTAGAGATTCAAGATGGTTGGGAGAATATTCGATTATCCTGACGGCAATTAATAAAGAATCTTTTTCTCCTTTGATTTTAACTCCCCATGGCGGAAGTTTAGAAGACTTTTTTGATCCGGAAGAATCAAAATAATGATAACTTCTCATAGGTGAAGATGCCCTGTTGGCAAGTTTGAAATCCAATTGTCCGGCAATCAATCCCCCTCCATCATCATTGCTGATTAAATTCTCAAAGAAGAGAGAATCCGTTTGATTTGTCAGAAATTCAGGATTGAGGGGATTCTCTTTATTGACAGTGGTTTGGGCATTGCAATCATTGGAAAAAAGTCCCATTATGCTCGTTACAATCCCGACACATGCAAAACCCAAAATGACAATACCGATAATATTGTTCAATCGCTTCATGGAGCGCATGTTGAAGCGCAACCTCACTTTATCAATGATATATGTGATTCCATACCACCACAGCAATGCCCCGATGATAATAAATAAATATCCTATTGCATAATAATAACCTTTAATTTCGGGAATGGTGAAGTTAAAACGGGCGAAAAGTCCGATTATAAGAAAGATAATCAAAGGATTGGAGAATGTGAATAGGAATCCCCCCAAGATATTNTGTTTCACGGAAACATTCTGCGGAACCGGCCGTCTCATGCTCGAAGAGGGATTCTTTCGANACAGATAGATTGAGAACGCTATTAACACGATACTCCCGATCAATTGAATAACATTTTGGTTTTCATTTAAAAAGCCTTCTATAAAAGAGAGTCCGAATCCTGTGAGCAGACAATAAAACAGGTCTGAAATAGCAGCGCCTATGCCCGTATATAGTCCGGCTTTTCGTCCTTTGTCAAGAGTTCGCTGAATACATAGGATACCGACGGGTCCCATAGGTGCAGAAATCAGGATTCCTATCGCAATCCCGCGCCATATCATATATATTATACTCTCGATGGGTGACATTAGTATTGATATTCTTTAATGTAATAACCTCCTAAGGATGTCGGGATGCAATAATACTTCGTCAAGCCATATTTTTTATCTGCGGCAGGTCCGGCAGTTGGTGCTCCGGCAGCCATCGTAACGTCGTAATGGGAATCGCAGACAGGACATACGGCTTCGTAATTTTCATTCTCAATCCTGACGCGAATCTCGGGAGATTTTTCCACCGGGCAACTCAAATCGTAAGCCAGCGGGCAAAGTGTGTCGCTCGTATAAGGATCCATCCCTTCTATCAGCAATATCCCGCCGAATCCGGTGGCTGATTGGGCATTATAGGGGAAGCCTGCAGGCTCGAAGGATGAGCCGGATTGCATGATGAAATATTGATAATCTCCAAATCCGCTAACGCCATAGGAGTTCCATATTCCTTGATTTGAAAGGTCAATGTACACGGGGGCTGACGGGATGCGGTTGTCATCCACCGTATGACACGCTGCCATTAATGAGCAAANGCTTGTCAAGATAACTCNGATGGCAANTGTTTTTCNNGTTTTTTNCTTGCTAATCATATCTTAATGCCTTTAAATTTTTCAAAAAAAGGATGTGAAGATTAAATCAATTATAATTTAATGAAGCAATGACGTGTGCAAATTGGTCTGCCATTTTTTGAATAGTGCCTCCAATCATAGGTGCGAGCATAGCAGGAATTGCTATGTCAAATACCACGCAAGCCTCACACAAATCTGAAGAGATAATCGCAATATNCAAGGATANNGTCAGAGCCNCAGGNGTGCCGNTGCCCTCCAATTTAATAAGNGTAGGGGGAACTTTTTCTGCAACTTTGNNATTGAGTTCGCCCACCGGTCCAGCCGGGAAAGAGATTGAATCTTCGGTGATTTTAATTCCTTGCAGCATCTCTTTCTTATCTTCGGGCACTGCTGAATCCGGAATTTTCTCGATTAGAGACTTGAGATTGGATAAATCGGATAATTTATTGTAGACTGCTTCTGCTGAAGCATTGACGCCTGTCGGTTTTGATTTAAAAATTGCCATAATGCTTATATAAATTAGTAATTATCGGGCGTCCATGAAGAAGGGTCATGGCGCCATTGCTGAAGTGCATCCATTTCTGTTGGAGTGATATAATTTATTTCTGAAGCTACTTCAAGCATCTCATTATAACTCAGTAGGTATTCCAGCGAAAGGTTGGCATCCGAAATGCGTTTCACGGCTTCCGGAAATTCAAAATTAAATATGCTGACCATACCGACAACTTCGCATCCTGCCATTTCCACTGTTTCCACTGCATTCAATGATGAGGTGGCAGTCGAAATCTGGTCTTCAATAACCACGACTTTCGAACCGGGCTTAAGATTCCCCTCAATTTTGTTTTCCAATCCGTGGTCTTTGGGTGAATTGCGGACATAAACGTAGGGGAGAGCAAGAGTGTCTGCCACGATTGCTCCGATAGCTATTGCTCCGGTAGCAACTCCGGCAAGTGCGTTTGCTTCCGGGAATTTTTCTAAAATGAGCCGGGCTAATTCTATCTTAATATAATTTCTTACATCAGGATAGGAGAGGGCAACTCTGTTGTCGGTATATATCGGGGAGTTCCATCCCGAAGCCCAGACAAAGGGGGATTCAGGCTGAAGTTTAATCGCGCTTATTTGCAGGAGTTTTTCTGCTAATAATTTATGAGGTGTTTTCATACAAATGAGGATTTCTATTCTTTATAAAACGCTTGGAGTGTCCGGGAAAGATATGCTTTTGCATTTATTTAAACTTTTTTATCAGTGAAAAACACATATTTCCGACATTGCAAAATTACTTTAATCTATCCAATATTGCAAATTTTTTACTCTGTCATATAACTCAATTAAGTTCTATATTGTGCAGGCAAGTGTTAAAAGATTGATTTTGCAGGTTGGCGCTGATTGAATTATAACTTCGGCAGCTCCGGAAAGTGTTGCCCCTGTGGTGCATACATCATCAATTATTACGACCTCCTTATTTTCAAATATTTCCGGGTTCAGGAGAATGAACAGGTTGGAAGTGTTAATNCGNCGCTCTNCCGGATTGANATTAGNCTGAGTCTTATGNCTTCTGATTGTNTNGNGANTTCTCTTCACCGGGATGCCTGTTGCATCCTCAACCCCTTTCGCCAGATACTCGNTCTGATTATATCCGCGNGATAANCTCCNGGACCAATGAATCGGGNGAGGNAGNATATAGTCAATGTCAGTGAAAAATCCAGTTCGCATTAGTTCCTCCCCCATAATCTTTCCTAAATGACGCGCTAAGGATGGAAAATTACGATATTTGAAATCGTGGATTAAGGAAGCTACTGCACTCGATCGCGTATAAAACAGATGAGCGGCTGCTCTGTTGAAGGGGAAGTGTCCCGCAAAACGCATCTCCATCGGGTTATCCTTCAGAGCATAATACATCGTTCGGGGGAGTGACAAATTGCAGGTTGTGCAGATAAATCTTTCTTCCGGCAGCAGCACATCGCCACAAATATGACACTTCGGAGGGATAAGCAGATCCAATATTGACTTCAACATTCTTCGCAGACTTACAGATTATTGCTCTGAATATATTTCAACGCCTCAAGCAATTTGAATATCAAAGAGTATTCAAATCCTTTCGCTTGCAGATGTCTCACGAATTTTGCGGCATCCTCCCGCACAAAAATATTCAGATTTTTGGCTTTAGCTTCTCCAGCGCGCTTAATCGCATCCAGATAATCTTGTTCGTCAATTGCTGAAATACCCTGTTGAATTGCATCCGATGATAAGCGTTTCGCGATTAATGCCGCCCGAATTTTGTTTTTGCCCCATGAAGAGAATCTGACTTTGTCGCGTGCAAAGGCTTTTGCAAATCTTCCGTCATCTAAAAATTTATTCTCTTTCAGGAATATGATGATACTCACCCTCTCGGAAGGAGTGAGGGATGTTTTGGAGAGTTTCTTTCTTATGTCAGATTCGCATTGCTCCGATCGCGCGCAAAGATCTGCCAATTTGAGTCTTACGCTTTCAATATCATTTTTCATAGTTGCAACACTCCTCTGATGAAACGTTCGCGATTTGACATATCCTTAAATACCTCCACTTCTGCATATCCCATATTTTCGAGCATAGTTTTTAATTCAGAGGCATAACGTGGATTTATTTCGAAATAGAGACGTCCTCCTTTTTTTAAGGCTTTTAATCCGACGGATGCGATTACCTCATAAAAAATCAGAGGTTCCTCATCCCTCACAAATAGTGCTGAAGCAGGTTCATAATCCAGTACGTTCTTTTGCATATCCTTTTTNTNTATATATGGNNTATAAGGAGGATTGNTGANAATAATATCCAATGTATTATCTTCAGNNCTAAAAGAGAATATNTCTNCTTCCATAAATCGGATTTCAGCATGAAGGCGCTTCGCGTTTCTTTTTGCAGTGGCAANCGCTTCCNCGCTGATATNAACCGCAATAATTTCGGNAAACAGGAGNTTGCGNCTAAGTGCTATGGCAATTGCTCCGCTTNCGGTGCCNACGTCAAGTATTCTTAAATCTGCACTCTTACCCTCTGTCTTGATAATTAAATCCACCAATTCCTCTGTCTCGGGGCGGGGAATTAGAGTTGCCTTATTAACTTCAAGATTCATGCCGTAGAATCTCCCTTCGCCAAGGATATATTGAATAGGCTCGTTGGATTTAAGCCGGTTAAAGATCGAATCAATCTGCTGAAGAATAAAGCCGGAAAGAAGGTCCGGATAGTGGCAGAAGAGGGCTGTTGCGTCCCACCCTTTTAGAGAATGAAAAATCAGACGGGCTATGGAAGTAGCTTCACCCTCTGATATATATGAAATGTTTTCCAACTCCTTTCTGAGGAGTCGGAAAACATTTTCTACTTTAGCATCATCCCCTTTTAAATTGGAGAAAAAAGAGGATTTTTCAGGATTAATATTCATCCCAGGCTTTGATTTCAATTTCTCCCGGTTTGAGCGAGGTGAAGGCACTGATGAAAGCCTCTGCCAATCGGGTGTTTGTCAGCAGCGGGATATTCAAATCAATAGCAGCTCGTCTGATTTTATATCCGTCGCTCAGTTCGGTGGGAGTGAGATTTTTGGGAACGTTCACCACCAAATCAATCTCTTTCCTCNTGNANAANNTCGAGCGCTTGTGGTTGACCTTCCGTCTGNGAGGGCATANAGACTCTGACAGCCGGGATGCCATTCTCGCTCANGAATGCGTGAGTCCCTTTAGTGGCATAAATTGTATAGCCGNGTTTATGCAAAAGTTGTGCGGATGCAAGCATTGCCACTTTGTGGCGGGCAGTACCCGTCGTGAGNAGGANTCCTCNCTTCGGGATTCTATGACCTACAGCTAACATCGCTTTCAATACAGCCTCACCGGTATCGGTGCCGAGGCATCCTACCTCCCCCGTAGAACTCATGTCGACGCCAAGCACAGGGTCGGAGCCTTGCAGGCGGGAGAAAGAGAACTGAGAAGCCTTTATGCCGACATAGTCTAAATCAAAGGCTGATTTATTAGGCTTTTCGACATTCAAGCCCAACATTATCTTTGTGGCGAGGTCAATAAAGTTAATTTTCAATACCTTGCTCACAAATGGGAAGGACCTGGAAGCGCGCAAATTACACTCAATTACTTTTATATCATTGTTTTTGGCGAGAAATTGAATGTTGAAGGGACCCGATATATTCAATGCTTTTGCTATTTGTCCGNTCACNTNCTTTATGCGGCGCATAGNCTCGACATANAATTTCTGGGGANGGAATTGAATGGNGGCGTCTCCGGAGTGTACNCCGGCAAATTCAATATGTTCGGATATAGCGTATNCTTTTATCTCTCCAATTTGAGCCACAGCATCCATCTCTATCTCCTTGGCATTCTGAATAAATTCGCTGACCACTACGGGATGTTGCTTAGAAACATTTGCCGCCAGGCGCAAAAATCTGTCAAGTTCCTCATTGTTGGAGCAAACGTTCATTGCCGCTCCTGACAATACGTAACTCGGGCGCACAAGAACCGGGAATCCTACTTCATCAATAAAGGAATCTATATCCTCTTTTGAAGTCAATTCGCGCCATCGCGGTTGATCGATCCCAAGTTCATCGAGCATTGATGAGAATTTATGCCGGTCTTCGGCATTGTCTATGCTTTTGGCGGAAGTGCCGAGAATGTTAACACCCTCGTCATTAAGTCTAATCGCCAGGTTATTCGGGATTTGTCCCCCTACGCTCAGTATAGTGCCGTGCGGTTTTTCCAAATCTAATATATCCATGACTCTTTCGAAAGTCAGTTCATCGAAATAGAGCCTGTCACACATATCATAATCGGTCGAGACTGTCTCGGGATTATAATTAATCATCACTGAGCGCCATCCCTCCTTTTTAACAGTCAGCAAGGCATTGACCGAACACCAGTCAAATTCAACGGAAGACCCGATGCGGTAGGCTCCTGAACCTAAAACGACAATGGATTTTCCATCATTTTGATATTCCACGTCATTGTCAGACCCATTATAGGTAATATAAAGATAGTTGGTCTGTGCGGGATATTCAGCAGCCAATGTGTCAATCTGTTTCACAACGGGAGTGATGCCTCTCTCCTTGCGGTGTTTTCTAACTTGAATACTGATTTCTTCAGGTGATAGAGTGGAGTTTTTGAAAATTGACCGGGCAATTTGGAAATCGCTGAAACCTTGCTGTTTGGCTTGACGCAAAAGCGCATCGGGCAATTCTTCCAAATTGTTATATTTTTCAAGTTCGCGAGAAGTGGAGACAATATTGTCCAATTTGTAGAGAAACCATCTGTCAATCTTTGTCAATTCATGGATTTTATCCACGGAATAACCCTCTTTCATCGCTTGGGCTATTACAAATATGCGATTGTCGGTGGGAGTGCGGAGAGCGGAATCAATATCGTCAATCTTCATCTCTCTGTTTTCCACAAATCCATGCATTCCTCTGCCAATCATACGCAGACCTTTTTGCATCGCTTCTTCAAAGGTGCGTCCAATTGCCATAACCTCACCAACAGATTTCATGGAGGAACCTATTTCTCGTCTTACACCGTGGAATTTTCCGAGATCCCATCTGGGGAGTTTCACCACGCAATAGTCCAGAGCCGGCTCAAAGAAAGCGGAAGTCTCCTTTGTGACTGAATTTCTCAAGTCGAAAAGTCCATAGCCTAATCCCAGTTTTGCGGCTACGAAGGCGAGGGGATAGCCGGTGGCTTTTGAAGCAAGCGCAGACGAACGACTCAATCGGGCATTAACCTCAATAACTCTGTAATCCATCGATTCCGGGTCGAAGGCATATTGCACATTACACTCCCCGACAATCCCTATGTGGCGTATTATCTTTATCGCCAATTTTCTCAGATAATGATAATCCTCATTGGTCAAGGTCTGGGAAGGAGCCACTACGATACTCTCACCGGTGTGAATGCCGAGTGGGTCGAAATTCTCCATGTTGCAGACAGTGATGCAATTATCGAATCGGTCGCGCACTACTTCATATTCCACCTCTTTCCATCCCTTTAAGGATTTTTCCACCAAGACTTGCGGCGAGAAAGAGAGGGCCTTTTCGGTGAGTGTCATCAGTTCCTCTTCGTTATCGCAGAATCCGGAACCCAAACCTCCTAATGCGTAGGCGGCTCTGACAATTACCGGGTATCCGAGGCGCTTGGCTGCATTTTTTGCAGCTTCAACACTTTCCACAGCCTCACTCTTGATGGTTTTTACCCCTATCTCATCAAGTTTCCTGACAAAGAGTTCTCTATCTTCGGTATCAATAATCGCTTGCACCGGAGTTCCGAGAACCTTAACTCCATATTTTTCCAATACTCCTGATTCATAGAGTTTCACGCCGCAATTCAAGGCTGTCTGACCTCCGAAAGCGAGCAGAATGCCGTCGGGACGCTCTTTTTCAATCACTCTCTCTACAAATTCCGGAGTCACAGGCAAAAAGTAAATTTTATCTGCGATCCCTTCCGAAGTCTGCACTGTGGCAATGTTGGGGTTGATGAGGACTGTATTGATGCCCTCCTCTTTCATGGCNTTAAGTNCTTGAGAGNCGGAATAGTCAAATTCACNCGCCNCACCGATTTTTAAAGCACCCGNACNTAAAAGNAGAACTTTCTTAATGTTTTTATCAATGTTGGATTTTGTTGTTGCTTCCATATTTATATGAGGAGTTAAAGAAGGGCAATGAAATCATCAAAAAGGAATTCGGTGTCTTTGGGTCCCGAGCTTGCTTCGGGATGAAATTGAGCCGAAAAGAAGGGTTTGGATTTATGACGAATCCCTTCGTTGGTGTTATCATTCATATTCACGAAGAGTGGTTCCCAATCTGAAGGCAAGGTGGAATCGTCTACTGCAAAACCGTGATTTTGAGATGTGATATAGCAATTGTCGGAATCTATCTTACGCACCGGTTGATTATGACTCCTATGACCATATTTCAACTTATAAATCTTTGCGCCTGCTGCTTTTGAAAGCAACTGATTACCCATGCATATTCCGCAAATCGGCTTATCCCCTTTAAGCGCTTTCTTAAGGTTTTCGACTGTGATATCCACCATATCGGGATTGCCCGGTCCGTTGGAGATAAAGATTCCGTCGCAAGGGATTGAGTTAAAGTCATAATCCCAGGGAACCCTGATAACCNTTAATCCTCTTTTTGTCAAGCATCTAATGATATTGTGTTTGACTCCGCAATCCACAAGCACCACTGTTTTATCTCCTGCGCCATGTTCTTCAGGTGCTTTGCAAGAAACTTTAGCCACCAGATTTTCGCGATTGGGGTCATAAAAATCAGGCTCTTCCGCACCTTCAACCACGATTTTACCAAGCATTGAGCCTTTTTCGCGTAGAAGTTTCGTCAGAGCCCGCGTGTCTATTCCGTAAATGCCCGGAATTTTTTCTTCGTTGAGCCAATCTGCCAATGAACGGTCTGCCTGCCAATGAGAGTGTTGCCAACTGTAATCTTGAGCTACAATCGCTTTGGCGTGAATGTGATCTGATTCGTAATATTGGCTGACATCATCTTTTTGGCGCCGGGGAGGCACTCCGTAATTCCCCAGGATAGGATAGGTAGTAACTAAAATCTGACCTTCGTAGGAAGGGTCGGTCAAACTCTCCGGATAGCCTGTCATGGCTGTGTTGAAGACTACTTCGCCGGCTGTGGAGCCGGGATATCCGAATGATTTGCCCTGAAAAGTCGTGCCGTCTTCAAGAATCAGCACCGCATTTCGGATAGATTGCATAATCTGATGATAACTGATTTTTTACATTTGCAAAATTACTCAATTTTTCCGACAAACGGAAATTTTCGCAATTCTTTCCTTTTTTGTTATGTGACAAAACATTTAAATCGTAAAAATTGGCATTTTGATTGGCTTTTTAGGAGAAATTGACAAAATTTGTTAATTTTGCATCTATCTACAGTTATTTTTATATTTTTAAGGTAAAATTTATGGCAACTTTCCCTATTGATTTGCTGTGTGAAGCAGCAACTCCGGCATATTTTTATGATTTGAATTTATTGAACGAAACTCTGACAGAATTGAAGAAATATTCTTCCGACCCGGCTTTTAAAGTGCATTATGCAGTAAAAGCTAATGCAAATCCGGTGATATTAAAGACTATTGCAGAAATGGGATTGGGTGCCGACACAGTGAGCATCGGGGAGGTAAGAAAAGCTGTTGAAGCCGGAATTAACCCCGAAAAGATAGTTTTTGCCGGAGTGGGTAAAACTGATTCTGAAATTGTAGAAGCATTGAAAATAGGAGTTGGCACTCTTAATGTTGAATCTCGCGAAGAGTTGGAAGTAATAGAATCATTAGCTTCGGAAACGGGTGTTATTGCTCCGGTGGCTTTGCGTGTAAATCCTGATATAGATGCCCATACGCATCATTATATCACAACCGGACTCGCCGAAAACAAATTCGGTATCAATATGGAAATTTTGCCGGAGATATTGGAATATTGTGAAAAATCTCCGAATCTTAAATTTATGGGATTTCATTTCCACATCGGTTCGCAGGTAACGGACTTAACACCGTTTAAAATTCTTTGTGAACGGATCAACGACCTCCAAGATAAATTTAAAGATTGGGAAATACCCACGATTAATGTTGGTGGTGGGCTGGGAATAGATTATGATAACCCGGATGAAAATCCTATTCCGGATTTCAAAAATTATTTTGAAATTTTCAAAGAGAATTTGAATTTAAGATCCGGGCAGACTTTACATTTTGAATTGGGTAGGGCAATTGTGGCTCAATGCGGTTCTTTAATATGCAGGGTCGTATTCGTCAAAAACGGAGTAAATAAGAAATTTGTGATTCTCGACGGGGGTATGACTGATTTAATTCGCCCGGCTCTTTATCAGGCTCACCATAAAATCGAAAACATCACCTCAAAAGCAACTGAGGAGGCAGAGTATGACGTCGTAGGTCCCATTTGCGAATCATCAGATGTGTTCGGAGAGAACGAATTGCTCCCATTGACAAAACGAGGAGATCTGATAGCCCTTCGTTCAGCCGGTGCCTACGGAGAAGCTATGGCTTCGCAATATAATTGCAGAGCATTGCCCGGAGTAATATATAAATGATATAGGAGTGATATATTCCGATAAGCTTATTATGAAGTATTTTTGAATAGGTCTTAGAAAGAATACATGCAGCAAACCATTGCTCGGTTGGCATTGCCGTGTGCCATATCAAAATTCATTCTTTTGCCTGCCANATNTTCNACACCTGCCANCAGTCGGGGNNTGNTTTGATATACNATGTTGGCGGCTANATATTGACCATACTTATAAGAGTCGTCGGTCAGATTCCCTTTAGCAAAGTGTCTTAAAGTAGAGAGGCAAACTGTGCTGCTTAATTTGGGCAATATCTGAACTTTAAGTCCGGCAGTGGCGGAAAATGTTGTAGGGGCATACATTTCTCCGGGATGGTCAACGTAGGGGAGAAGATCCGCTTGACCTGTAGAAAGATCGCCGGTATATGATGCTATCCCTTTGCCGATTGATGCCAATGCGTAGAGGGTCAACCGATTCCCGGCTTTTATTATTGATGATATTTCCACACCCCATCCCACTATATGATGATTTTGCTTTGCTACGAGATTTCTATAAGCCATGTTGCGCATTAAGCCCGCAATTCTTACATGACTCATTCCTCTATCCCATTGAAATTGAGCCATGGCTGCAANNTCGGGAGCAAAGTCAGTAACTTTTTTAGTTTNATTTTNAACTTCCNGGGNAGCGGTGGNTGCAAATTCTACNGATCCTCCTNTTGTCCATTTGTTTTTCCATGTATGGAGATATCTGACCAATACATTTACCTTGTCAATTCGTCCGTTGGCGCCGGCAAGGTCAAGCACTTCCGGTTGGGCTGCCGGGTCGGAGAAGGTGGATTTGGCATATCCGACAGTGAAATCTTTTATCTGAAACCATGCGCGTTTAAGTTTGAAAGCATTGCCTGCGCCTGAGAAGCCCGCTTCAATGTAGGCTCTGAAGAATCCTACGGGGGTTTTTCGACCCATGATGTTGAAGAAAATTTTTGAAGCGGCGGCGGTGGCACCGACACTTCTCATATTTTCCGGTGTTTTTGGCATAGAAATGTCATAAACGTTAAAATCGTAGCTTGGGACGATTCCATTCCAATCACACCATCCCACAACATTGACCGCGCCACCTATCCCCATCGCATAATTAGCATCCTTTGTCATGAAAGTGAAAAGGGGGGCTTCCGGATCTTGTGAATTGCGATATTGGTCTAAATAGAACTGGGCGAGCATTCTTTCAACTGAATCCCTGCCGGCTCGAGATGTGGAATCGCCGTTAAGAAAAATTACCTTTGAGTCTTTGAGGAGTTTTGACCGTTCGGCTTCTTCATAATATATATGGTCTTGTTGCTTGGCATTTATGTCGGTCTCGGAATTGGAGGAATATCCGCTTGTGCGTGAAAAAGAATTGCCGTATCCTAAAGTTATTATAGTTAATGATAAAAGTAGTTTATAATAGAAAGTTTTCATTTGCCTTAGTCTAAAAAAATCAACAAATATATAACAAATTTTTTACACGNAGGNCCTGTTNTACCCTATTTTTTCAATGAAGCAAGAGAAGGCTACGATTNTTTTGCCTTTCTTTNAAGACATNGCGAACNATGAGNTGGNTGAGTACGTTTTTTTATTGAAGTAAAGACTTTTGCTAAAAATTCCCTATCACAAAATTATGACCGACACTGTAAAGAACTATAAAAATATTGCTGAGACCATTAATCCGGAGGGGGTTGAGAAATTTTTAGCTTCTTCGTGGGTTGACGGAATCGGTCCGGCATACGCTAAGAGATTGACGGACAAATTTGGAATTGACGCAGCGATTGTATTAAAAGAATCTCCGGAGGAAGCGCTTTGCGTTCCCGGACTCGGGCAGGCAAGAGTGGAAAGTGCATCAGAGAGTCTGAATAAACTCAAATGGAGATTGGAATTACTGATATTCTTATGTTCCTGTGGCCACGGTTATGTCTATATTTCAAGAATTTTTGGCATATATCGAAAAAGGATGGAGAATATTATCAGAGAAGATCCATAT
>WFMC01000066.1 GCA_009177205.1 Bacteroidales bacterium
TTTCAGTTCATCTTTGTCAAGAGTTATCAGAGTGCCGTGCACATCTTCAAATATCTGCATCTTTTTTGAAATCGCGTATGACTGAAGTTTTAATGAAGAAAGCGACTGAGTCAATAAAGCCTCTTTTACAATTTTTGTTTTATTAACCCCCTTTTCAAGTAATTTCATTAAAATTTCATAGAGGTCGGGATTTTTGCAGTTCACACTGAAATTTCGCGTATCCGTGATTATTCCGGTGCAGATACAAGTGGCTGATTGAAGGTTCATTTCAGGATAAAGTCCCATGGCGGCTATTATCCTGAACATCAACTCGCAGGTGGAAGACATATCCGGATAAGAAAAAGTCAAATCACAAAAATTATCCGGATCCTGATGATGGTCTATGAGAACCTTTTTTGCACTTGATGAAAGTGTAACCTGACCCATAGCATCCTGGCGAGAAGGCTTGTTGAAATCGCAGCATATAATTAAATCTGCCTCAGAAATCAATCGCTTGCAATATTCCTCATGCTTTGTATAGACTGAAATGCCTCGGATTNCGGGCAAAAAATTTAATGATCTCGGNGGCATATCCGGAACTACAACATTTACTCTTTTTCCGATGGAATTAAGTAAATGAAGCATTCCTAATGTGCTGCCGATAGCATCCCCGTCAGGACGAACATGACACGTCAAAATTATATTTTGACTCTCATCAATCCATCTGAGAAATTTCTCAGTCATTTGCGAATTAAGCATCTTATTCATACTGCCTTTTTCTTTCAATCTACAAAGATAACCGATTATTTGCAATTTATAGTAATTTTTATTTAATTTTGCCAAGATATTCTGAAATATTCAATCTTTCTCAAGAAAAATGATGCATAATAGAGAAGAAAAAATGGAAGCGTTCGGCAGAATGCTCGACATTTTGGATGAATTGCGTGTAAAATGCCCCTGGGATGCAAAACAGACAAATGAATCTTTGCGACCCAACACAATAGAAGAAACTTTTGAACTTGCCGAAGCCCTGTCGCGCGAGGATGTAAAAGATATCAGAAAAGAACTTGGCGATGTTTTGCTTCATATTGCTTTCTATTCTAAAATAGCCGAAGAAAAAAATCAATTCGATGTGGCGGATGTTTGCAACTCCCTATGCGATAAATTGATATTTCGTCATCCACACGTTTTTGGTGAAGTGAAAGTAGATTCCACCGAACAAGTTCTTGAAAACTGGGAGCAAATAAAACTCAAAGAAAAAGACGGCAATAAGACAGTACTCGGCGGAGTGCCGAAAGCTTTGCCGGCTTTGATTAAGGCAAATCGAATTCAAGAAAAAGTAAGGAACGTTGGCTTCGATTGGGAAGAACCGTCTCAAGTGTGGGATAAAGTGGCTGAAGAGATAGATGAAGTTAAATTCGAAATAGGGAAAAACAATAAAGACGCTATTGAAGCAGAGTTTGGAGATTTATTATTCGCCGTGGTTAACGCTGCCAGACTTTATGGCGTTAGTCCGGAAAATGCACTTGAACGCACTAATAAAAAATTTATAAATCGCTTTAATTATCTTGAGAAAAAATGTAAAGAAAGAGGTCTGAATCTTAAAGAAATGTCGCTCGAAGAGATGGATAAAATTTGGGAAGAAGCAAAACAAAATCTTCTTTAATTTACTTCATTTCCAAATATCAAAAGATTATAGAGAATGATTCTTTGTATCACCGAAAAGCCGAGTGTTGGAGCCGATATAGCAAGAATTATCGGAGCTACATCACGTAGAGACGGTTATTTTGAAGGTAATGGCTATCAGGTTACCTGGACCTACGGACATTTATGCACTCTCAAGGAACCTGCTGATTATACTCCAAACTGGAAACATTGGGCATTGAGTTCAATACCCATGATTCCACCGAAATTCGGTATAAAGGTGATTCCTCAACCATCTATAGAAAAACAATTTAAAGTAATAGAAAACCTAATTGCATCTGCTTCGGAAATAATAAATTGCGGCGATGCCGGACAAGAAGGAGAATTGATTCAAAGATGGGTAATGCAAAAGGCTCGATGCAAAATTCCGGTGAAACGCCTATGGATCTCCTCTCTTACTGATGAAGCAATTAAAGAAGGTTTTAAAAAT
>WFMC01000031.1 GCA_009177205.1 Bacteroidales bacterium
TCTTTCTCCCATTCTTATTACATTTCCTATCACTATTTTCTTATCTATACTTTCTAGTTACCCGTTGCTTCTACCCCACACCTGACACTTTGTACTTTCTGTCGATAACCCACTACCCCACCGCTAATCTGTATACAGCTGATTCCTCAACCAAATATTGAAAAACAATTTAAAGTAACAGAAAACCTAATTGCATCTGCTTCGGAAANAATAAATTGCGGCGATGCCGGACNAGAAGGAGAATTGATTCAAAGATGGGTAATGCAAAAGGCTNGATGCAAAATTCCGGTNNAACGCCTATGGATCTCCTCTCTTACTGATGAAGCAATTAAAGAANGTTTTAAAAATTTACGTCCCGAGCATGAACTGANGCCTCTCTATGAGGCTGGTCTCTGTCGTGCAATAGGTGACTGGGTGCTCGGCATAAACGCCACTCGCTTATATACTCTAAAATATAGAAGTGAGCGCGGGAAAGTAATCTCCATCGGAAGAGTGCAGACTCCGACACTCGCCCTAATTGTTAAACGCGAACTCGAAATTCAAAATTTTGTGCCTCAAGATTCCTGGGAACTCAAAACAGTCTATAGAAACGTAACATTCTCGGCACAAATAAAAAATTTTGAAACTGAAGAGAAGGGGAAAAAACTTGTAGATGAATTAAAAAATCATCCTTTCATAATTAATGATATTTCTAAAAAGAAAGGAAGTGAAGCCNCTCCCCGATTGTTTNACCTCACATCTCTTCAAGTAGNAGCTAACAAAAAATATGGTTTNAGTGCTNATGACACTCTGAAAACAATTCAAAGCCTGTATGAGAAAAAACTGACGACCTATCCCCGTGTAGACACGACATTCCTTACTGACGATATTTATCCGAAGTGTGGAAAAATTCTGGTCAATCTTTCGGAATATCAAAATTTAATCGAGCCATTGAAAGGTAGAAAATTAAAAAAGAGTAAGAAAGTCTTTGATAATTCCAAAGTTACCGATCACCATGCCATTATTCCTACCGGACAGACACTCCCCTCAAATCTAACTGAACGAGAAAATAAAGTATTTGATCTGATTGCCAAACGTTTTATTTCAGTTTTTTATGAGGACTGCACTTTTGAACTCACCACAGTAAAGGGGCAAGTGAATAAAACCGCTTTCAAAGCCACGGGGAAAGTTATTCTAAATCCCGGATGGAAAAGTGTATATAAATCAGAAGCTACTTCAGAACCGGAAGATAACCCTTCTGAAGAGTCGGCTGAAATGCCGGTATTTGAGAAAGGAGAATCAGGACCTCATTCTCCTAAACTCGTAAAAAAAANTANTCAANCTNNAAAATANTACACGGAAGGNACATTGCTTAAGGCNATGGAGACTNCCGGCTCGCAAGNGGAAGATGAANACCTNANAGATGCNTNAAAAGCAAACGNTATTGGCANNCCTTCAANACGAGCTGCANTANTAGAAGTTTTATACAAACGGGAATATATCGAAAAAAAGCGAAAATCAATTCATGCCACCAAAGCAGGAATAGAATTAATCGGCTTGATTAAAGAGGAATTACTCAAATCTGCAGAATTGACCGGCATTTGGGAAAACAGACTTCGACGAATTGAACGTCAGGAATATTCCGCAACCGAATTCATCGCTCAGATAAAAGAACTTATCAAAAGCATTACCCTCAACGTGCTTCAAGACAACTCAAACGTAAAAATATAGAATTTTATGATGTCTTCTCCTTATCTTTGGCAATATATAGTCATTTTTATCATAATCATTCTTGCGATTATCAAAATGATAATCAATATAAGAAAAGCATCTAAGCGTAAAGGGAGTTGCTCGGGTTGCGCGTTATCCCAAAACTGTATGGATTTCAAGCCGGATAAAACTAACAAAATAACTCAACCTTCTGCGTGTAATACTTACAATTCTTCCTCTAAGAAGAGTATATCCGCAGATAATTCNAAATGTAATTGTCATAAATAAAAAATTAAAGATATGAAAATAACCATTTTANCGGCAATGGATAAGGAGATGGCATTACTCACAAAAATACTTGAATCTCCTAAAGAAATAATAATTAATGGCAATACTGCTTTTCAAGGCACAATCCACAAACATGATGTTCTGATTTCAAAGTGTGGAATCGGCAAAGTTAACGCTGCTCTTAACACATTGAAAATCATTCAATTCTTTAATCCTGACTTAGTTATAAATTCCGGTGTTGCCGGAGGTGCGGGAGGCATGAATGTTGGAGACCTGCTAATTGCAGGAAAAGTAGCTTATCATGATGTATGGTGCGGACCCGGAACTTCTCCGGGGTGTGCCGACAGTTTTGATCTTTTCTTTATCCCTTATCAAGAAACTTTAAAAATTGCGCGGACACATCTGAATCGTGAAATCATCGGTTCCGGCATATCCTACGGCTTAATTGCAACAGGGGATATCTTTATTTCCAAAGCATCCGAAATAAAGGAAATACATAATATTTTACCGGAAGCCGTTGCTGTTGATATGGAATCCGCAGCAATCGCTCAGACTTGTGTCTCTGAGGGTGTTAATTTTAATATAATTCGTGTTGTCAGCGACACTCCGGGCGCAGGGGATAATCTTGCTCAATATAAAAATTTCTGGACTGAAGCCCCGGAAAAGACTTTTAATGCTTTGAAAATTATTTTACAATATCTCTCATGAACTCCATTAAAATTTGGAATGATGATCCTTCCGATAAGCAGGTAAGAGAAATTGCAGGTCGGTTAAAAAACGGGGATTTGATAATTATTCCCACAGATTCTGTGTATGCATTGGCATGTGATGCACTAAATCCTAAATCAATTGCCGAATTGTGTAAAATAAAAAATATTAATCCGGAAAAGAACAATCTCTCCATAATCTGCGACAGCCTTTCAATGGCTGCCGAGTATGCCATGATAGATAATGAATCATATCGGCTGATGAAAGATTTTACGCCCGGAGCATTTACATTCTTATTAAAAAGTGCACGCACACTTCCTAAAGTGTTTAAAGGGAGAAAAATTGTTGGAATCAGAATTCCGGATAATACCACTGCTCGTGAAATTGTAAAAGAATTGGGCAATCCCGTGTTATGCACATCAATTGAGTTTAAGGATTCCGATAGCGCACGCGAACCGGAATTAATCGCTGAAAATTATGATTCTGCCGGAGTCAGCCTTATAGTTGACGCAGGAGATGGAGGGGAAGAATTGACCACTATTATAGATTGTTGCAATACATCCGAACCGGAAATTATCCGTCAAGGCAAAGGGAGCTTATAATAAGAGTAAAATAAATACTTATAGAAATTAAGGAAATAAATTTTATTTACATTTATTATGTTTTGAGAGTAAAAAATCGCAATTTTTATTTAACTTTGCGTAGAATCTCATCTACAAACCTTAATAATTTGAGATAACCCCGAAATTTGAACAATTAATTTTAAAACTAATAACATTTTAAATCAATCACCATGTCAAAAGTAACAGTTGTAGGCGCAGGTAATGTTGGCGCAACAGCAGTAAATGTAATCGCTCTGCGTGAAGTGGCAGACGAAGTCGTAATGCTCGACATCAAAGAGGGTGTTGCTGAAGGTAAAGCAATGGATATGATGCAGACTGCCAATCTGCTTGATATGAACACTCGTATCAAAGGTGTTACAAATGATTATGAAGCAACACGCGACAGCGACGTTGTAGTAATCACTTCAGGTATTCCACGCAAACCCGGCATGACACGCGAGGAACTCATCGGTGTAAATGCAGGAATCGTAAAATCTGTTACAGAAAATTTGCTTAAATACAGCCCCAATGCTGTTATCATTTGTGTTTCCAATCCGATGGACACAATGACATATCTTATCCATAAAGTTTCCGGTCTTCCCAAGAATAAAATTATCGGAATGGGTGGAGCTCTCGACAGCAGCCGTTTTAAATATTATCTTAGCCAGGCACTCGAAGCTAATCCAAATGAAGTTGAAGGTTTCGTAATCGGAGGTCACGGTGACACTACCATGATTCCTATGAAGCGTTTCGCAACTCTCCGCGGAATCCCCTGCTCAACTCTTCTTTCTGCTGAAACACTTGATAAAGTTGCTGCAGATACAATGGTTGGAGGCGCAACATTAACAAAACTTCTCGGCACATCCGCATGGTATGCACCCGGAGCTGCAACCGCTGAAGTTGTCGAAGCTATCATCCACGACCAAAAGGCTATCATTCCTTGCTCAGCACTTTTGGAAGGTGAATATGGTGAAAAAGACTTGTGCATCGGCGTGCCCTGCGTAATCGGTAAAAACGGTATCGAAAAGATTATCGAACTTGATCTGACTGCAGAAGAAAAAGAACTCTTCAAGAAGAGTGCGGAAGCAGTTCACAAAACCAATGCTGCACTCCCCTGCTAAAAGAAATATCTTTTAAGTAATAAATAATTTGAGGCTGACGATAAATAAATCGCCAGCCTCCTTATTTAAAAAAATGGAATTTTTATAGTAAACACTCAAAGGCNATCCATTNCCCANTGAGNGAGANNATCCATAGAATAAAAAATNCAGATNTAAATTTATCAAGCCTGGANGAAATAGCGGGATTGATCTTTTTAATTGTCACTGCAACTAAGTTGGTAAAAGCCGCCATAAACATAAAGAATATATCGATAAAACTCCACCAAACCGTGCGCATGGAGAAAGTGCAGACAAGTATAACTATTACCACTATGAATGCAAGCCATGCAAAGGCTTTACTTTTCAATATTTTATTCATTATATTATTCTATAAATATTTAATGTTAACGATATAACTTAAATCCGTAAGGCTTTCCGCTCTCCCCGTATAATATCACAAAATAAAATCCTGTCGGCTGAGCTTCGATGTCAATGAAAGCAACAGGGGAGTCTTTATAAGTTCTGCGCCCGATATGTTGACCGGTGAGAGAATATAACATTGCCAATTTTGCATTTTCCGGTAGCATGATTTCAAAATGCCCTCCTCCCAAGCCTTTAATCTGAGCTTCAACAATCTCGGGAGTATTCTCTTTCTCACGAATAGCGGTTTCACTTGAAGCATGGTCTGCCATAATATATTCAATGAATTCAAACGGAGATTCCTCTTCAATATCATCTTTAATTTCCGGAACCGGATTGAAATTCGCTATAAACCTGTCTGACAAATGTTCCGTTGCTGTCATTCTGAGCCACCAATCATTCTTTTTATCAAAACGCATTTGATAATAATCCCCTTTCTTTCCATAAACATTCGCCGAAACCAGATCCTTATTCCAATTTACGTATCCCATAGGGATACTCTTATGATTCTTTAATTCCAAATCAATCATATCCTTCCAATCTCGTGGGGTATACAAAATAGAGAAATTCCCGTTTTCAGTATCATTATCAGATGTAAGTATACTTGAAAGGGCGTCCCTATCTTGTTCAATGCTGGTGGTGATATCAACATCTACTGAATGTGCATTAAATAATTTTTCCACATGATCTCCAAAGTTTACCCACGCTTCTTCAGCTTCCAATGGAACGCGGGAATCATATCGAATCAACTCAATATCCTTGGCATAACTCTCAAGCCAACCTTTTTCCTCCGAACTCAATTTATCTGGATTGAAACTACCGTTTAAACTGAATCCGAGAATTGGAAATGCTTTATTTTCAGCTGAGATGATAACAAATCCTCCGCGAGGATTATTAAAAACATAAAATGGTGTAAATAATCGGTTTGTTGTTAAATTTTTACCATTATACACATATTTGGAAGGAGCTGTTTTCTCGCCATACAACTTGTCAAAAAACAAGCTTGACTTCTCTTTTGCTTCTTTTAGACTTACTGTCTCTGCGTTCCCAATTTCAAAAACACCCAATAACACCAGAACAGGAATAAGTTTCAACAATAATTTATTCCCTTCAAAAAAAATATGTCTTAAAAGTGATGTTTTCAAAATATATAATTATTAAAATGATANGGATAGGGTTCTCCCCCTATCCTTATAANGTTTTTATNGCATATTTTATTCAACGNATAGAAAAANATTATCCTTCCGTNGCTTCAATTTCAGAANTTTCAANTTCAACCNTTTCTCCTGACGNCNCAGTAACATTCGGAAGNTCAAGACNCAAATGTTTCTTCTTGTCAACAATCTTGAGATAANTGCCGATTATAAGCGCTGCCACACCCAAACAAGCTAACATTACCAATGCCCAAGTGTAGTTATAACTTACTGAAGCCACTTCCTCAGTCATTGTTCCGGCTGCAACCTGTGCTTCAATATCAGTATTAGTGTCAGTCAATATTTTACCGATCAACATCGGGAAAAGCCACAAGCCAATATTCTGAATCCAGAAAATAAGAGCGTATGCAGAACCGATAATTTTAGCATCCACAAGTTTCGGCACAGAAGGCCAGAGGGATGCCGGCACTAAGGAGAATGAAGCACCTAAAACCAAAATCGTAACATACGCAATTATTACACCTCCTACTGCATTACCCTTAAACATTGGCAAAATAAAGGCAAATGTCAGGTGACATGCTATCAGAAGCAACGACCCGAGTACAAGCATGGATGCAGCTTTACCTTTAAAGTCTACATACTTACCCAGAATAGGAGTGATTCCGACTGCAAGCAAGGGGAATACCGCAAAAATAGCTCCTGCGCTTTGCTTTTCATAACCCATCCAGCAATATACAATCAGACTGGCAATGGAAATAGCAAAAAGCAAATATTTCATAGATTNATTNTTCGCGAAATTCCCNGCAAACGNNGTAGCCGCAACAACCAACATTATGGCATACTGAATATATGTTACGGCATCTGTGTTCCAGAAAGAACCATCCGGCAGAGGATTAAAGACAATATTACATTGCAACATATTTACCGCATATTTCTGAAATGGGAAAATAGCGGAATAATATAATACGCAAAGTAAAGCAACAAGCCAGAAACCGAGACTTGACAAGATTTTTCCCAAATCGGAAATTTTAAAAGGATCATCTTTCTCCTCAGCTTCACCTGTTTGTGCATCAAGTTTCTTGTCCATGAAGAAATAGACAATAAACATTATCAGAGCAATCATCAACAAAACCACACCGAAAGCTACGGACCGACTCACATTGACCGTGCCACCCATCTCGGCAAACATTGGTGAGAATATCATACATGTTGCCACACCGAGTCGAGCCAACGCCATTTCAGAGCCCATTGCCAACGCCATTTCCCGTCCTTTAAACCATTTAACGATNCCGCGGCTCACTGTGATTNCAGCCATCTCTACTCCNCATCCGAATATCATGAAGCCAACTGCAGAAAGTTTTGCAGATGCANGCATTCCTTCNTAAAATGGAGAAACACCAAGTTCATCNAAAATCGGAATGTAATTCAAATGATCAGTAAACCATNTGTCAATTGGAGTCCCGATAAATNAATCAGTCAGCGCATACCAGTTGATTGTTGCGCCCACGAGCATTACGGCTCCGGAGAGAACGGCTGTGAAGCGTACTCCCATTTTATCAAGAATGATACCGGCGAATATAAGGAAGAAAATGAATACATTGAGGAATGTTTCAGATCCTTGCATCGTGCCGAAAGCAGTGGAGTCCCATCCGCGTGTGGATTGAAGCAAGTCCTTAATCGGAGAAAGAACATCCATAAAGACGTATGAGCAGAACATGGCGAATGCCAGTAGCGCAAGCGCCGTCCATCTTGCCCATGACTTGTCTCTCAGGGTTTCTTTTGGTTTTACCGGAGTGGTAAGTGTTGATAATGTTTGAGTCATGATGTTATTTTTTGATTCACTGAATGTCAGTGAAATATTAAATATCTTTATTATGCTCAAGAAGGAGTGTCATAGAGGGACGGTCGCAAATCTCTGAAGGACCGAAATATTGAATCGGACCCGGATATTGATAAAGCGTATTCAATGCTAAGGTCTCTCTCATTGAAGCATATTTCAAATAGGGACGTCCGTTGAGATTTACAAGTGCCTTTTGAATAACGGGTTTCATTTGTCCATGACGGCGTTCCATATTCATCATCATTGTGATAGGTATGCCTCCCGCAACCCAGTTCTCAGTCTTGTCGGTCAGATTTCGTACACTTGACATGTAGCCGGTCAAGCCGCTATTGATCAACATTGCTGCATTATATCCTAATGCGTAAGTATAGTCGGCATCAAAGTTAGTCGGATCAGCACATCTCCCTTCATATCCGAAGAAGTGATGTTGAGCAGCAAATTTGCCACTGTATTGACCTTCTTTTTCCATCTCTTCAAGACGCTTCGCTACCATCTCGCTGAGGAGACTCTCAGTCTCGATAAGTGAAACCTGAACATTCCCGTGGCTGTCTCGGTCAAGACTTAATTGCAAGGCAATATTCTTCGGAAGAGATTTATAAAGTTCTCCACATTCCGGTGTGAGATAAACGTGAATAGCTTTGAGTTTATCCAATTCATCAAGACCTTCAAGTTCACCGGCATGTTCCACCAATACTTCATTCAGCTCGGCAATCAATTTCTTCATTGAAGGTATGAACTCTATCAGTCCTTCAGGCACGAGTACCGTACCGAAATTCCAACCTAATTTAGCACGTTCTGCCACAACATAACAGATTTGACTGACAATGTTATCCAATGTCATTCTTTTAGCTGCTACTTCTTCTGAAATCAAACATACATTCGGTTGAGTTTCAAGTGCACATTCCAAAGCGATGTGAGAAGCAGAGCGCCCCATCAACTTGATAAAATGGTAATATTTCTTTGCAGAATTGCAGTCTCTTTGTATGTTNCCTANAACCTCNGNGTNAACCTTNCNANCTGNATCNAATCCAAAAGAAGTTTTCAATCCNTTCNTTTTTTAAGTCGCCGTCAATTGTTTTAGGCACTCCTATTACCTGAACGTCTGCTCCATTGGCTTTATAATACTCAGCCAAAATGGCGGCATTTGTATTGGAATCGTCTCCTCCGATAATCACCAATGCCTTAATGTTCAATTCCTTCAGAACTTTCAAACCGGCATCAAATTGCTCAGGTGTCTCCAATTTTGTTCTTCCGCTACCGATTATGTCAAAGCCCCCTGTGTTGCGATATTCTTTGATATATCCGGCAGTCAACTCCATATATTGATGATTGATAAATCCGGAAGGACCCATGAGGAAACCATATAGACGGCACTCCTTATTAAGTGATTTGATACCGTCAAATATACCGCTTACGACATTATGACCACCGGGAGCTTGACCTCCGGAAAGTATGATGCCGACATTAAACGGTTCTTCAACTCTCTCCGGCTTGTCGTTATATTCAAATTCCACAACGGGCAAGCCGTAAGTATTTGGAAACAAAGCCTTAATCTCATCCTGATTTGCAACTGATTCTGTTGCCTTACCTACCTTAAGTTTTACCGGACCCTGTAGAGCCTTGGGAAGTTTAGGCTGATATTCAGACCTAACTCTCTGAAGTGCACTTTTTTTCATTTTTATTTATTCTTTGTCTATCTAGAGAAAATAATTTCTATTCTTCCATCGGATTAAATTTTATTCCCCCCTTTTATTTTTAATTCCTGCTGATATTACTATCGCTAAGAATATGCAAATTTAATACTTTTTCCGCTAATTTTCAATATCATCATATTATGATTTTTTAAATGNTTTTATTACATTTGTTTTTNCAATATTTANTCANAAAAGGTATATTCATTCCAATTTAGATTTATTTAGCTATGAATAAACGTATTAGCTTAACTAAGATTCTCTTAAGCTTAGTTATTATAATTGCTCTTGGTCTTTCAACTTTTAATTTAAATGCTAAGTTTATAAATTTAAATGAAGCATTATCCGAAACGACGGAATTTTTAAATTCCAATGCATCCGGAAGATTGAAATCGCCTGCCGTTGATTCAGAGCTGAAATGTGCTTATACTGCAAAGTCAGGAGATTTGATTTTGTACTATATCTTTAATTTTGAGTCAGGTTTCATTATTACATCTGCTGATACACGCCTTCCCTCCATTCTCGGATATTCTTTTAACGGATGTTTTGACGAAAAAAATCTCCCGTCAAATTTTAAATGGTGGCTCAATGAATATTCACGTGAAATCAGTAGTTTTCTTCCCTCTGCTCCGGAGTCTTTTTCGAATATGAGAAGCCATGCAAAAGTATCCCGTCCGGAGATCCTCCCCATGATTAAAACCAAGTGGAATCAGGATGCGCCTTACAATAATGAATGCCCAACAGTCTCCGGATACAAAAGCGTTACCGGGTGTGTAGCAACGGCAGTGGCGCAATTGATGAAGTATTGGGAGTGGCCGCTCAGACCCACCGGATCAAATGCCGGCGTTATTTTCAACGGCACTGTCTATGATTGGAAAAATATGATAGATGAGTATAGAATGAATGATTATACCTCTACTCAGGCTAATGCCGTTGCTAAATTAATGCGCCAGGTCGGTGCTGCTGTGAATATGCAATATTCTCCGTATGGTTCCGGAGCTTATGACGTGGATGTGCAAATAGCAATGCCGAAATACTTTGATTACAATCAAGGAATGTTTTTCCATTGGAAAGATTACACTCCTCTTAAAGAATGGATAAATATAGTATATTCCGAACTTGCCGCCGGACGGCCGATTTATTACACCGGATCATCTGATGAAGGAGGACACGCTTTTGTATGTGACGGATATGATAAGAACNATTATTTCCANTTCNATTNGGGANGGGGNGGTTATCAAGACGGTTATTTCCTTCTCNCGGCACTNNATCCGGCTGCCGGANGTGCCGGCNNNTACGAAGNGGGGTATNATCGGAGTCAAGCTATATTGACCGGTTTTATGCCGGCAAATAATCCCGAAGCCACCACAAAGAAACAAGTGGCTTTAATCGCAACAGGTGATTTCGTATATCTTGGTGACAACATATTCGGAATCGCCAATAGTTCTATTGGAGTTGATTTGATCTATAATCCATTAGGCTATTCAGTCACTGTAGATGTAGNTGTAAAANNTGTAGATNTCANCAATNCTGAAAAAGTGATTTNTNAACAGGATAATTCTGATACCTATCAATCATATACAGGTTTTCCCGGCTATTACAGTTATTTGCCCTCACTCCCTGACGGGGAATATAAAATTTATAGCATATATCGGGAAAAGGGATCCGCCGAATNGAAAAATGTTCTAATACCCATAGGTAGACAAAACTGCGTTAACTTAACTATTAAAAATGGTGTTGCTACTTATACCAACGAAGGACCGGATGATGATTCAAATCCTTATCTTATAGTCGGTCAGCCCGATCTGCCACCTGTATTGTATGGAGATACAGACGTAGTATTTCACTTGCCGATAGTCAATGTGGGGAAAGGTGATTTCAGTTCTGAAATTGGAGTAACCATCAGTGATGCAAATGATGAATTCGGAGATATGCTTCTGTATAACGAAACTATATCACTCGCTTCCGAGAGTTTCCTGAACTTGGAAGTTGCAATGACCGGTGTGGCAAGCCCGGGTGATTATCTCCTTTCTGTTATGGATTCATCAGGCAAAATCTATATTAATGATTATAAATTAATAATATCAAACACAAATTTATCTACTGATCCAAAGGCTACTCTTTCAGCTTCCAACATTTCACCAAACTTCTACACTTCCGGAACCGAAAGCCCTATCTATTTTACTCTTTACAGCAATTCCCCTTTTGAAGCCGAAGCGGACATTGCAGTGGAACTTCTTGACTACACTAACTTAAAACCGATTAAAGAGCTTCACGGAGCTTTTCACGTTTCGCTGAATGGTGGTGTGGAAAAAAGATTTAATATAACTCCTTTTAATTTTGACATCAAACCCGGATTTTATCTATATAGATTCGTTGACAATTCATCACGCCAACCGATCTCCTTACCGGTACCGATAATCGTGGAATCACCAATCTGTAAAACTACCTCCGGGCTCAATTATATAGTGACGGATGAGCAAAATAAACTTGCTGTCCTCACTGCACCTGAAGATTCTTCCTACAAGGGCTCTATTACCGTACCAACGGAATTGGATGGATATAAAATTAATTCAATACGTCAGGATGCCTTTGCATTCTTTGGAGGGGAAAGCGTAACTCTCCCGACAACAATATCTGAACTTCCGAATGGAGCCTTTTATGCAGCAAAAAAATTGAACTCTTTAACCCTTAATTCTCCATTGGTAGTTGATGCCGCCTCAGAAACATTTGATTCAAAACTCACTGAAAAATATTGGTTGGATATTCCATCCAATCTCATTTCAGAATATCTTAAAAATTCAATATGGCAAACCTTCAATCTCCCCTCTTGGACAATGAATTTGAATGAATCGACAATCAGTAAGGGATTAGAAGGAATATACAATAAGAATAATGTTTATTATCCCGGCTCCAATTATCCATTTATCCTGTCATTATCCAACTCGAAAGGAATGAATATTAAAATTGTGGCTACAATCAATGGAAAGCAGGTTGCAGAATCTATTATCCCATCGGGAGGACCGGGCATTTCTATTCCCGCCCTCGGGAAAATCGGGAAAGGGATCATAACAGCAACCCTCACCACCGAACCCGCCGGAATTGAGGAAATATCCACGGATTCCGATTCTCCTGCAAATATTTATTCCATCGATGGAGTCATAATAAAGAAAAATGNAACGAAAAATGAACTTTCCTTACTAAAGAAAGGAGTATATATTTATAAGAATCAAAAATATATAATCAGATAAGAATAATTANCAAGAGAATCAAGNGAATCAAAAAAATCCATAACTATGAAATCAGGTTTGATAAAAATACTCAACTTTATCTATGACAATTTCAAGTTATGGATTNTTTATACTTTNTTATTTGGGTGTGCCTTATATTTCGTNNCCGCNCTTNACGGAAATATTTATTTTAGCGAAAAGGGATTTATTAAAGGGTGTATATCAGCGGCATTTCCCGCCGCCGTGTGTGGACTTATTAGAGGGTTAATCTTGATTAAAAAGACTCGGCTAACCCGGATTCTTGCATCCTTATTTACGTGTTTATTATCCTTTCTCATTATCTCGGAAATCTGGTTAGTATTCTCCCTCGGCTCAAGATGGANTGAAAGATTGATAATGCTCATCACTGACACCAACGCTTCCGNAACATCTGATTTCTTCTCTTACTATTTTCTTAATTNCNANACTTTATTNATNTTTCTCCTNTCCGCAATTTTATTGAGGTTTATCTATGATGTTATTCTTGACCTGTCAAATTATTTTGACAATATCGTTTTCGTCAGACTACATAAAATCACTATAAGTATTACTGAATTTGTCCTTATCTTAATCAGCGGGTTAATTTCAATTCTATATAATGATACTGAATCCGGATATGAATCTATGAATTCACTCGGAAATTTCACTGAAGCAGTTTGCCAACATTTAAGTCATTATAACGACACACGCGAACTCGAAAAAAATATTAATCTCGCTGATGGTTATTTCAATACAGAAGACCGTCCGGAGCAAATCGTATGGATAATTGGGGAATCAGATTCAAAATTCCACTCACAATTGTATGGCTATCAACTCCCCACTACTCCTAATCTTCTAAATGAATATAATTTGGGGAATATTATTAAATTTGAAGATGTTATCAGCTATATTCCATACACGAATATTATGATGGAGACACTCTTGTCGCCGTATGTGGAAACTCAACCCAAGGAAGATAAACTGAATACACCTCCGACCCCGGCTATTATGCGAAAGGCAGGTTATTATGTATCTTTTTATGACAATCAATCCACACTACTCAATAGAGTTGAAAGATGGGACGGAGTGCGCACAAATCTTTTGAATTCCTGGAAACTAAGTAAAGCCAATTTTGATTATCGCAATGATTCACTATCTACATACGACAAAGAATTTATTGAAATTTATATCAATAATTTGGCACAAAAAAACATCCCTAAATTGGATATTTTTCATTTGAAAGGGCAACATCATGCTGCAAAAAACAGATTTCCAGAAGTTCAGGCTATTTTTAAAATTTCGGATTATGCTCACCGACAAGATCTAAATGATGAAGAAAAACAGATTGTAGCAGATTACGATAATGCAACTCGATATTTGGACCGAAATTTAGCCCTTATTATTGAGCAAATTAAAGACCGGGATGCCATAATGATTTATCATCCCGACCATAGCGATCTTATTTGTGATGTAGACAAGGAATATTGGAGGAAACCCGGACGTTATCTCACGCGTAAATATGCTCAATATTTTTTGGCTGTCCCATTTTATGTCTATACAACTCCCAAATTTAGAGAAAAACATCCTGAATTATATAATAAAATTAAGAATGCTTCTCAAAAAAGATTCTCACTAATGTATTTCAGCCATTTCCTAATGGATATTGGAGGGGTTAACAGCAAATTCAAACATCCCGAATATTCCCCCCTTTCTCCGGATTGGATAAATCCACCAAGAATAGTAGAGGATATGGGAAATTATGATGATTTTATGAAAAAGAAATAATTTATTTATCTTTTTCAGTCAAAAACAATTGTTTTTTTCTTAAAAATATTTGGAATAATAATTATTTTGATATAATTTTGCATTGCAATTGACGGTAAACTCGCTATTGCATATTCATAAGGTTCCATGTCCGAGTGGTTAGGTACCGGTCTGCAAAACCGTTCACACCAGTTCGAATCTGGTTGGAACCTCCAAAACAAGAAGCCGCGTAGAAGCGACTTCTTGTTTTATTATATAGGTTTTCGGTAAGATTTAATCAATGTCCGAACCTTTAGTTCAATTTATCATCTCCCTAAATAGATGAATAAGCGCTTTTTGGGGATGATATATCATCATTCGTGGACCGGAAAATCGCATCACCGTTCTCATTCTTTCTTTCATANCNTTACGATAACAATGAATAGTNCATTTTTTACACGTCGGCTTCTTATTGCCGTNAGNACACCGCGAAAGTCTCTCTTCCGCATATTGCAATAACTCTTTGCAATCAGGACATAACCCTTTGTAACCTTCCTTCTTTTGGCAATAAAGTTTTATCATCAATCCGACAACGTATTTTTCATATTCAATCCGGTTCATGATTCTATTAACATAAAAAGCAACATTAAAAAAACGACTGTTGAAGGGATTTGTTATGAAATACTTGTTTAAAATATTTAATTTGCAAAAAATTTCATAATAAGACTATCTTATTATCGGTTCCAATCATCAAATATTGTTAATATACTTTGATAATTGTTTGATTTTTGTTAAATTTGCGACATCTTGCATTATAAGGTAAAATTTTACAATTCATAAAATTATCTATTCTTAATAATAACACACAATCATGAAAAATCTCAAAAGACTTTCTCTTTTCTTTTGGGCTACCGTTTTAGCAGTGGTGTTCTCAGTTAAAACAACCGCTGCCAATTATGCGTGGCCGTCAAACTTTGAGGGAGTAATGCTTCAAGGATTTTATTGGGATTCCTATAAGGGAACCAATGACACCAAGTGGACAACCCTCACTGCTAATGCAGATGAATTATCAAAGTATTTTAAAGTAATCTGGATTCCCAATGCGGCGAAATGTGCTTCAAGTCCAAGCATGGGTTATGACCCCGTCTATTGGTTTTCAAACTACAATACATCGTTTGGCACGGAGGCTCAGTTGCGTGCAATGGTAAAAACCTTCAAAGAAAAAGGTACTGACATCATCGGCGATGTGGTTATCAATCACAGAAGTGGCAAATCAAATTGGACTGATTTCCCGGCGGAAACATGGAATGGCAAAACTTACCAGCTCGGTCCGCAACATATCTGCAGCACCGACGAGGTAAGGAATGCAGCAGGTCAAGCCAAACCCACCGGCGCAGCTGACACCGGTGAAGATTTCAACGGTTCCCGCGACCTTGACCACACCAATGCCTTGGTGCAGGAAAACTGCAAAGCATACTGCTCTTTCCTTCTTCAAGACCTCGGCTATGCAGGTTTCCGCTATGACATGGCAAAAGGTTATTCAGGTTATTATAACAAAATCTATAACGAAGCTTCAAAACCCACATACTCCGTAGGCGAATATTGGTCCGGTTATGATGATATCGCAGCATGGATTGAAGCAACAGGTCGTCAAAGTGCAGCCTTCGACTTCCCCTGCAAATATGCAATGAACGAAGCTTTCTCTTCAGGTGACATGACAAAGCTCGTATGGAAAGCAAATGGCACCACCGACCAACCTGCCGGCATGATTCATTTCGGCTACCCCCAGTATGCCGTTACGTTCATCGACAACCATGACACTTATCGTGATGATTGGAATAAATTCAAAGGTAACGTTGTTGCAGCAAATGCGTTCATCATTTGCTCACCCGGCACACCGTGCGTATTCTATCCTCACTATGTTCAAAACAAACAAGCAATCCAGGCTTTAATCAATGCCAGAAATAAAGTTGGCGTTCACAATCAGAGCGCTGTGAAGGTTCTTCGTTCATCCGGAGATTGTTACATGGCGGAAGTTACAGGCAAACGTGGCAAATTGGTTGTTAAAATCGGTAGTGCGATGGCAAGTCCTGACGGCTATTCAAATTCTGATATCGCAGCTACCGGCAATGACTATTGCGTATGGGTGAAGGCTAACGGTAATTCAGGAAATGATAACCCGGTAGTTAACCCCGGAACTTCATTCAAAGTATATTTCGACAACACTAATGCTAAATGGGCTAAACCTTACATCCACTATTGGGGTGCAGCTGAATCTACCTGGCCCGGTGAGGCTATGACTAAAGTTGCAGGCACCGACAATATTTGGGAATACACTGTTCCCGC
>WFMC01000075.1 GCA_009177205.1 Bacteroidales bacterium
CAGGTACGACAATTGCGCCCCAGTTGAGAACATCGTATTCTATTCCGAATGCCACTGCAACGGTGATGGCCACAGTAAATACGGGATAGACCCATTTTCTGAGACTGGAGTTTTCCCACCACTCCTTGATGCTATCAGGGATAATATCACCGCAGTTGTAAATCAGTACAAATGCCAATATCGCGAGTATGCCGTACATAATTAATTCTTTAAAATACTGTTGAAATATTGGAACGGGTAACCCAAATATCAGATGTCACAGGACGATAGTCATCATCCGCATCAGAGATTACTACCATCAATTCAGATGGGTTCGTGGTAAAGTTGTTTTGCAACTTTCGAGAGCATGGTACCCAACCATAATTGGGAACCAGAAGCGCCTGATTGCGATACTTTCTGCCGAATTCTCCGGTCAGTATTATGTAGCCGGATTTCAGTCTTTCGGTGAGGTTGTGAAGTGAGATAGTTGTCATCGTAGGAAATCTGATTTGTTTTACTTTAATGACTTCCATACCGAAAAAGTTAACAAGAGAATAGAAGATTTTGATTATTTCAAAACGGACACTCCTCTAATGTGATGTGAGGGTCTTCCGATACCTCAACGTAATGTCCATGTCGGAATATATAGTCCGATTCCTCATTCTCTACAATTTCCATTGGAGATTGTAAAAGATTTTCAAGTTTCTTCTTTTGCTCAAGCATATCATTAGTTATGAGAGGNTNAGNGNGTTGATGTTTATAAAACAGGGTGAGCATAATGTCAAGCATNTGACAGTATTTTTCAAAAGCCCAATCTTTATCCACAATAATCCCAAAATGTTTATTCTCATCTCCATAGAAAAACAACATCTTATAACTAATCATATCAAGGATTGTTGAGGCAATCTCGCATATTTGCATTTGCTCCTTTGTATAATATTTTTCCACATCAGGTTCTGACGAGAAACAAGTGTAGTCATAGATACATTCAAACCATTTCCCACTCATGTCTTTATCAAACCCATTGTCTTGCATACCAAGCTTAAATGCAAGATTATATATTCTTTCATCGGAATATCTTAATGCGATGAACGCCTGTTTCTTATCCCGCTCAAGCAAAAAGTTTTCAGGTTTAACATTTGGCCATCTTCCTTTGGTTGCTTCTTCTTTCAGCCTTGGGAGTAATTGTTTGAGTCTATAATAGACTTTATAGCATCTCCAGATTTCTTCATCTGAATAAAACCATTTCATTNNTTTTATNGAGGTAATAATGCTAATGACGACCCTATCCATATTTTCAAATATAGAATCTATATCAGATGAAAACTCCAAACCCCAATCACAGTTACACAATTCAGCATCAATTCCTAAATCCCATAATTTCAGCATCAAACATTCAGCGTAGGATTGCACGGATTTTACTGTAGGGGCGAAGTTGTCGGCCTTAAGGATATAAGAGAACCAGCATGCAGAAGAAACCGCATCCTGAAACAGGCTTGCCGTAATCTTGTGGGTATGCTCATTCTTGTCAGTGTATTTGAAGATTATTTTCGCATTTCGGTCATAGGTGCTGTACTCGAATATAAAGTTATCGTTAGTGATTCCTTGCCATTTACCATTCTTTGCATTCTCTTGTATCTTAAGGAATTCATCATAGAAATTCTTCATCTGTTTTGAAGCATATGCCGGAACATCATGGATAATAAAGCGTGGATCTTTTGGATGTGGTGTCATAGCCGCAGTAGTTTAGAAACCGAGAAAATCAAAATCGCCATCGAATCCTTCAGGCATGTCTCCATATTGACCGTCAGTCATAGCATCCCATGTGTCACGCATCCAATCATTATCGTCATCATATCTGTCATAGGAATCATAGGCGTACTCATCATCCGTATCATCCCGGTCACTATCATCGTCTGAAATATAATCCGGATTGAGAGACTCATAACATTGTGTGTATTCTATGCCATTCTTGAATGTCTTTATTGTTGGAAAATCCTTGCCATAGAATTTCCAGACACTGTATTCAAGAGGAAGCACCTCTTCTCCCGCCTCGTTGATAATGCCTTGTTCGGCACGTTTTGTATTATCTATTTCCTCTGTTTCAAGATTGATTGTACAGATATGATTGGGTGAAGAAGTGTCATTATGACTTATAACCTTGGCCAGACCATTTTGAAACCCATCGATCCAAGCATATTTTCCAAAGGGAACTATGATGTTGTCATCCTCATCAACGACTCCCCACTTATAGTCCTTATTTTGAACAGCGTATAAATCGGAATTTATTGGCTCTTTAATCTGTCTGTAGTTGTCTTTCTCCATAGCCTATTGGTAGAACTAAATTTAGAAAACTGCCTGAGGATTCATTCCGGTTTCCATGTTGTCCCAATACTCCATTGACCTTTTGAATACTTCAAAACAAAATTGTTCTCTGTTGGCAACTACAATACCGAGATTGCCATGTTGAGTAGGAGTTGGTATGCACACCATATAATCGCCGAGAGAATATTCCATTGTGAAGACAACAGCGTGATGAAGTTTGGTGTTGTGTGCAATCATAGCAACCTCAACTTCAGAGATCATACCGTTAGAAGGTGGTATGATCAGAGTTAGGGACACCTCGGGATGCCCATTTATACCAGATTGGATGGTCCTAACTTGCTTAGCAAGCTTCCTCGACATATCACTGCCATCGTGATACTTTTCTGTATCAATAACTTCACCAAATGAGATTTCACGCTCGTTGTATTTTTCAATGAGAGTTGGGAGCGCTTTGAAGCAACTGTGATAGTTAAAGCGAAGAATGTCCTCCTTAGAGGGTTTTGATAATAGTTTCGAAAAGATACTCATAGTCTGTAGTTTTTGTTATTACAACCTTTATGACAGAAAACTGGAAAAGGTAAACAACAATTATTATAATAATTCCTCTTTCTAATCATCAATCTTGCTTATCCATGGTCTTACTCCCAGTAGTGTACCCTCCCTCGGGGGTAGTCAATATATATTCCTTTCCTTAGACATTCTTGATAATGTTTGTTCCATTTCTCAGATTGTTTTCTGTAGAAGTAAGGTTGCCATATTGTCACAACAACTTTTAATATGAGATAAAAAGGTAGCCATATCACCCAAAGCGGTATGGCTACCAAAATAAACAGTGTAATACCAGCAATCTTGTCTAAAGTCCACCTTGAATTATCAGACATATGACGACTTATTTGACACCGGTAATTCTCAGTACTGATTTATTGTTATCTATCTCAATGCTCCCCAATCTCCCTAATACGGATTGACCTAACAAAAGCGGAGCCTTTTGGTTGCGCACAACAGAAGCTCGAACATTGGAGAGCTCAACACCGCCAAGGTTAACATGACGAAGATTGACAACTGCACCTTCACTGATGTCACCATTCGCATCTATGTAACGAGCTGAGCCAATGAAATCATCGGGCTTTAGATAATCGTTTTTGAGCATGAATGTAGCTTCCACTAATGACATTGTAACATCTGCCGCTCCGGTATCAAACACAAAATGAAGGGGTAATTCATTTATACTGCATTTAACTTTGGTAACACCCATATGGAAAAGCCACTGAAGAATGACCCCTTTTGGCAAAAAGGAATNACCCCTTTTNATATAATAAGTTTGACCCCTGAGAGTCAATGGAAGAATGACCCCGGTTGGTATAGATACCTTCCGGGGTTTTTGTGTAATTTAGCGTTCCATCTTGGCCGG
>WFMC01000155.1 GCA_009177205.1 Bacteroidales bacterium
AATTATTAAGTTTTCTTTGAAAACCCTTTTAGATTTATTTTTATTTTTCAGGGTAANTAAAATTTTTCNTCTTTTGNNTTTTCAAGAATCTCTTGCAAATATTTCTTTGCCGCCGTTTTCGCTTCTTTCATGTCCATAAAGCTGTAATTGCCACAATCGCGGGGAGAAGCTCCCGGAATTTCTCCTGAAAATTCGCTGACAAATTGCATTGTCTCTTTCATTAGGGGTAAAATTTCGCGACTGTCGTAAGAACCGGATAGAAGAAGGTAATTACCGGTACAACAACCCATCGGACCCCAATAGATAACCTTATCTTTCCACACAGGATGATTTCTCAAAAAAGTTGCNGCGAGATGCTCCATAGCATGAANTGCCTGAGGGGATAAAGCAGGTTCACGANTAGGACGTGTCATACGGATATCAAAAGTCGTAATAAAATCANCCGCAGGGGNTGTATNCGACCGTGAAACAAAAATTCNGGGTTCCAATCTNGTATGGTCTATCNTAAANCTTNCAATCTTTTCCANCTTCAACAANTAATNNTTCAATATTTTTTTAGATTTCATATTATNCGAACNAATAATTACGAACCCTTTATCAGGGAGACTCTGAAGGCGTTTGCCTGTAATGTCATAATATTCCTTACCCTCATCTTTCACAGAACCGGCTATAGGTTCTGAAACATGTGTATTTATGTGAAAGACAGGAGTAATCTTGAGAGAAGCACAATCCGGAACCACAAAACTCAATTTATTACTATCTTCGCTGACCTCATGAAATTCCACAATGGATTCTTCCGGATTATTCGGGTCCTCCGGGTCTACGGGCTCCACTGGGTCTATTGGGTCTATTGTGTCAACCGGATCAACCGGGCTTATGGGATCAACAGGATCTGTTGGGTCTATTGGGTCAACCGGTCCTTCTTCATCATCAATGTCAACCAAGGCAAAAGAATCAGAGGATGAGGCAGAAGGTTCTTCAGGTATGATTTCTTCATCCTTTTCTTCATCATTCTCTTCATCATTCTCTTTATTGGGAATAATTTCTATTTTCCATCCTTTAAGGCTATCGGAGAATAAATCACAATCCAATTCAAGTGTTCTTCCGGCATACCATTTCCCTTGGAAAGAATTTGACTCCAACTTTATTCCATTCAGATACAGATTATCTTCGGCCTGAGGTGATTCCTCAACGGTAATATCAACAATAGAACCAAGTTTGAAAAAATCCTTAACATGATCCATAAAGAAGGNTGTTCGCTTTGAAANCCAATNATGAGCATATCNCGTNCGCCTTTCNAGAATATTGTTATCAACTCCGGTATATTTTTCTCCCATTTTAATCACTGACGGATTTATTATGGATTGAATCTTTGTGAGATTGTCTACGATAACTTTTTCACTTAAAAAACTACCGAGATAAACACAATATCTATCTATCATCATATCTTGAAATTCCGGCACTTTTAATATTGATTCAATCAATTTTGTAAAATGTGAAAAATTTGCAGCCGGTCCATTATAACTTGGATCTGTAATTTCATACAGGATTGGTTTGTCAAAACTGTTAAAACTGTAACGACCCACACAACAGTCTAAATCTTTTGCTATAAATCTCCATTTGCCTGTTTCAATTCGAGGTCTCCATAAAACGACATTATTGTGAGGCCAATCATTATTGCTGAAGAATGTTTCCATGACAAGATAATTGGCAAATTCGTTCAGGTCTAATCTCTCTTCATATTCAGTGATAGTATGACCTTCTTCATTGAAAAAATTACGGAAATCTTCAAACTCATCAAAACTTCCTTCCTTTACTTCCCACCATGTCTCTATCACATCCACATCTTCCAAACCATCATAAAATGAATAAATGTTATCTTCATCCGCGCGAGGACGCAAAGACATCAATCCGAGCCATTCACCATTGAGATATACTTGAACATAATTATGGGGTTGCCAATCAAGATCGGCATGCATACCCATCGAATATTGCACCCATTCATCTCTGCAATATATGTCATAGAAATCATTTCCTCCATTTTTCATTTCCAATGATTTCCATTTCTCAATACCGGGTGCTTGGTCAGGAAAGAATTCATGCTTAAAATTTTTCTCTCCAAACCTTTTGTTGGCATAAAGCGCCAATGATTTCAAAGGATGAACTCTGGATGCGTTCCCCTTGACTTTCAATTCAATTAACTGATTGATGCTTTCATCCGAATCCGGCTCATAATATTCTATATTTGATNGCCTCCTGACATTCNCTTTATTTAAATNTGTCACATTCNATGTGTATATTCCTAATTCNTCGNNAAAGAAATATTTGGAATTCGTAACCAAACTTACGATTGGCATTAGTGAATTATAAAATATATAAGACTGCGTAGAAGAGCGGGGAGACAAATATCCCTATGAAATCACCAACGCACGAACAACTGTAAGAGTATCAATACGGAAGTT
>WFMC01000063.1 GCA_009177205.1 Bacteroidales bacterium
CCGCTTTGGACTCATCATTTTCATATAGAGAAATCAAGAATCGCAAGGCATTATACCACAGAGCGTTAAATTCTACGATGTAACCCGTGCGCGGAATCAATGGTTTTCCCTGCAAAGATGCGCTAAGCCAGCTTACAGGGGTATTAGAGCCATCGGAAGTCAGGAGCCCGTTGGAATCAAGGTTGAGATTGTGAACTTTATTGTTTCTGATAGACTCAACAAGCCATTCCACTTCCGCGCCATATTTGTTCTTACACTCCGTCAGCCCTTCCCGGCGACGATATTGCTGAATTGCCCAGATTGTCCAGAGAGGCATATCAGGCAGGTCAATATCATGGATCACAGAGTCCTTTATCCCCTCTTCAATATATTTTCTTAAGGCTTTGAGAAAAGTATCCATTATTTTCTCATAATCCTCGCGATGGTCGATAGCCAAGGTGCATCCCGACAGAGCGATCAATTCGTCGCGTCCGCGAACATTATACCACGGGTAGCCCGCCATTATGTACATGCCCGACTTATTTTTAAGATAGAATTGCTTGGCGGAATTTTTCAAGCAGTTATAAAAGCTTGTACGCGATGTGCGGCTAATCAATTCCTGCTCATAAGTGGATTCAAAATCTTTCGGGTTTGTGGGGAAAGTTGAAGCGGAAAAGATGATTGACTCCCCTTTTTTTATCGGCAATTCAAAATATCCCGGAACCCATAGATCTTCGCGGTAGGGAATGCCTCTGTCGCGGTCTTTGTAATAGATTATATCTTTATACCAATGTCCGTCATCAACCCATTTTACCTCCTTATTGAACTGCATATTCAATTCCGGATACCCTTGATAAAGGCAAGTGGCTATGCCATTATCTATGTGTCGGATTGACTTGTTGATCTGATTATTTTCCACGCAGAGATCGTTGGCATTCCTGAAAGCCAGGAAAGGTTTAAAACGCAGAGTAGTTTCGGAATGTGCCTCTACGAGAGTATATTTAATCAGGATTCGGTTTTCGTGAGAGATGAATACTTTCTCTTTTGTGAGAATTACGCCTCCGACGCGGTATGTCATTGTCGGCACTGTTTCGCAATTAAATTCCCGGATATATTTATGGCCATTAGGGCTGAAGACATCATTTTGATATTGATGAAGTCCGAGATTAAAGGGAGCGCCGTGTTGGATTACAGTTTCATCAAGGGATGAAAGTAGTATGTGGGCTTTGTCGTCCATTTCCGGAATGGGAATAACGAGCAGTCCGTGTTGTTTTCGAGTGTTACACCCGACAATAGTTGTGCAATGATATGCCCCGGATTTGTTGGTGCGCAACATCTCCTTAGGCAATGATTGCTCCAGATTTATCATCAGGTTTTTGTCAAACTTCAGATAACTCATATTGAGAAATTGGATTTATATGTTTCTTTTGTAAAGAAACAAAAATAAATTGTATTTTCATGGCAAAATGTATATGTTATGCAACATAAAACGCCACAAAAAACAATTTTACTCCATCTCTCTTAATTGTTGATGAATTTTGATATGATGTTCTTGATATCCTGTGGGGTGGGTAGAGGAATGTCGATCAGACGCGTGGAAGCCTCATTCCAGGCGTTATCATTCCACTCATCAATTTGATTCACCAGGTCGGGATATATTTGATTAAAACGTGGAATAAAATTAGAATCACCCACTGCATCCAGTTTGCGGAAGAGGTCGCCAACCGTCAATTTTTCTGCTTCCACCGCCGGGGCGAAACCTACGACATCATCTTTAATCAAGACATTATAGACTAATCCGGCGTCGTGGAGCGCGTATGTGATATCGCCTACCATTCTAATCGGGAGGTCGTAAAGAGTGGAAATCTCATTTCGTGAAAGAGGGGGGAGTTTTTTGATAAATCTCTGAAAGATTGCGCAAGCTACCACCGTGACAACTTTGCGTTTATAGTCATTCGAGACAGTCTTTACATCCCCCAAAAAATTGAAGGCAAAAATATTTTGCATTGAATAGGTCAGCACGCATCCGAACAGTAAGATCAGCCATGATAATTGAAGCCATACCAAAAGTAGTGGGAGGAAAGCGAAAGTGCCGTAAATAGCATTATATTTTGATACATAAATCTGTACGTTGACAAAAAGTAGCCGTAAGAGTTGGAAAGCGATTGCGCAAATTGCTCCGGCGATAGCTGCATATCCGAATTTAACTTTAGTGTTTGGAATCAAATAGTAAGAGAGGGTGAATGCCAGCCATGCCAATACTAAAGGGATAAGGTCGATTGACACGTTGACAAGGGGAGTGAGGAATGCTAATTGAAGATTGTTTTGTACAATTGTAGACATCACAATTGAAATTCCTGAAGAGCAGACGATCAGAACAGGGACTAAAAGGCATATAGCCAAATAATCAGTAATTTTTTGATAAATCGTTCTGTCTTTCTTAATATCCCAGATATTATTGAAGGTTTCTTCAATTGTTGAAAGAAGCGATATGAGGGTCCAGAGGAGGATGATAATTCCGACACCTACAAAGATGCCGTTGCTGGCTTCTTTGAGATATGAATCCACGAACCCCATCGCTGTCTCCAAAGCCTTATGTTGAGCCGGAAAATATTGATAAAGAGCATTGGAGATAATATCCTGAAACCCGAATCCTCTTCCAATGGCGAGAAGAAGTGCTATTGCCGGCACGAGTGCAAGCACTGCAGAATATGTAAGGGCTGCAGACTTCAGTTGCAAGTCTCTGTCGAGAAAGGAGCGGACTGACAAATTGGCTGTTTTCACAATTCTGACCATAATGGTGTTGCGTGGTTCGCGCCACACTCCTATTACACAATAATCATAAAGATATTTGATTTTGGCAATCATTTTAGGTATGAAATTGTTAGCCATAGTCTTGTAATTGGAATTAAAGTTAAAAAAATGGCGGGATGAGTAGCGAGATGTTCTCATCCCCCATTAATATACGAAAAAGTGAGAAATGTTATAAGCCGGGTTATGTGCCCTTCTCAAGAGGAAGGGTGACGGTCATTTATCTGAGTCAGGCGGTTGCCCGCCGACTTTAGCGGCCTACCCCCCGGCAACGGACGAGCAATCCTTAATTGCCGGTATATTTGACCTTGCAACGCATAGGATGTGCGGCCTTCCCGGTCGCCCGGGAAGCCGGTGGGCTCTTACTCCACCTTTTCACCCTTACCTTCAATGCTGAATAAGCGTTGAAGGCGGTTGTTTTCTGTCACATTAATCCCCGACGTCGCCGCCGGCTTTCCGTTAGAAAATATGCTGCTCTGTGTTGCCCGGACTTTCCTCTTCATTCTCCCGGAATGAAGCGACCATCCGCATTTCTCACTCTTTATTTTCTTCAGTATCTTTCCCCTCTATCTCGTCCTCCTTTTCTTCCTTTTCCTCTTTCTGCTCAGCTTTTTGCGCTTTTTCATCATCCTTATCAGCAGTAAGATGTTCCAATTTCTTCACATCATCCGATTCTTTAGATTCTTTTCCGGCAGATGCAAGCCCATTGGCTGCGTACACAACTAAAGCTATGCCTGTTATAAGCCCTGCAAAGGCTGAAACTTTAGCCGGACCCAGGAAGACAATAACAACGCCTGTCAGTAAGGTCAGCAATGGTATGATAAACCATCCTATAGCAGGGCGCAAAGGCTTTGCGCCAAGATAAATCATTGTCATTTGAAGGATTCCGGCAAGAATCAATATGGCGCCGAGAGTATATATAATTGCGCTCACAAAGAATGCCGGGTTTGCAATCATCCACACTCCGAATCCGAGTCCCACCAAGGAAGCGATTGAAGATGTCAACTTGATGGTGTTCTTCAATCCGGGAGATTCCTTTGAATCTCCTTTGCGAACGAGAGTCGTAATGAACAGTATCAAACTCGGAACGGCTATCAATATTCCGATGATAAGCACCACAGTGTTGTAAAGAGTCTCCCTGTCGTGGAAAATCAAAAGAAGGATTCCGATAATCAGGGTACTCAGGTAAGTAAAGATATAATTTTTCCCTTTCATAGCAGTATAAACTTTTAATAAATCTTAATCTTTATAATAAAAGTTAAATTAGAGGAAAAAAGTTCATTCAGCTTTCTTTTCGAAGCGGTGAATTATAAAATTTTTTATCAATTCAAANGCTCCGTGTTATATCCAATTTCGAGGNATCGAGNGTTAAATGATAATTATCAGNGTGTCCCCANTTTCTTCCNGTGTAATAATTATAAAAGTTCTCTCTTTTNGNGTCAATCTTTTTTGCCAATTCTGTAGCTTTATTTATATCGGTTGCATCTCCTCGAGCCACGAGTCTGCGAGCTCGTTCCTCCACGGGGGCGTGCAGGAAAACACTAATTAAATTGGGATGATCGCGAAGAATATAATCTGCCGATCGTCCGACGATGACTGCTCCTTTTTCCTCTGCCAGTTCCCGGATAACCTTCCCTTGTGCGGTATAGATGCTTTCGCTGCTGAGCGGATGAGAAGAATAAACATCTGCAACTCCTAATGTGTTAGCAAAGAGGGAGCGAATTGGAGAGGGGCGTTTTTCATCATATTTTGCAAAAATCTCTTGGGAAAAGCCAAATTTTTCAGCTGCTTTTGATAAGAGTTCCTTATCATAATAAGCAAGAGAGAAATGATCAGCGAGCATTTTACCCAATTGCCTGCCGCCACTGCCGAATTGCCGACCGACAACAATTACAAGATTTTTAGGAATATTTGATGACATATCGTTGGAATTTTTCACAAATTTAAAAAAAATTAGNTGNNCTNGNAAATTTTTTGCTATTTTTGCGAATCTAACCTAATTATTTTTAAGTTATGAGCGAAAACGAGCATAATTTAGATGAGATGGAAAAAGGAATGGCTATTTATGAATATATAGTCAATAATGTGGAAACATGTAGGGATGAATTAGACTCCTTAATCTTCAATTTGAAGCAAAATGACTCCAGCGGTCAGTTTCTTTCAAGCACTGCACGTTTCCTGGCTGCGGTCAACAGAAAGGAATTTCAGGAATTTCTGCCAGGTTTGATTGAGGCAGCAATAGAAAAAGACCGTGAGCGTCGCTATATCGGCGGTTTGCTTGAAGCCATCTGGGGAACTGATTATCAAGATAGATATGAAGAATTATGTTCTTCCGACGATGTCTTCAGAAGGTTATATAAACGAATTTATCCCACAGGAATATTCAATTAAATATGAAAGTTGCTAAATTTATACCCATATTGTTAATTTCATTGGTAAGTTTCACAACTTCTGATGCAAAAGTCAAGCATTCTACTCGACCCATGACTCCCAAAGCCATGAAAACCGAGCAGCAACGTCAGGCATCCCAGAAAAAGAGTGAAATTTCTATGAAAGCCACTTCAACCGATTCGAAGAAGATGAATAAGACAGAAAAATCTGACACAGTAAGTAAAGATGCAATAGTGGAAATCACTACATCCTTAGGTCCCATAAAAATTTTACTATATGGAGACACCCCGCTTCATAAGCAGAATTTCCTAAAATTGGCTAAGGATGGTTTTTATGACGGAGTGTTGTTTCACAGAGTGATTAAAGATTTTATGGTGCAGACAGGTGACCCTGAATCAAAAGGTGCGTTGCCTGAAAAGCAACTCGGTTCGGGCGATCCCGGATATACCATTCCTGCTGAAATAGTTTATCCCAAACATTATCACAAATATGGAGCGTTGGCAGCGGCTCGCACCGGCGATCAAGTGAATCCGGAGCGTCGCAGTTCAGGCTCACAGTTTTACATCGTTACCGGTCAAAAATATTCTGAATCCATGATTAAGCAAATGGAGAGAAGAATGGCTGACGATGCCAAGCAACAGGAATGGCGCAAACTGATGAAAGAGAATGCAGGTAAAATCAGAGAGTTGCAACTTGCCAATGACACTGCGCAATTAGAATCTCTAAGGCTTCAACTCATAGATGGGTTGGAGAAAAATTTCAAGGCTCCGGAGATGACGGAAGAAATGAAAAAAGATTATATAGAAAAAGGCGGTACGCCTCACCTTGATAATCAATACACAGTCTTTGGAGAAGTGCTGGAAGGGATGGATACTGTGGAAAAAATACAAAATGTCGAAACATCGAAAGGTGATCGTCCCAAAGAGGATGTGAAAATATTATCAATGCAAGTTATTGAAGAATAAATACTGATTTTTTAATTGACACTAATTTTAAAAACGCACGTTAAGTGCTAATAAAACAAAAGATATGACTGATCCTGAANAGATTATCCCNGTTGAAGAGGTGAATGAAGAAATCACAATTGCAGCAGAGGTGGAATCCGATCCCAAGAATGTCCACGCTATGAGCAAGGAGGAAATATTGGATACTCTCCGAAATATCGTGGAAAAAGAAGAAGTTAATGCCCATAAGGAAGTTTTGGCTCTCAAACAGGCATTGTTTGCCATTCGCCAACGCGAAGTAAATGATGAATTGAATGCTTTTGTAGAAGCTGGAAATTCTCCTGATGCGTTTTCTTCAACTCCGGATGAATTGGAAAATGAAAGCAAAGAATTATTGGCAAGATTCAAGGAGTTGAGAGCACGCTATCTTGAAGAGGAGGAGAAGCGACGCGAAGCCAATCTGGCGCGCAAACGTGAAATCCTTGAAGAGATGGCTAAGATTGTTGAAGATGCCGACAACGTAAATGTGCATTTCAACAAATTCCAAGAACTTCAGCAGGAGTTTAAAAACAATATGGATGTAACCCCATCAGCTGAAGCAGAAATTTGGAAGTCATATCAGACCCTCGTGGAGCAATTCTACGATACATTAAAGATAAATAAAGAGTTGCGCGATTTGGATTTCAAGAAAAATCTTGAGCAGAAACGCCTTTTGATTGAGCAGGCATTGGGTCTTCAAGCAGCTGAAGATATAATTGAAGCCGCTTCAAGATTGCGTCAACTCCACGCTGAATGGCGCGAAATAGGTCCTGTCGTGAAGGACTTGCGTGACTCGNTTTGGGAGGAATTNAAAGAGGCATCCGCTGTANTCAACAGAAAGCATCAAGAATTTTTTGATGAGAGAAAAAATCGAGAAAAAGAGAATGAAGATGCCAAAATCGCACTTTGCGAGGAAGTTGAGAAGATAGATTTCACTGAATTCACCACTTTTGCCCAATGGGATGAAGCTGCGCAAAAGGTGAAAGATTTGCAAGCAAAATGGAAGACTTTGGGCTTCGCATCTCGCAAAGTTAATAATGAACTCTTCGCTCGTTTCCGCAAAGCAAATGATATATTCTTCGATGCTAAAAACGCGTTTACTCAAGGCGTAAAAGATAATCTTCAAGCAAATCTCGAAAAGAAAATTGCACTCTGTGAAAAGGCTGAGGCTCTCAAGGATGAAGATGAATTGAGAAAGAATCTCGATGAGGTCATCAAACTTCAAGCTGAATGGAAGAAGATTGGGAGTGTGCCGAGAAAGCATAGTGACACTATATGGGAACGCTTCACTACCGCATGCAATAAATTCTTCGATAGGAAGAAAGAGAAAGATGTGGCACGTCGCAATGAAGAGAATGCAAATCTGGAAGCTAAGCGCGAAATAATAGTTAAACTTAAGGCTGTGCCACTTGATGGAGATAGAAGAGATATATTAAAAATAGTAAAAGATCTGCAGGCTCAATGGAATGGTATCGGCTATGTGCCTTTAAAACAGAAAGACAAAATCTATAAGCAATATAGAGAGGTATGCGATTCCATTTATGAGGCTATTAATGAGAAGCGTGAAGACGAACGTCGTCAGAATTTCCAAGGTCAATTAAATGAACTGAAAGGTGATGACAAGAAATTGCGTAATGAGCGTGAACGTCTCCTTAGAGTGATTGAGCAGAAACAAGCCGATTTGAAGACATACAAAAATAATTTAGGATTCTTCAATGTGAAGTCTTCAGCCGGAAACTCTATGGTGAAAGAGATGGAGCGCAAGATGGCTCGCCTTGAAGAGGATATTAAGGAGATTCGTCTGAAAATTCAGATGCTCAACGAAGCCGGAGAGTAATCAACAAAGAAACTATTTCCAATAATTTAATCTAATATAAATAATATTTTAGATTGAATAGAAAGTGTAAAAAAGGAAAAATGTCAAGTT
>WFMC01000129.1 GCA_009177205.1 Bacteroidales bacterium
CTACTGCTACCGTCCCGGCTGAGGGATGACGCTCGGCCGGACCGAAATCCGGCTGCCACTCCGGAAGNTTAATTTTCTCAGCCATNCCCTCGAATTCACCTTTTCGCACTGCTGCCAGATTAGCCCTGTGAGGAGCTGAAGCNGATTTCTCATATAAGAAAACCGGGAAATTATATTTNTCTGCAATGGCTGCTCCNACCTCTTTTGAGAGTTCTATACATTCCTCCATTGAGGAGTTACGCACAGGGATGAAAGGAATAACATCCACTGCACCCATTCGAGGATGCTGGCCGTGGTGTTGGGTAAGGTCTATGAGTTCCACAGCCTTACCTACAGATTCCAATACGGCAGCCTTCAATGGTTCACGCTCTCCCACTACTGTCACCACAAGACGATTATGATTCTCATCGTTGGAGTAATCAAGNAGCTTGACTCCCGGTTTGCCACGGAAACATTCAACTATTTTTTCTATCTTCTCAAGGTCACGTCCCTCACTGTAATTGGGGACACATTCTATTATCTGATTCATTGTCTTAACGTATTAAAACTTATACGTAATAATTACTTATAATGGTAATGGAATTATATTTAAATTTGATAATGACAAATTTCTTCCGGATTGAGAAAACTACTTTTTCACAAGTTCCGAAAGATATGCTTCGTCAGCGATAAAGGGCTCGGTAATCATAAAACCGTTTTCGGCCTGAGTATCGTTCCACTCCTTGACAGTAGACATAGCATTCTCATTTCGTGCCCAGGAACGACGNGCCACGCCACCCATAACGTCCCAGAGCATAGCGTTCCGTAAAATGTTATCTACACGTTCGGAGCCGTCACACACCATACCGAAACCGCCGTTGATTGCTTTGCCGATACCGACACCTCCACCATTATGAAGCGCAACCAAACTCATGCCTCTGGCACAATTACCGGCAAAACATTGCACAGCCATGTCGGCCATTACATTGGAACCGTCTTTTATATTGGAAGTCTCCCTAAATGGTGAATCTGTACCGCTGACATCATGGTGGTCACGTCCAAGCATTATAGGACCAACTTCTCCATTGCGTACCATCTCATTGAATTTCAATGCAATATTCATTCGGCCCAATGCATCTTGATAAAGAATACGTGCCTGGGTACCCACTACAAGTGCATTTTTCTCGGCATCCCTGATCCAATTATAATTATCACGGTCCTGACCACGACGCTCGGCATCTATACACTCCATTGCAGCTTTGTCGGTCTTCACGAGATCTTCATGTTTACCGCTCAGACATACCCACCGGAACGGACCGTAACCGTAATCAAACAACATGGGTCCCATAATATCCTCGACGTATGACGGCCATATAAATCCATCCTTTTCGTCCAATCCATTTCGTGAGATTTCTTTTACTCCGGCATCATAGATCGCTTTCATGAAAGAGTTGCCGTAATCAAAGAAATATGTTCCCTCTGCCACAAGAGCTTTTATGGCATTATAATGACGACGCAACGATTCATCNACCNTTNNTCTGAATTCCTCGGGATTATCATGTAGTAGNGCNGTCCGTTGTTCGAAGGTAAGTCCGGCAGGGCAATAACCACCTTCATAGACGGCATGGCAGGAAGTCTGATCGCTTAACAGTTCAATTTTCTTATTATTCTTAACTGCATATTCAAGAAGGTCCACCACATTGCCATGATATGCTATAGAAATAGGTCTACCCTCTTTCATAGCCTCTTCAGCCATACTGAACGCTTCCGGTATACTCTCAGTGACCTCTTGCACCCAACCTTGTTTCTTGCGAGTTTCAATGCGTGACGAATCCACCTCGGCAATAATAGCGGCCGCTCCGGCAATCTCGGCAGCCTTAGGCTGAGCACCGCTCATACCTCCCAAACCGGAAGATACAAACAGATGTCCACGCAAATCTCCATCCTGTGGTACTCCCAACTTCATACGGCCGGCATTCAGAAGAGTGTTGAAGGTACCATGTACAATTCCTTGAGGCCCGATATACATCCATCCGCCCGCAGTCATCTGTCCATAGTTAGCCACACCCATCTGCATTGCTTCATGCCAGTCATGCTGATTGTCAAACAAACCGACCATCATGGCATTCGTAATAATTACTCTGGGTGCATCCTTCTTGGAGGGGAAAAGGCCGAGAGGATGACCTGATTCTATCACCAGAGTCTGTTCATCCGTTAGTTCCTCAAGATACTTCTTTATAAGATTATATTGCAACCAGTTCTGGCATACCTGTCCTGTTTCCCCGTAAGTCACCAATTCGTATGGATAAAGGGCGATATCAAAACAGAGGTTATTATCAATCATCACCTGGAAAGCTTTACCCTCGAGGCATTTACCCTTATATTGGTCAATCGGTTTAGCTTTCAGATCTCCCGCAGGNCGCCAGCGATANGCNTAAATACGNCCACGAGTACGCAGTTCCTCAAGGAATTCGGGTGCAACCTTGTCGTGAAGACTTTCAGGAAGGTATCTCAGAGCATTCTTAAGGGCTGTGATAGTTTTAGCTTCGGTCAGAGTATATCCACGGTCGGGTGCACGTCTGATACCCTCCTGAAATTCAGGATAATCAGGCAAAACCTCCGACAGAAGTATTCGATCGTTTTTCATTGTTACGGTATTATTTGAGAAATAAGATAAAAGTGATATCAGTATAGGTTAGTATGATATCAGCATAGGTTAATTATATTCTTTCGCGAATTTAAGCAAAATTCCACTTCTATCCAAAACACTATGCAAAAAACCTACTTATTATTTGATAAACTTCGTGCTAACTGATATTATTTAAGTGAGGGTAACACTCTAAAAGAATTAAAGTTGCATTTGCTGCTGTTCCCAGAATAAAGGTTTCCAACAAATCAGCCTCTCCCATTCCCAAAGCCATCTCTCAATACTCCTGTGGATAGCTTTCTATCATAGTCATTACGACTTTCGTAGCCAGTATCATTTAAGTGTATGATTCATATTCAAAAGTGTTTAAACAGCAAAATTACCTCGCACATGAACATAAAAAAGAAATGTGCAACAACAAAGTTCGTACATTTCCATTGCTAAATTCCCCTCTTTGGGAACAATTCTCATCTTTGCCCACAAATTCCCACATTTTCCCATCTTCATTAGCCCAAAATCGTCAGAGGTAGTAGTAACTCCTGCACTTTCTGTCCACGTTTCCTAATTGCATTATGAATGTGGCAATCTTTCATAAACTTATCATTGAGCCCTTTCATCGCAACATTCTCATACGGAGAACTGTAGATAATCCAAAAATAGGTTGTCACATATAATTATTTTGTAATTCTACAATTACGAACATAGAGTTCGCCCAGAATGACTAACTTTGCAGGACAAACACTATAATATTATGTCAGTATCAATTCACCCATATAAAGGCTATTTAAACACCCTTTTTCATATGCATGTTACTGGAACCGACGCTATTGAATATCGTGTTCTGAAGAAATCAGGAAGTAGATACACCGAGATCTCTAGCGGAAAGGTATATCCTAACGAGCCATTTTCTTTCCCAATTCCTGTGTCTGGAGAATTCTCACTTGAGTGTTCTGATGGAACTGCAATTTCATTGACTGTAGAAGACGGGTATAAGTATGGTGGAAGTAAATTAAAGAATGCTTTTATTTTTGATAATTGTCCTTGGCTATTTATTGTTATGAACGATCGTACATATTTCTACAATCGTAAGACTCAAGAAGGCTATGTTGAGGCAATATCTCCAGACAAAATAACTGTACTCTCTTCCGAATATGCGATTTTAGAAAATAAGACTCACGCTGAACGTACATTATATTCTTTAAAGGAACAGAAGCCTGTTCTGAGTATAAGTAACATAATCTTTTATAATTCCGAGGTTATAGTATGGAGTGAAGAAAGCGATGATAAGAAAATACTGATGCTGTGTTCACTTTCAGACCGGAGTATAATCACCCGTGCAATTGTTGATTTATTCGTTATTGATGATAAAACACAACGTCTTATTCTCTCCCATAATAGTAAAATTGAAATCATATCCTTAACAGAAAGTCTTGAACGCAATGCTAAGACAACCTCATTCTATGGGGGTATAGTAGATATTGTAGCACCTAACATAGTAATAAGTTATGAGGTTAAAAGCTATGGGAAATCATTATATATTTACGATATAGATGAAGATAAACTCATCAAAAGAATTGAGATAAAAGGCCATCTCGCACGAATTGGAGACAATAGGATGGTGGATGTATGGAAACGCAAACAAGCAATTCAGGATTTTGATCTAAGAGAAACTGAATTCCCAGAAGCTACTATTTCAGCGGATTTCTTCGAATTTGATTTTTATCCATGCGAATGGGAAATTTTCTATACAAAGGAACACATACGTTTTGAAAAGGATACCCCTTATCGAGTGAACAGAACGGGAGAGTGTACACTGAACGCATGTATGAATGAGTATACTCGACTCATACAAAACACATTCGATCATTCTTTGATTTTCCATGATAGTATTTGTCTGTATAATAATAGAGAGTCATTCGTACTAAATAAAACATATTCCGGCGTTGGTTACAAGAACACTGGTACTATTTATAAAGATGGGAATCATATTCATCTGTATGAGGGAGATACCATTTTTACTCTCAATAGAAATGGATATTGGGANNAAGGGNNTGCTCATAAATATNATTTCNAGTNTTTTAGNGACTATGGAGTTATTACAANTAAAGATAGGNACATTATNCNATCACTTAGCGGTTATACCTATGGTAAGTATAAAGCGAAACGTTGCCGCAAGAATGAATCATTTTTAATTACTGATGAAGTATACATTTTCCNTAATAAACGAATNTTAAAAGTACAGGNGAGGAATATAGATATTCCTGATTTCCTGTCCCAAAGTCTTAAATTCGGTTTGACCATTGATGAGGAAGGCGTGTATCTATTCGAATTTGATGGGCAAGAATTCAGCAAGATGAAAATACTGGAGANACTTTTTGACACTTCAGAATATCACGATGTATTGCTAAGTNAGGACGGCAAGAGCATNATGCATCGAAATGGAACTAAAACAATAGTATTAGACATTGCTCACGCAACAGAGGTAGTTTACGACAACGTTTCTTTTGTAAAGCAGGTTAATGGTAGTCGCCCACAGTTTGAAACGCCAGTATCCCTACAGCCTCGATTAATTAATCCAGTTACAATGCAGCCGATTGACTGTAGGACTATAGCGCAATATCAATTTATTTCTCCCGATAGCAAGTTGTATGCTGATACAAGACTANAGGAATANATAGAGNATTATTGGTTAACCGACAATAAACGTCTTACGAAAGATGAGTTTTCTCGGCTTATTAAGAAATATGAATATCNTTGGCAAGANAAGAAAGGTTCTATGGCATGGAAAAAAGTTAGCGATTTACGCAAATTATTCATCCAAGAACATTTTGAATATCTCAATCACGAATTTCCTAATTTGTTTCATGATGATAAAACNGGAGAACNCTGGGNAAAAACAGCCTTAGATGAGGATAATACATTAGGAACGATGTATTTTCTTGAACGCATTATCGGTAAAAAGGGCACTGCCTATATCCGTCATTCTAATGACGATTCGATTTATGCCAAGATTGAATTAGGAGACCCTTTAACATATATAAACTATGTGTCTTTTTCCTATGATTCAAGATACGTCGCACTCGCTGGTTATCGAGGGGATCGTAATTCATCTTGGGGCGGACTGTTTTTAATCTATGATTTGATAAATCATTCCGTTATTACAGCTCAAAACACAGGACGTGCAGTTTGGGTTACCTCCTTTTCAAAATCAAATGCATTGGCTTCATATACAAGTAATCCGTTCACGTTCTTAGCTAAAAATGAGGATGAATACGAATTCGAGGATTTCAAGTCAAGGTTAATAGATGGTAGAAGTTTCCTCACATTCTCTCCCAACGGAATCTATTTTGCACTGTCTGCGCAAGGGTATATTTCTAAATATAATCGCTATGGAGAGATAAATTCAGGCTGGGGACATCAACCATCATCATTAGTGGAAATTCGCTTCGTAGGCGATCCAAACAAGCAAATCATTCAATTCCATGATCTATCGGATGCCGGTATTGCAGATGTTGCGACTCATGCAACGTGTATATCCGCAGTATCATTTGCCAACGATAACAAACGCCTTATGATGGTTGGAAATGATGGTGTTGTCATTATACGAAACATAAATTTAGACAGAAATGCCACAGAATAAGAANGCTCTCACCCNATATGCGCTACTTGACAAGTTGCTATCNAACCATCGAAAGGCTTACTCAATTCAAGATCTGACCGATTATCTGGCTGAGGAATTGCCCAACTATGGCCAAGAGCCGGTAACTCGTCGATGTGTCGAAAAGGATATTCTTTATCTTGAATTTGATAGTCCGTTTGATGTCGAGTTCGAGCGATACAAGGTTGCTTCGCCTACAAAATCTGGTGATGGCTATTATCAGAAACCATGTATCCGCTATGCTGATCCTTCGTTCTCTATCTTCAAGAAACCTCTTTCTGAAGATGAACGTTCATTGCTTGCATCGGTCCTTTCAACTCTCGGCAGTTTTAAGGGTCAGCCTAACTTTGAATGGCTTGAAGCCCTTGCACAGAAATTGAATGTTGAGGAACTTCCGGAGGTAATTTCCATGTCGAAGAACATCAACGAAAATTCAACGCTGCTTGCAGAATTATTCGCGGCTATCAGCTCAAAGTCGGCTATTGTCATTCATTATCATACTTTCAGCAACGAGGAAATCAAGACTGTTTCCTTATCGCCTTACTTACTGAAAGAGTATAATTGCAGGTGGTATTTGCTTGCCAGCCCATTTGACAGCGACCGGGTGTTGAGTTTTGCACTTGACCGTATTGATGGGTTTGAATACGCCAGAGAATTGACATTCAAACCGGCGAAATGCGATCTCACCGAAAGATATGAAGATATTATTGGAATAACCTATTATGACGATAAGCCAGTCGAAGAAATCGTATTTTGGGTAAGTGAGGCCTCCACTCCATATATCATTACAAAGCCTATTCATGGGTCTATGCGACACCTTAAAGGCTCAAAAGCAGATAATCTTAGTGCTAAATATCCCTCACTTCCAAAAGGAGAGTTTTTCTCAATAGAGTGCATCGAGAACTATGAGCTTATCCGTGAGCTTACCATATATGGCGCTAATCTCATTGTTCTGAGTCCTTCGCATATTTCAGAACAAGCCGCGAAAATCGCAAACGATATGTCTGAACGATACAAAGAACTCACTGCGAACAAAGAGTTCGGACATCTATCTTAACTTTGCATCGTCAAACAAAAAACAATATGATTATGGAAGATGAATACTACGACGATTACGAAGACAACTATGGTTCTAATTATGGCGAGTATGCCGGTACTTACGCTCAGGATGTGGCCGGTTACTCCGATGACGTTATCAATGACGCCTTTGATGGTGAGCCGGATGCTTATTGGAACATCGACTAAATTGCCAACCAATGCGAACAAAGGGTTTGCGGATATTTAGTATCTTTGCACACACAAAACGAACATTGACATAGCGGGTCGAAGCAGACATTTTGAAAATGCCCGACGAATTGCCGGGTACTTCTCCCCTCGGGGAGATTTCCAATGGTCAATTGGCTTCTATGCGATTATCGTGTCTACTTGCGGTGCAGTGGCTCCTCATCCGACAAGTTAATCGCCTTGAATGTACAGATTCAACAATCAATGATTATGAAATCTGTAATATTAAGGTCTTAAAAGACATAAAGAAAACTACGTTTCAGCCCGCTATGTCAATATTTTTATAAAACTTCTAAACTGAATGGATAAACAGACTCTAATAGAAAAGGCGCAAGCCCTCGGAACCAGGCTTGAATTGCTTAAACTTCTCAACGAAGTCAAAGTAGACCTACTTGGCTCGTCCGCATACCCATTCACAATGAAGAAACTCATGATTCTTTGCAACCCAAAGAATCATAGAGAGAAAAAACAAGAACGATACCGATCATTCTCAATTCCTAAGAAGTCCGGTGGCGAACGCACCATCAGTGCGCCATGTGGCAATCTCAAATGGATGCAGCTTTGTATGAACGAGATTTTCAAAGCCCTCTATACTGCATCCCCCTATGCAATGGGGTTTGCCGAGGGTCGCTCAATCGTTGACAATGCTATGATGCATACTAATCAGAACTATGTTTTCAACATAGATTTGAAAGACTTCTTTCCAAGTATCGACATTAAGCGTGTATGGAATAGGCTTCAACGTGCACCATTCAACTTTAATGCAAAAGTTGCATATACCATAGCTGGTCTTTGTACTATGCGTTCCATTCACTACCGTGAAGACCTCCCGTTTGAGGAAGTATTTGTGTTACCGCAAGGTGCGCCTACATCGCCATTACTTACAAATGCTATTTGCGATACACTCGACCATCGCCTTCATGGTCTTGCGAAACGGTTTGGACTTCACTATTCTCGCTATGCCGATGATATTACGTTCAGTTCTATGCACAATGTCTATCAGTCCAACGGAGATTTCCGAAAAGAACTTGAACGCATCATTACAGACCAACGTTTCACAATCAATGTAAAGAAGACACGTCTTCAGCATTGCTCTGTCCGACAAGAAGTAACCGGTATAACCGTCGGACAGAAGTTGAACGTTGCTCGCAAATATGTAAAGGATATTCGAGCTATCCTTCATATTTGGGAGAAGTATGGCATCAATGCGGCATACGCCACATTCTATCCTCGCTACAAGAGCGAGAAATGCCAACTTCATCGCGGTGAACCAAACTTGATAAATGTAATCTCCGGCAAACTCTGCTACCTCAAGATGGTAAAAGGAGAGAATGATCCGATTTATGCAAAACTTTTTTCTCAATTTACTCGACTAGCTTCTATTGAGAAACCAGTCAATAAGCCAAATGGTATTGACTATCTTTTTACTATGCCACTTATCGCATTTGAGAAGAAATTGGGCTGCAAACTGGTATACCGAACTCGCACACACGACAATAAGCCCTACGCTTGTTTCCATTTCCAAGACCGTTTCTTTATTGTTGCCGTCAGCAAGAATCTTGACATCAATAATCTGCCCGGAAATGTTGAAATTTCACTGACCCGTATGGCTGTACCATTACCGTTTTATGTCGTAGAGGGACACCCGATACCCGAAATTAAGCCTACAAAAATTCAGGTGGGCTATCTCCTCCACAAACACTATACAGGCAATAAGCGCAAGGATGAAATCGTAACTCTTACATCCAATGAGTCCAACGATGTTTCCAATAGTTTACGAGAATTTGTTATTAGCTTGGGCGAACAATTCCCGGAATTACAACTCCGCGATGATATGGGCATTATCGAATCCCAAACGGAACCTGATATGCTATCTCGTTTAGTCGACTCAAACTTTGATCTCTCAATCCTACCATAATATGGCACAAGACAGACGCAAAGAAGACCTCAAAAAGCTACTCATATTTCTCGGAAATATTATCCGCGAGCCAGATAATTCATGGTTCGTGGATGAATTGTATTCTATGCTTTCCTCCCGAAACGATGACAAAAATAGTCTCGCCAAGATTGAGAAATACCTTGGCCTTGACTATAACATTGATAAGTTTGTGCCGCTTATCGACTTTTCATTTGTTGCAGATGAATATACCCGCGAGTGTTTCAATGCCGACTATCGAGAGATGCTGCGCTATCGATTTGGCTCGAGAGGGCACAAAATAGATTTCTCTGAATATTGTCGGTATTCTCTAATCATTTCTGAACGAGCACTTAATATCTTTTACTCTAAAGAGATCGACATTGAGACAATAAAGAATAGGCTAAAAACATTTAACCCTTCAGCAAAGATAGATAATGCTACAGCGTTGAAAGACATACCATTTAGCGTAAAGCTATGGAGCTTTTGCAACGAACACAACCTGAAATCCGTCAAGCAGACACTTGACTCCGTCCGTGAAGTCCGGAATATGAAAAGCCATGGACAAGTCTTAACTGAAGATGACGAGACTTGGTTTCAAGGTGTTTATCAACAATTCAAAAAGTGCAGCTTTCCATTGCGCTCGGATGGCACCGTTGACTGGTATAAACTCAAAAATGAAAAGCCTGACTTGTGGGAGTATTATCAAAAAGAAATCCAAAATACAGTCGCACATAAAAGATATATTCAATTAGCATGGCAAAGAGAACAACCATTTGATGAAATAAATCTTAGACTTAAAGAATTAGTGTCATTTATTGCGACTCTAATTGGATAAATTTACCTGAATGGAGATTAAATTTGATTGTTTGTTTTGAATCCTCTTCAATCAGCAGGTAGTGAATTTCCTTATGGGAAGATGCTCAAGGATGAAACCTATATGATTTATATCCTCAAATTTGCATTAGATAACTAGTTATAAACCAAATATTACCAATCATAAACTATCTTACCTTTTAAATGTGGTATACTATTAAGTTTTTTCATAAACTCACTATTTATGTCAACTGATTTGTGAACCAAGACCCTTTTTATTGCCTTATCAGGTATAAATAATTTAACACCTTTAATATTATTGACGTTTTCCGACAAAGGCCTGGATATAAATCTTACCTCCTTTTGATAGCTATACTTATTAGATAAGCGAGTGAACATCTTTCTAATCAAATCATCAAATTCTCGATCAGCCAAACTAATGCTTCTTAAAGATTTGTACATAATGCCGAATTCACTCTCTTCCCAAAGAATATGCCATGATGACTCGTTATCTTTTTCAAAGATAAGCGGTTCATTATGATAGCTTACTGCTCCAACATAAAACGGAACTATTCCATTTTTATTTTTTGCAAATGCATTCTCAACAATAACAGGATCATATTCTATACAAATTGGTTTACGCCAATTAAGAAATTTGCTTTTTGCCTTTCCTCCGGGGATGTCAGTAGTGAAACAACAGATACCGATACTTCTAAGGCGATTAGCGAGGTGTTTAATCCCTTCATCATTTAGAAATTTATTGAATGTTTCATAGATATAGTCATCACTTTCAACAAATCCCCATATATTAGCATCATTCTTATCTTTATAAGCATTTGGTGTAGAAAAATATAGATGGGGAGTTTCCAACTCTGAAATAGTTATATCGGTTGCTTCTCTTAATCTATATAAAGACTTATACTCACACATATTTTACCTTTGATATTCTTGAGTTTCAATTGTTCTTGTTGATCAGATTGACAATGACCTTAACCATTGTGTCCTTCTCTTCGGTGCGACTTTCGGCTATCATGAGGGTAAGCGCCACCAGAGTATTGTCGGCTATGCGTTTGGTGCCGTCCTCGTTGTAGAGAATGCCGTTACCGTTGAGAAACCATAAGAATAATGTGGCGGCAATGCGTTTGTTGCCGTCGCTGAATGAGTGGTTCTTGGTGACGAGATACAGTAACATAGCTGCCTTCTCCTCAACTGAGGGATAAAGATCAACTCCACCAAATGTCTGATAAATCTGCCCGATAGAGCTTTTGAAGGAATCGTCTTTTTCATTACCGAAGAGATTGCTTCCACCGAATTTCTCATGAAGTTCGCGAATTACCTCCATAGCATTCTCATAAGTTGCATGGAATGACTCTTTGCCGGTTGTGTCTTCAATCTTCAACTCCTGATAATCGTATCGATCAAGAGTATCGAGGGCGTAAGTATAGTCTACCACCACATCAAGCAAGGAACGGCTATCTTCGGTCAGCTTCTCTTGATTCTGAATAGTACGTCCAAGCACTTTCACCAACTGGCTCAACTCATCATACTTCTGCGAGGCTATTCGCTCATTGATCGCGTAGCCTTGCAATAGATACTGTTTCAATATCTTATTTGCCCAGATACGGAACTGAGTACCGCGTTTTGACTTTACACGATAGCCNACTGATATAATGACATCGAGGTTATAAAGANTAGTAACATACTGTTGGTCACCGTCAGAACCCATATGTGCAAAATTTGCACATGTGGTCTCACGCTCCAACTCTCCTTCCTTGAAGATGTTATTGATATGACGTCCAATGACAGTCCTGTCCTTC